>NZ_JARXAB010000148.1 GCF_029866045.1 Ramlibacter sp. | reverse complement strand
AACACCTTTGATGCCCACCGCCTGCTGCATTGGGCGGGCACGCTGGGCGGCAGCGCGCAACGCGACCTCAAACAGGCCCTGCTTTCGAGCTACCACGAGCAGGGCCAGGCAGTGGGCCAGCACGAGGTCATGCTGGCAGCGGTGGCTGCGGCCGGCCTCGATGCCGAGGTGGCCCGGTCCATTTTGTCCAGCGATGAATTCGCCGCAGAGGTGCGCGACCGCGAAGCGTTCTACCGGCAAGCCGGCATCACGGCCGTGCCCTCGGTCATCGTCAATGACCAGTACCTGATTCAGGGCGGCCAGCCAGCCGAAGCCTTTGAGCAGGCATTGCGGCAGATTGCACAGCAGTCAGCTGGCACCACGGCGACGGCCTGACAGCGGTCTGATTCGGTAGGCGCAGGCGCTTCCCGTGGGGCGCGGGTTCGCGCACCATCGTGCGCTTCATTCCCCTCGCTTATGGAGCGCCCCATGCACATCTCCGCCCGCCTCATGCCCGTCCTGGGCCTTTACTTCACCTCGGCCGCGCCTGCGCCGGTGCTCGGTCAGCCGGCGCTCCCCGAGGCGGATCCGCGCGTTCCGGTCTCTGACATCGTGCCCCAGCGGTTACAGGCGCAGTCACAGGTGCCGTCGCAGCCGCATTCACAGCCGCATTCACAAGCCCTATTGGCGGGCCACACCGACACCATAGATCAAGCCCGATCGGCAGAGGGTACGGCGTCTGATTGGATCGAAGCATCGATCCCGGCCGCCCCTGCATGGCAGGCGGAGACGATTTTCGACGTGGCCTCACGGCGACGGATCGAGGCCGAAGCCCAGGCCCACCCGCTGGACGTCGCGCTCGACCCGGACGCTGGGGGTGCAGCACCTCCGTCCACAGCTCCGTCGCCTTCCTTGCCGCCTGCATCGGCGATCCTGCCGGAGCGGTACCTCGACCTCGCACAAAGGCTGCAGGAAGACCGCATACGTGTATGGCGGGAACAGGTAAAGGAAATGGAGGACGAGCTATCGGATCTCATCGTATCCACCAAGAGGGCGTTCACATGGGCGACTCAGATCGATCTGGCAAGGAAGATGGCGGCTTACCGCTCGGAGGTTGTCCTCCACCCAGAGGGCACGCGGCTGGAGGAGCTTCACCGGAGGATGATCGAGCGCATGGAATGACACCTGCGCCCGCCGCGGGTAAGCCCTAGCGCTCTGAAGCTGGCGCCACCGAGGCGCCTTCGATGCCGTGACGCGCCAACGCCTCGGCAACAAAGCCCGAGGCCTTCATCTCCTCGACATACGCCGCCAGCGCTGCGGCGGCCTCGGCGCCACGGCCCTTGGGGCAGCCCATGGCCTGCTGGATCACCATGAAGCGTCCCGGCAGTAGCCGCAGGCCCCCTAAGCGGGCGGCATCAGCTTCGAGTTGTTGTTTCACCCCAGCGGCCACGTCGGCGCCAGTGGCAATGAAGTGGTCAACCACCGCTGGCGAGGAGCGCGCGCGCTCCAGCGTCGCCGCCTTGATTTCACGCGAGAGAAAGAGGTCGTAGGCGCTGCCCTGGCCCACCACCACGCGGGTACCGGCCTGGTCGACCTCATCGTTGCGGGTGAGGGGGGAGGCGTCCCGCACCAGGTAGCAGCCCTCGATCAGCACATAGGGCGCGGTGAAATGAATGCCCGCGCCGCGCAGCGGGTCGACCGCGAAAAAGCCAATGTCGGCTTCCTCCTTCGTCACCAAGTCGACCGACTTGGCGGCGGTGTCCACGGGCTTTAATTCCAACTCGACGCCCAGGCGCTGTGCGAAGCCGCGCGCGAGGTCGACCGACACGCCGTACACCTCGCCCGTGTCGGCCCGCTTGCCAGCCAGGATGGGGTTGCCCAGGTTGATGCCCGCCCGCAGCGGCCCGGCGGGGGTGAAGGCGGCGGCGATGGCGGAGGGGATGTTCATCGGCGGGGCCTTCTCACGTCAATCGGTCGGGGCGGTGAACTCAGGAGGCGGCGGCTATGTCGAAGTGCTCGACGTGAGGCGGCTCCATGAAGAAGGGCCCGATCATCGCGCGCCACTCGGTGAAGGCCGGCGACTGCCGAAAGCCCACGGTGTGGGCCTCGAGTGTTGCCCACTCGACGGTGAGCACGACGCGCCCGGGTGCCTCTTGGCAGGCGAGGATGCGGTGGCCCCGGTAACCCTCGGACTTGGCGAGGTAGGCGGTGGCGGCTCCGGTGATGGCCTGGAGGAAAGCGGCGCGCTGCTCGGGGCGGACCTTGAAGTCTGCGATTTCAACAATCATCGTATCGGTCTCGGTTGGCAAATTGCCGACGATCATAGAACGCCGGTGGCGGGTCGGAAGGCAACGCCCAGGCGCTCAGCCAGTGCCTGCAGGGGGCGGTCATGCGTCCACAGGCTTGCGCCTGGGGTCAGCAGGGCCGAGGCCAGAAGGCTGATGTCCACCGCGCCGCAGCCTTTGTCGAAAAGACGCTTCCGTTCAACAAGTGCCATAGTTTCCTCGGGCGTGGCGATGGCTGTCTGGCCCAATTGCCCGAGGAATGACAAGGTGAGGCTGCGGGGCGCCGGCGGAGTTCCGCAGGCTACTTCCAGCAGCACCAGGGGATGCACGAGGACCTCGTCTGTCATCAGCAGATTGACCAGCACAGGGTCTGTTCGCCTGAAATGCCGGACCCAGACCGAGGTGTCGACCAAGACGCCCGCCATGCCTAGCCCCTTCAGGACTTACCGGGACGGCGGCGCGCGATGGGCTTCATGCCCGGTGCTGCCCCCCCGAGTGCGGCCAAGCGCTGGGCCGCCTGCACTCGCACGAAAACCTGCATGGCCTCGCGAAAGACCTGGGACTTGTCCATGCCAGGGTCGGCAATATCCAGTGCCTTTTGGTAGAGGTCATCTTCGATGGTGACGGTGGTTCGCATGGCGGACTCCGATGCTTGAAAAGATGCAATCTAGCATCAACTATGGCATCAGGCTAGTTCCCGCCGAGCGGGGCTTCTCACTCAACCGCAGTTCGGCCCATCAAGGGCTTACTCCCGTCATCTTGTTGTATGCCACTAAGTGGTATATATTTTGGATGGACCGCGTCTTCAAAACTCGTTACTTCGCCCGGTGGATGCGCAAGACGCTACTCACTGATGAGGCTTTGTGCCGAGCCGTTCAGGAGATGGTGAAGGGCCTGCTGGATGCCGATCTGGGCGGTGATGTGGTCAAGAAGCGTGTGGCACTTCCTGGTCGCGGCAAAAGTGGTGGGGCGCGCACACTGGTGGCAACCCGGCGCACGGGTCGATGGTTCTTTGTTTTTGGATTCGAGAAGAACCAAAAGGCGAATGTGTCGGACGCTGAGTTGGAAGGCTTGCGAGTATTGGCGTCGGAGTTGCTTGCGCTTTCGTCCGCCCAGTTGGGGCTTGCCGTGGAAGACGGTGCATTACAGGAGATTTGCCATGGCAGCTAAACCCAAGGCCAAGAGCCCGATTCTTGAGGCAGTTCACTTGACCGCCCAAGACCTACAGCGTCTCGGCTTCATCGACAAGCGCAAACAGCGCAAGCTGGAGGTGCTTTGCCTGGAACCGATTGCACCCTACGACGGCCCGCAGATTCGCGCTTTGCGCGATCGTGCCAATTTGAGTCAGGCGGTACTGGCCTCGGTTCTCAACACCAGTGCGTCCACGGTCCGCAAGTGGGAGATCGGCGAGAAGCACCCCAGCGGACCTTCGCTCAAGCTACTCAATCTCTTGGACCGCAAGGGACTGGAGGCGATTCTCTGAGTCTTTTGGCTCGCGCCTTCGTTACGACGCAGCGCCAGGCCGCGTGCGTCAGGGGTTTGCGGCGTAGTCACCCACCGGCACGCAGCTGCAAAACAGGTTGCGGTCGCCCCAGACGTTGTCCACACGGCCCACTGGCGGCCAGTACTTGGCGTGGCGGCCTTCGCCTAGGACGGCGGCGCCCACCTCGCGCGGGTAGGCATGTGTCCACTCGCCCCGCAGTAGGCTGGCCGCGGTGTGCGGTGCGTGCTTGAGGGGGTTGTCGTCTTGCGGCCACTCGCCGCGTTCGATTTGGCGGATCTCCTCGCGGATGGCAATCATCGCGCCGATGAAGCGGTCAATCTCGCCCAGCGTCTCGCTCTCGGTCGGCTCGACCATCAAGGTGCCGGCGACCGGAAAGCTGAGTGTGGGCGCGTGAAAGCCATAGTCCATCAGGCGCTTGGCCACGTCCTCTGCGCTCACGCCGCTGGTGTCTTTGAACGGCCGCAGGTCCAGGATGCACTCATGCGCCACATGGCCGTTCTCGCTGGCGTAGAGCGTGGGGTAGTGGCCGGCTAGGCGCCGGCTGATGTAGTTGGCCGAGAGAATGGCCGCTTCGGTGGCCTGTTGCAGGCCGTCCGCGCCCATCATGCGGCAGTACATCCAGCTGATCGGCAGCACCGCTGCGTTGCCCAAAGGCGCTGCGGACACCGGGCCCACCGGTCGCTCGCCCAGGCTGCCCGCCGCGCCGGTGGCATGGCCGGGCAAGAAAGGCACCAGGTCCTCGACCACGCACACTGGGCCCACGCCCGGTCCACCGCCGCCGTGCGGAATGCAGAAGGTCTTGTGCAAATTGAGGTGGCTCACGTCGCCGCCAAACTCGCCCCGCGCCGCCACACCCACCAGCGCGTTCATGTTGGCGCCGTCCACGTAGACACGTCCGCCATGCTGGTGGACCAGCGCGCACAGGTCCTTCACGCTGGTTTCAAACACGCCGTGGGTGCTGGGGTAGGTGATCATCACCGCGGCCAGGCGATCGCTGTGCGCTTCGCACTTGGCGTGCAGGTCGGCCATGTCCACATTGCCCATCGCGTCGCAGGCGGTGACCACCACCTGCATGCCCACCATCTGCGCGCTGGCCGGGTTGGTGCCGTGGGCGGAGGAAGGAATCAGACAGACGTCGCGCTGCATGTCGCCGCGGCTCTCATGCCAGGCTTTGATGGCCAGTAGGCCCGCGTACTCGCCCTGCGAGCCGGCGTTGGGCTGCAGGCTGATGCCGGCGTAACCAGTGGCCTGGCACAGCCACTCGCGCAGCTGCGCGTCAAGCACGGCGTAGCCGGCCAGCTGGTCGGCCGGGGCAAAGGGGTGGGGCTGGGCGAACTCGGGCCAGGTGATAGGAATCATCTCGCTGGTCGCATTGAGTTTCATGGTGCAACTGCCCAGGGGGATCATGCTGCGATCGAGCGCGAGATCTTTGTCCGAAAGCGCGCGGATGTAGCGCAGCATGCCGGTCTCGCTATGGTGACTGTTGAACACCGGGTGCGTCATGAAATGGCTAGTGCGCCGCAGGCTGGCCGGGATCAGCGGCTCGATGCCTTTTTCAAAGGTGGCAAAGCTCGGGAGCGCCTGGTCGTCGCGGGCGAACACCGACCACAGCAGGGAGATGTCGTCGCGTGTGCAGGTCTCGTCCAGGGCGATGCACAGGTGCGAGGCGTCCAGCAGGCGCAGGTTGGCGCCACGCGCCACAGCGGCAGAGGCGATTCGGTCGGTGTCGGCGCCAGTTTGCACGCACAGGGTGTCGAAGGCAGCCGCAGGTGCGCTGCCAGGCCCGGTCACCCAGCCTAACTGCTGCAGGCCCTGGGCCAAGATGGCGGTGTAGGCCGCCACGCGCGAGGCAATGCGCTTTAAGCCCTCGGGGCCGTGATAGACCGCGTACATGCTGGCCACCACGGCAGGCAGCACCTGCGCGGTGCAGATGTTGGAGGTGGCCTTCTCCCGGCGAATGTGCTGCTCGCGGGTTTGCAGGGCCAGGCGGTAGGCAGGGTTGCCGTGGCTGTCCACGCTCACGCCCACCAGGCGCCCGGGCATAGAGCGCTTATGCGCGTCCAGGCAGGCCATGTAGGCGGCGTGCGGACCGCCCGCGCCCATGGGCATGCCAAAGCGCTGAGTGCTGCCCACCACGATGTCGGCGCCCCATTCCCCCGGCGGGGTGAGCAGGGTGAGTGCCAGCAGGTCGGCTGCCACGATGAAGGCGGCCTGCTGCGCGTGTGAGGCGGCGGTGCCCGCCTGCAATTCGGTCAGCTCGGGCAGACGCCCGTCGGTGGCGGGGTACTGGGCCAGCGCGCCGAAGTGCTCGCCGGCCAGTGCCTGCGTCCACTCGGCCTGGGAGGCGGTCACGAGCACCTCCAGCCCCAAGGGCTTGGCACGGGTCTTCACCACCGCAATGGTCTGCGGGTGGCAGTCACCGGCGACGATGAAGCGATTGCTTTTCGATCTGACGCTGCGCTTGGCCAGCGTCATCGCCTCGGCGGCGGCGGTGGCCTCGTCGAGCATGGAGGCGTTGGCGATCGGCATGCCGGTCAAATCGCAGACCATGGTCTGGAAGTTGACCAGTGCCTCCATGCGGCCCTGGGAAATCTCGGCCTGATAGGGCGTGTAGGCGGTGTACCAGGCGGGGTTTTCGAGAATGTTGCGCAGGATGACGCCCGGGGTGTGGGTGCCGTGGTAGCCCTGGCCGATGAAGCTGCGAAGCAGGCGGTTTTGCCCGGCGATGGCCTTGAGTTCGGCCAGCGCCTGTGCCTCACCCACCGCCGGCGGCAGCTGCATGGCCTGACGGCGCGCGATGCTGCGGGGCACGATGCTTTCGATCAGGGCGCGGCGCGAGGCCTCGCCGATCACGGAGAGCATGTGCCGCTCGTCGGCCTCCGAGATGCCGATATGGCGGGGAATGAACTCGCCGGGGTTCTCCAGGTCGCTCAAGGGGCGGGCGGATTGCATCAACATGAAAAAGGCTCCGTCAGGGCTGTCGATATCGGGTGTGCGCAGACCGGCGCAGGCGGCGGGCAGGGCAGGCGCAGGGCCCGCCCGTGTCTCAGGCGTTTTGGCTGAACGCGTCGTAGGCCGTCGCGTCCATCATGGCGTCGAGCTGGCTCGGGTCCGCCAGGCGCACCTTGAAGAACCAGCCGGTGCCCAGCGGGTCGGTGTTGGCCAGCGAGGGGTCGCCGCGCAGGGCTTCGTTGACCTCGACCACCTCGCCGGTGACCGGCATGTAGACGTCAGCGGCGGCCTTGACCGACTCGACCACGCCTGCCACTTCGCCTGCGTTGTAGCTGCGGCCCACTTCGGGTAGGTCGACGAAGACCACGTCGCCCAGCGCGTCCTGGGCGTGGACGGTGATGCCCACCACCGAGGGCGCATCGCCCTCGGTCTGGATCCACTCGTGGTCCTGGGTGTACTTGACGCTCATCGGGTTCTCCTGGTTGCGGTTTTGTTTGCTTGTTTTTGGGTTGGCGTTTGACGGATGCCGGTTGGGATTGTCGCCCTGCCGGGATCGCGGCTGTGGTCGGGCTCAGCCTCGGTAGTAGCGGTTGGGGACGAAGGGCAGGGCGCTGACTTCCATCGGAATGGCCTTGCCGCGCACCAGGGCGTTGACCCGCGTGCCCGGCGATGCCAGGGCGCTGTCCACATAGGCCAGGGCCACCGGCAGGTCGATGCTCGGGCCCAGCAGGCCACTGCTCACCTCGCCCACGCGCTGGCCAGCCGCGTTCTGCAGCTCGGTATGCTCCCGCACCGGGACCCGCTCCAGGGCCTTCAGACCCACGCGCTTGCGGGTGACGGGCACGCTGCCATCGAGCTGCCCGAGCACCTTGGCCGCACCGGGAAAGCCGCCGGCGCGTGCCCCACCGGTGCGGCGCACTTTCTGGATGGCCCAGGTCAGGGCTGCCTCGACCGGGGTGGTGATGGTGTCGATGTCATTGCCGTACAGGCACAGACCCGCTTCCAGACGCAGGGAGTTGCGCGCGCCCAGGCCGATGGGCGCCACCTCGGGCTGGGCCAGAAGGGCGCGGGCCAGGGCCTCGGCCCGGTTGCCGGGGACGGAGATCTCGAACCCGTCCTCGCCGGTGTAGCCGCTGCGGGTGATGAAAAGCGCCGCGCCCTCCCAGGTGAAAGACGCGCCGGTCATGAAGACCAGCTTGTCCACGCCGGGCAGCAGGCGGGCCAGGGCAGTTGCCGCCTGCGGGCCCTGCAGTGCCAGCAGCCCGTGATCGGGCAGGGGCAGGACCTGGCAGCGGGCGCCGATGCGGGCTTGGATGTGCGCGATGTCGCCCGCCTTGCAGGCGCCGTTGACGATGACGAAGAGGTCGCCCTCGCGCCGGGTGTACATCAGGTCGTCGATGATGCCGCCGTCTTCGGTGAGCAACAGGCCATAGCGCTGCTTGCCCACTGGCAGGTCGACCACATCGACCGGCATCAGCGATTCGAAGGCCGCGCCAGCGTCCGGGCCCACCAGCCGCAACTGGCCCATGTGCGAAACGTCAAAAAGGCCAGCGGCGGCGCGGGTGTGGCGGTGTTCGGCCATCAGGCCAGCGGGGTATTGCACCGGCATCTCGTAGCCGGCGAAGGGGACCATGCGCGCGCCGAGCTCGAGGTGCAGGGCATGCAGCGGCGTCTTCAGCAAGGCGGTAGCGGGAGCAGACGAAGAAGACAAGCGGATCTCCGGTGGCAGGGCATCTATCCAGGGCCCGTCCGATCGGATAGGCCTTGGCTGAGCCCCGCTGTCCGCTTTACCTGAGAGATTCACCCCGGTGGGGTTTGCTCCTTCGGTGGGCTTGCTGCGCCTCGCGCCGTGGGTCACGGGCTATGGCGGCAAGCCTCTCTCCAGCAGGGGAACGCCCCGTTGCCGGGACGCGTCGTCAGTCCTGGGTGCCTGAGCGTTCGGCCCTCCGGACTCCCGGTGGCCTGCGCCTTCGGCGGCGGTGGGCTGTTGTTCCCTTCCGGGATGCCGACCGCTCTCTCCTGACAACGCCTAAATTGTAGCCGGCCCGAACGCTCCGGTTAGGTCTCGACCGTGTACGACTGAGTGGCTCATGGGGAGGTCGGGCCAGAACCAGCCAGCGCGCACTAGACCCAGCCAGAGCGAGCCAGAACCAGCCAAGGGGTGGCCGACGAAAAAAAAGGCGCCTTGCGGCGCCTTTTTTACATATTGGCGTAGTTGGGTCCGCCGCCGCCCTCGGGCACCACCCAGACGATGTTCTGGCTCGGGTCCTTGATGTCGCAGGTCTTGCAGTGCACACAGTTCTGCGCGTTGATCTGAAGGCGCTCGCCGCCCCCGTCGGCTGGTACGTACTCGTACACGCCGGCGGGGCAGTAGCGCGACTCGGGGCCAGCAAACTTGGCCAGGTTCAGGTTCACCGGCACCGAGGCGTCTTTCAGCGTGAGGTGGGCTGGCTGGTCCTCGGCGTGGTTGGTGTTCGAGATGAACACCGACGAGAGCCGGTCGAAGGTGAGCTTGCCGTCGGGCTTGGGGTACTCGATGCGCGGGCAGTCGGCCGCGGGCTTGAGGTTCAGGTGGTCGGCCTTCTGGCGGTGAATCGTCCACGGGATATGCCCGCGCAAGAGGAACTGTTCGATGCCGGTCATCACCGTGGCCAGGGGCAGGCCCTTCTTGAACCACTGCTTGAAGTTGCGCGCCTTGTTCAACTCGGTGTGCAGCCAGGACTTCTCGAAAGCTTCCGGGTAGGCCGTGAGTTCGTCATGGCGGCGGTCAGCCACGATGGCGTCAAACGCCGCCTCGGCCGCCAGCATGCCGGTCTTGATAGCCGCATGGCTGCCCTTGATGCGCGACGCGTTCAGGTAACCGGCGTCGCAGCCGACCAGGGCGCCACCCGGGAATACCGTCTTGGGCAGCGACAGCAGGCCGCCCACCGTGAGCGCGCGGGCGCCATAGGCCACGCGCTTGGCCGGTTTGCCGCCCTCGGGCGTGTCGAAGTACCAGCGGATATTGGGGTGGGTCTTGAAGCGCTGGAACTCCTCGAAGGGGGAGAGCCAGGGGTTGGCATAGTCCAGACCGACGACATAGCCGACGGCGATCTGGTTGTTTTCCATGTGGTACAGGAAGGAACCGCCGTAGGTGTCGTTCTCGAGCGGCCAACCGGCGGTGTGTACCGCCAGGCCCGGTTGGTGGCGCGCCGGGTCGACTTCCCAGACCTCCTTGATGCCGATGGAGTAGCTTTGTGGGTCAGCGTCGGCATCCAGCTTGTACTTGGCGATCAACTGCTTGCCCAAGTGGCCGCGTGCGCCCTCGGCAAAGACGGTGTAGCGGGCGTGCAGCTCCATGCCCAGCTGGAAGTTGTCGGTGGGCTGCCCGTCCTTGCCAATGCCCATATTGGCCGTGGCCACGCCCTTGACCGAGCCGTCCTCGTTGTAAAGCACCTCGCCGGCCGGAAAGCCCGGAAAGATCTCCACGCCCAGTTCTTCGGCCTGCTGGGCGAGCCAGCGGGTCAGGTTGGCCAGGCTGATGATGTAGTTGCCTTCGTTATGAAAGTTCTTGGGCAACAGGAAGTTGGGGGTACGCACACCACCCGTTTCGGTGAGGAAAAGAAAGGCGTCGTCGGTGACCGGCTGGTTCAGGGGGGCGCCCTTTTCTCGCCAATCGGGAAAGAGCTCGGTCAGTGCGCGCGGGTCCATGATCGCGCCCGAAAGAATGTGGGCACCGGGCTCGGAGCCTTTCTCCAGCACCACCACAGAAACTTCCTTGCCCTTTTCGGCGGCCAGCTGCTTGAGGCGAATGGCGGTGGACAGGCCGGCTGGCCCCCCCCCGACGACGACGACGTCGTATTCCATGGCCTCCCGGGGGCCGAACTGCGCCAGGATTTCTTCGTTTGTCATGCGGTCTCTCGGATAATGCCAATCAGTGCAGTGGAGGTGGCTCACTCCACCGGAGTTCCTGTGCATTTTAGGGCGCTCGTGTTTTCGTCCTCGCTGCTGCCGTCTTTCCCCTGGCATGACTTTTTCAGGAGCCCAGCAAATGGCCTATTCGATTGACCTCTCCGGCCGTGTGGCTCTCGTCACCGGCGCCTCCAGCGGGCTGGGCGCGCAGGCAGCCCGTGTGCTGGCCCGCGCAGGTGCCGCTGTCGTCTTGTGCGCCCGCCGCGTCGAACGCCTCAAGGACCTGCGCGCGCAGATCGAGGGTGAGGGCGGCGACGCCCATGTCATTGCGATGGACGTGACAGACACGGTGAGCATCCGCGCCGCGGTCGCCCACGCCGAGACCGAGGTGGGATCGATCGACATCCTGGTCAATTGCTCGGGCGTGGGCCTCTCACGCCGGCTGCAGGAGGTGAGCGAGGAAGACTACGACCGCCTCATGAACACCAACCAGCGCGGCGCCTTCTTCGTCGCCCAGGAGGTGGCCAAGCGCATGCTGGCCCGGGCCAAGGGCGCGGCGCCAGGCACCTACACCGGCGGACGCATCATCAACATAGCCTCGGTGCTGGGCCTGCGGCCGTTGGCCCAGGTGGGGGTCTATGCCATGAGCAAGGCGGCCATCATTCACATGACCCGGGCCATGGCCCTGGAGTGGGGGCGCTTTGGCATCAACGTCAATGCCATCTGCCCTGGCTACATCGACACCGAAATCAACCACGACCACTGGCAAACCGAAGCTGGCCAGAAGTTGGTGCAGATGCTGCCGCGCAAGCGGGTCGGGCAGCCGCAGGACCTCGATGCGCTGGTGGTCCTGCTCGCCAGCGGCGAGGGGCATTTCGTCAACGGCGCCATCATCGCCGCCGACGACGGCTTCAGCGCCTGATGCTGCCGGGCGTCCTGGCGGGGCTGGCCGCCGGCGCGCTGTGGGGCCTGGTCTTTGTCGTGCCAGCCTGGCTACCTCACTGGCCACCGGTCGATCTGGCGGTGGGGCGCATGCTGGCCTACGCGGGCGTCTCCCTGGGGGCGATGCTGGTGGTGCCGCTGCTTCGTTCACGCACGAGCCCGCTTGCCAATCAGGTGGCCAGTGAGATTGCCAATGAGGAAGCCGACGCGGTAGCCCCAACCACAAGCCTCTGGCCAGACAGGCGCCAGGCCCTGGCCGCCTTCGTCCTGAGCGTGCTGGGCTTCTGGGGCTACTACGCGCTGCTGGTGCTGTCTCTGCGCGATGCAGGCCCCGAGGTGCCCACACTGATCATTGGCACCATTCCTTTGTGGGTCATGGTCCTGGGCAAGCCCGGTGACCTGCGCTGGCGGGCCCTGCTGCCCGGTCTGCTGCTCACCGCCGCCGGCCTGGCACTCATGACCGAATCCGTTCAGGCCGGGGGTGGTCTTGTTCAGGCGCCGGCATTTTGGCGCGGTGTGATGCTGGCTGGCGTGGCCATGGTGTTCTGGACCGCGTTTGCGCTGCTCAATTCCGCCTGGCTGCGGCGCAACCCGCAGGTGTCCGTCACCGCCTGGGCCAACTGGTTGGGCCTGGCCACCGGCGTGGGCACCCTGGGCCTGTGGGCGGTGGCCGGCAGCCCGCTGCGCGAAATTCTGGGCAGGCCAGACCTGGTCACCTACCTGGTGCTGTGCGGCGCCACCGGCTTTGGCGCTGCCTGGCTGGCCACCATTCTCTGGAACGAGGCCAGTCGGCGTCTCTCGGCCAGCCTGTGCGGGCAACTGATCGTGAGCGAGACCCTGTTCGCGCTGTTGTACGCTTTCGTGCTGGAGGGGCGCTGGCCCATGCCCGCCCAGTGGCTGGCGGCGGTCTTGTTCACTCTGGGCATCCTGGCATCTATCAAGGCGCAACGATGAAGATCGAGATTCCTGAGAAGAAGAACCTGGTCTACGAGATGGTGTTCAAAGTCCGCTGGGGCGACATGGACGTCATGGGCCACATGAACAACACGATGTACTTCCGCTACCTGGAAACGGCGCGCATGGATTGGTTCAAGTCCATCGGCGTCGAAGGCGATCCGAAGGTGCCGGGGCCCGTACTCGCCAACGCCTTCTGCAATTTCTACCGGCAACTGGCTTACCCCGACGAGGTGCTGCTGCGCCTGTACGCCTGTGACCCTGGCCGCAGTTCCTTCCACACCTGGGGCCTGATGACCCGTGTCGGAGAGCCCGACATTCTCTGCGCTGCTGGCGGCGGCACCATGGTCTGGGCCGATGTGAAGACCGGCAAGTCCGTCCCCTTGCCAGACTGGGTGCGGCAGCTGGCGCAGTGAGGGGCGGGGGCCCTCAGCGGGCCCGCGGTACCCGCCCGAGCATGTAGAACTCGGGGTTGGGCATCATGCTGGTCACATTGGCCATGCGGTTCGACAGACCAAAGAAGGCGGTGATGGCGGTGATGTCCCAGGCGTCCTCGTCGTCGAAGCCGTGGGCCTGCAGGGCCGCAAAGTCGGCGTCTTTCACCTCGTGCGAGCGCAGGCAGACCTTCATCGCGAAGTCGAGCATGGCCCTCTGGCGCGGGGAGATGTCGGCCTTGCGGTGGTTGACCGCCACCTGATCGGCCACCAGCGGCTTTTTCTCGTAGATGCGCAAGATGGCGCCGTGCGCCACCACGCAATACAGGCAGTGGTTGGCGGCACTGGTCGTGGTGACGATCATTTCCCGATCGCCCTTGGTGAGGTTCCCGCCCTCCTTGAGCATCAGCGCGTCGTGATACGCGAAGAAGGCGCGCCACTCGGCCGGCCGGCGCGCCAGGGCCAAGAACACGTTGGGGACGAAGCCGCTTTTTTCCTGCACCTCGAGAATGCGGGCACGGATGTCATCGGGCAGGTTGGCCAGGTCGGCCAGCGGGTAGCGGGTGCTCATGGGTGTCTCCCGGGGTTTCTGCCTTGAGGGTAACGCAGCCAGATCAGGGTGCCCTTCAGACCCATCCGCCCCCCCCATGTCACCCGGCTGCTCATGCCCCCGCCATCAGCTTGTGGACCAGGTCGGCCGTCGTGCTGGCCTGGTACTTGCGCATCAGCCGCGCCCGGTAGATCTCCACTGTGCGGTGGCTGATGGCCAGCGTTTTGCCGATTTCCTTGGAGGTGAGGCCCTCAAGCAGGCGCGCCGCCACTTCGCGCTCGCGCGGGGTGAGTTCGGCCTTGACCGGGCGGCGCGCGCTCAGGTCTTCGAACGACCAAATACCCGCCTCATGCGGTGACGCGCGGTTGATGGCACGGCCGCTCACATGGCACCAGAACAGATCGCCGTCGGCGCGCTTCATGATGCGGTCGTCGGCATAGCGGCCGCGTGTGTTCAGGATGGGCGCGATGCGTGCGCCCAGGCGCTCGTATTCGTCTGCGCTGGGGTAGAGCACTTGGAAGGATTCGCCGACCAAGGCCTCACGCGGTACGCCGAACATCTCGCACATCAGCGCGTTGCAGTCCACGATGCGCCGGTCGCGCGAGAGGCACAGTCCCACCGGGGCGAGCTCGAAGGCGAGGCGGTAGTCGATGTCCATGGTGCAGTTCCTGTGCCTGGTCCGGCGAGGGTGACCTGGCAGGCCCCCTGGTACTTCCCCCGGCTTTCCTCCCGGTATTCCTATTTAGGGAGTACTACGTATCTAGGTAGGTAGTATCGTACGCGCACGCCGCTCCGGTTTCGCGGAGCAGCCCCCTTTCCATCCCAGGAGATCCTTCCCGTGAACAAGGTCTACCCCTCTGCGGCCGCAGCGCTCGACGGTGTCGTGCACGACGGCCAGCTGATCGCTGTCGGCGGCTTCGGCCTGTGCGGCATTCCCGAGGCCCTCATCGACGCGCTGCGTGCCAGCGGCGTGAAGAACCTCACCGCCATTTCCAATAACGCCGGTGTCGATGGCTTCGGCCTGGGCAAGCTGCTCGAGACCCGCCAGATCAAAAAGATGATCTCCTCCTACGTGGGCGAGAACAAGGAGTTCGAGCGCCAGTACCTGGCGGGCGAGCTGGAGCTGGAGTTCACCCCGCAGGGCACGCTGGCCGAGAAGCTGCGCGCCGGCGGCGCCGGCATTCCGGCCTTCTTCACCAAGACCGGTGTCGGCACCCTGGTGGCCGAGGGCAAGGAGCTGCGCGAGTTCGACGGCGAAACCTATGTGATGGAGCGCGCCCTGGTCCCCGAAGTTTCCCTGATCAAGGCCGACGTAGCCGACCGCTCGGGCAACCTGCGCTTTAACCTCACCGCGCGCAACTTCAACCCGGCGGCGGCCACCGCCGGCAAGATCTGCATCGTGGAAGTCGAGCGCATCGTCGCCACCGGCGAGTTGGCGCCAGACGACATTCACCTGCCGGGCATCTATGTGCACCGCATCGTACACAACCCGACCCCCGAAAAGCGCATCGAAAAGCGCACCACCCGCGACCGCAAATAAGGAGAGCCCTCATGCCCTGGACCCAAGACCAGATGGCCGCGCGCGCGGCTTCGGAGCTGCAGGACGGCTTCTATGTGAACCTCGGTATCGGCATTCCGACGCTGGTGGCCAACCATGTGCCCGACCATGTCGAGGTCTGGCTGCAAAGCGAGAACGGCATGCTGGGTATTGGCCCCTTCCCCTATGAAGACGAGGTCGACGCCGATTTGATCAATGCCGGCAAGCAGACGGTGACCACCATGAAGGGCTCGGCCATTTTCAGCAGCGACCAGTCCTTTGCCATGATCCGCGGCGGAAAGATCAACCTGTCCATCCTCGGCGCCATGCAGGTCTCAGAGAAGGGCGACCTGGCAAATTGGATGATTCCCGGCAAGATGGTCAAGGGCATGGGTGGCGCCATGGACCTGGTGGCCGGCGTCAAGCGCGTCATCGTGCTGATGGAGCATGTGGCCCGGAAGAAAGATGGCGGCGAGGACCTCAAAATCCTACCCCAGTGCACCCTGCCGCTCACCGGTGTGGGCGTGGTCGACCGCATCATCACCGACCTGGCGGTGATGGACGTCACGCCCGAAGGGCTGAAGGTGATCGAGCTCGCGCCCGACGTGACGCTGGACCAGCTACAGGCCAAGACTGGCGTGAAGCTGCTCGCCTGAGCGAGCGGGTGTGGTGGTCGGTGCGCGCCCCGCGCCGACCGCCTGCCGCGGCGCATGCGTCGCGGCAACGCCGGCCGCTCAGTTGCCTGCCGGAACCTGCAGCCCCAGCGCATTGGCCAGCGCCGGTGTGGGCAGGGCGCCCTCTTTGACCACCAGCTCGCCCGTGGTGGCGTGCTTGCCGATGATGACCGGGACGCTGCCGAAGCCGTAGCGGTTCATGAGCGCGGTATTGGCCATGACCTGGGCCTTTTGCGCCTCAACGTCCCCCTTGGCCATGATGCCGCCCTGCTTGGCGGCCATGGAGGCCTCATGCTGGTCCATGGCCATCACCGGGTCGGCCGCCGCCAGCAGCGTGGCACCTTGGGTGGTGCTGGTCGGGTTGATCAGGCTGACCGGCATCCAGACGAAGCGGGCCTGTGACTTGAGCGGCTTGGCCGCCACCCACAGCGCGGCGCAATGCGGGCACTGCGGGTCGAAGAAGACGTAAACGGTGCGCGCGGCCATCGTCGAGCCGACGCTGAAGCCCTTGCCCTCGGCGGCCAGGGTCTCCACGCTCACCGCCTGGGCGGCGGCCTTGGGCGCGGTGACTGGCTCGGGCTTGGGGCTGTCCTTGCACCCCGCCAGGCCCAGTGCCAGGGCGGCGGCGACGGGCAACAGCAGGACGCGGGCAGGGCGCAAAGCGAGGGAGGTGAGGCGGGCCAGGGTCATGGTGGCGGTACTTGAAAGAAGGGAGCTTGCAACAGCCCCGAACCTTACCAGAGCGCCGCGGGCGCGGGGCTGGGTCGTGCCCGGCGCCGCTGTCCGCCCCGCGGTGTGCCCTGACCGCCCGCGCATACCCCCGATGCCCGCCTTCAGCGGCTGTTACCAGCGGGCAGTTGCGGCGCGGCAGCCGGATCGGGTACCGGGCGCATCAACTCCTCTAGCGCCCGGGCGTCGTCGGCGGAGGAGGGCCCGCTGGCGCCGGGTGAAGCCAGGCCGCCACCTTCCTCGGGCGGCATCTCGATGATGACCTTGTCCACATCGACCGCGACCTCCTTGTCCAGGAAGAACGTCACTGTTTCTGGCACGAAGATCACGATGCCCACCAGCAGCAGTTGCAGCACCAGCCAGGGAATCGCGCCCAGGTAGATATCGCGCGAGGCCACAGGCTTGGGCAAGGCCGCGTTCTTGTGCAGCGTGTCGGCGATGCCGCGCAGGTAGAACAAGGCAAAGCCAAAGGGCGGATGCATGAAGCTGGTCTGCATGTTCACGCACAGCAGCACGCCGAACCAGACCAGGTCGATGCCCAGCTTCTCGGCCACCGGCGCGAGCAGCGGCAAGATGATGAAGGCGATCTCGAAGAAGTCGAGGAAGAAGGCCAGGAAGAAGATGAAGGCGTTGACCAGCAGCAGGAAGCCGATGCGCCCGCCCGGCAGGTCAGACAGCAAATGCTCGATCCAGCGCGCGCCGTCCACCCCCTGGAACACCAGCGAGAACACCCGCGAGCCGATCAGGATGAACACCACCATGGCGGTCATGCGCATGGTGCCCACCATCGCCTGCTGGAACAGCGACCAGTCCAAGCGGCGGTGAAGCAGTGCCAGCACCAGCGCGCCCACCGCACCCATGGCGCCGGCCTCGGTAGGCGTCGCGATGGCGTGGTCGATCCCTGGCAGCCCGCCCATGCTTCCCAGCACGGTGAAGATGAGGACGGCCGAGGGGATGATGCCGCGCAGGCACTTGCGCCACAGCGCCCAGCCCTGCAGGGTTCGTGCGCTCGCGGGCACCCCGGGCAGGGCCTCCGGACGCAGCCGGGTGAGCACGAAGGTGTAGGCCGCGAACAGCAGCACCTGCAGGATGGAGGGGCCCCAGGCGCCCTTGTACATGTCGCCCACCGAGCGACCAAGCTGGTCGGCCATCACCACCAGCACCAGCGAGGGCGGCACCAGCTGGGTGATGGTGCCCGAGGCGGCGAGTACGCCAGTGGCGTAGCGTGTGTCATAGCCGTAGCGCATCATCACCGGCAGGGCGATCATGGCCATGGCGATCACTTGGCCGGCCACTGTGCCTGTGATGGCGCCCAGGATGAAGCCGACGATGATGACCGAGTAGCCCAGGCCACCCCGTACCGGGCCGAACAGCTGGCCCATGGCGTCGAGCATGTCCTCGGCCAGCCCGCATTTCTCGAGGATGGCCCCCATAAGTGTGAAGAAGGGAATCGCCAGCAGCAGCTCGTTGGACAGGATGCCAAACACATTGAGCGGCAGGTTGGCCATGAAGTGGACCGGAAACCAGCCCTGGCTGATGGCGTAAGCGCCGCTGATCAAGCCCAGGGCCGCCAAGGAGAAGGCCACCGGAAAGCCGATCAGCATGATGCCGATGAGCCCGGCGAACATGACCGGGGGAAAGAGGTTCAGGGGGATGCTCATTGCAGCGGCCTTTCGTACTGGAAGGCCATCTCATGCACGCCTTGCAGCCAGCCAATGCGTTTGATGATTTCCGCCAGGCCCTGCAGCAGCACCAGACCGAACCCCAGCGGCAGCATCAGCATGGCTGGCCAGCGGATCAAGCCACCGGCGTTGCTGGACATCTCGCCCGATTGGTACATGCTCAGGAAGAGCGGGGCCGCGTACCACAGAAGCACGCCCATGGCGGGCAGGAGGAAGAAGATCAGCCCCAGCAGGTCCACCCAGACCTTGCCGCGGGCCGAGAGCTTGCCGTAGAGGATGTCTACACGCACATGCTCGTTGAGCCGCAGCACCTGGGACGCGCCCAGCATCACGCAGGCGGCGAACAGGTACCACTGGATTTCGAGCCAGGCGTTGGAGGAGATGTCGAACCCGTAGCGGATGACGGCGTTGCCAGCGCTGATGGCGCAGGCCAGGATGGCGGCCCACTGGGCCAGGTTACCGAAGCGGTCGGTGAGCCAGTCGACCCCTCGGGCGAAAGCGAGCAATGCAGGCACGGTGTGGGAACTCCTGTGGTCGTAGGGGAGGGAGGTGGCGAGCGAAAGGCGCGATTGCAGCGCGTGTTGGGCGCCGGCGGAAGGTTTTGCGCGGACGCCGACAGCCACACTTCAGCCCTGGGGGCTGCTTGTAGAGCTGGCCAAGCCCGAAAGGCTGGGTTAAAGTACTGTATGAATAAACAGTCTTTGTTGGCGCTTGTGTCATGAACACCGTTCACGCCGTGGCCGTCTCCCAGGGGGCGGTGTCCTCCTACCCGTCTTCTTCCATCTTGGCGTCCGCCCTGCCACCTGAGGGCGCGCAACCTGCCTCGCGTCGCTCGCCGCAGGATCTGCCCGCCGGTGTCTGGCACGCTGCGGGCCTGCCTCTGGCCGAGGAGGTCACGCTGTCCACCGGAGAGCCCGCGCTCGATGCGGTGCTGCCCGGTGGCGGCTGGCCCGTGGGCGCGCTCACCGAGCTGCTGCAGCCGCAGCCGCATGCCCATCTGTGGCGACTGCTGGCGCCGGGGTTGGTGCTGGCTCTGGCCCGGCAGCCCGGGCCGGTGGTGCTGGTGTCTCCGCCGCGTGCGCCCTTCGTGCCCGCGCTGGCTGCGCAGGGTCTGCCGGCCGACCGCTGGCTTCGGGTCGACACCACCACCGCCGCCACGCGCCTGTGGGCCACCGAGCAGGCCCTGCGCTGCGCCGAGGTGGCGGCAGTGCTGGCCTGGTTGCCGCAGACCGAGGCGGCCGACCTGCGCCGGCTGCAACTGGCCGCGCAGCGCCACCGGCAGCTCTTGTTCGTG
>NZ_JARXAB010000098.1 GCF_029866045.1 Ramlibacter sp. | reverse complement strand
TCAGGAAGTTCATCGAGATGCCGCCACCCATGGTGCCGGCGCCAATCACAGCGACTTTGGCGATGGTGCGCTTGGGGGTGTCCTCGGGCACGTCCGCAATCTTGGAGGTGGCGCGCTCGGCCACGAAAAGGTGACGCAGGGCAATGCACTCGGGCGTCCACATCAGATTGATGAACACCTCTCGCTCAAGCCGCAGGGCCTCGGCGAAGGAGTGCTTGGTGGCGTTTTCGACCACATCCACGCACTTGAGCGGCGCGGGGAAGTTCTTGGCCATGCCCGCGACCATGTTGCGGGCGAACTTGAAGTAGGCGTCCCCCTGCGGATGCTTGGCTGGCAGCTCGCGCACCTTGGGCAGTGGGCGCTTGTCGGCCACCTCACGGGCCAGAGCCAAGGCCTCTTCGGCCAGGCTCTCGGGGGAGGCGGAGAGCTTGTCGAACAGCTTTTGCCCGGGAAGTTGGGCCAGCATCTCGCTCTTGACCGGCTCGCCACTCACGATCATGTTGAGGGCCGCCTCCACGCCCAGGGCGCGCGGCAGACGCACCGTGCCGCCGGCGCCGGGCACCAGGCCCAGCTTCACTTCGGGCAAGGCGATCGAGGTGCCCGGCGCGGCGATGCGGTAGTGGCAGCCCAGGGCCAGTTCCAGGCCGCCGCCCATGGCCACCGAGTGCAGTGCGGCGACGACTGGCTTGTCCGAGGCTTCCACCGCGGCGATGACCGACAGAAGGTTCGGCTCGGCCAGCGCCTTGGGGCTGCCGAACTCGCGGATGTCGGCGCCGCCCGAGAAGGCCTTGCCGCCACCGGTGATCACGATGGCCTGCACGGCGGCATCGGCGTTGGCTTGGGCGAGACCGTCGGTGATGCCGATGCGGGTTGCCAGACCCAGGCCGTTGACGGGGGGGTTGTTCAGGGTGATCACGGCCACGTTGCCGTGGACCTTGTATTCAGCCGTCATGGGATTCCTCGAGGGGGTTGGAGCAAAAAAGAACGGTCGTGCGAAAACAGGGTGATTCTAGGGGGAGCCTGAAACCCCCGAATTCTGGGCTTGTCCCGGTTGGGACAAGCGACGCAGCCAAGCGGAACTGGCACTTGGCTGACGCCACTCAGGCGGAGTGCGCACGGCCAAGCAAAGACGCGCAGTCGACCGAAGGTACCGCAAATGACCGGCGGGCTGGCTGCATTCAACCCTCCAGGAGGAACGTGACCCATGACGCTTGACGAGGCTCTTCAGGGGTTGAGCGCCCAGTTCGGGGTGCCGCCCGGTCCGCCAGAAAAGGGCGGGCGCCATTACTACCGCTTCGGCGACACCACCGTCGGTCTTGCGCAGGCGCAGCCCGAGGACTTTTTGTGTGCACGCACCTGGGTTGGCACCGTGGACATGCGGGACGAGTCGGCCGTGGCCCGGGTGGCGCTGGGCAACATGGACTTACCGGTGGCCCCCGACGCCATGCTGGGGATGGATGGCGCAGGCGAGGTGTACCTCGACATGCGCCTGGGCGGAGAGGACATGACCCACGAGCAGTTTCTCGACGCATTAGAGCGACTCATCGGCGAGGCCATGCGCTGGAAGCAGACGCTGGGCAGCGTCGACACGCCAGATCGACAGGAGGGATGAAGCATGTCGCCCGAACAGTTTGAAGATGTCGTGTCCGGCGCGCTGGGCCTGGTCGCCCTGCCGGCGGGGGATCAGGGCTACACCCTGCCTGCAGAGGATGGGTTGGAGATTGAAGCCCACTTCTCGGCGGGCCGCGACTACCTGCTGCTGCTGTGCCCGCTCATGGACTTCCCCGAGGACGGCGCGCATGGCGCCCACCTGGGGGCCTTGCTGTCCAACCTGAGCAGTGCGCGCAGCGGTACTCCGACCATGGCCTTTGATGCGCATCGCGCCGCATTTGTGGCGCGCAAAGCGCTTTATTCACCCAGCCTCGGGGCGCACCAGTTGAAGGCTGCCCTCGATGAATTTGTCTCGCATTGCCGGCAAATTCGTGACCGCATGCACGAGGCGGCGCGCGTTCCGGCTTGAAGTCAGAGAGGAAAGAAACATGTCGGGGTCCATTGCGAGCGGTGCAGCCTATGCAAGGTCTGCCAGCCTTTCGATTTCAAGCAGCAACGGCCCGCAAGGGCCTCAGGCTGACCGGGGTGCGACTTCAATCGGCTCCGGATCGAAACTTGGCAACGTCCAAAACACCACAGCGTCTGTGCGCACGGCGACAGTGACGCAAGCCAAGCCCGAGCACGAAGCCTATGGCTGGAGGGACGCACTGAAAGATCTGGGAAGCGTTCTGAGTGGTGTCGCCAAGGATCCCCTCACGCGCATGTGTTTGGGCATTGGCCTCATGATTGCTGGTGGTCTTCTTGCCGCGACAGGAGTAGGTTTGATAGCGGGCGGTGCGCTCGCTGGGGGCGGCCTACTCATGCTGGGCAGTGGCTTTCTGAGTGCCGATGCTGCGGCCAGGGCCGTGCAAACCCAGGCACCAAGTCCGCCGACGGGGGCTGAGACGGGGCATGCGCAGGCCCCGAAAGACGACGCCACTTACGCCGCCCGAAAGGCGGCTTTCATGCGGAACGCCGGGTTCGACCCTGAGGACGTTGACGACGGTGAGGGCGTTGAGGACGTTCGGGACGTTCGGAACGTTGTGGATGCTGATTCCGTTGCGGAGACTGAGCCGCAAACGTTGGCGGAGCAGGACCCAGTCCCTGCGGCTGACCACGCTGACTTCGATCCGCTTAGGGAATTCGAGGTCGATTACCGCTAAACCGACCCGTCGAATGCGCGGCCCGGCACCTTCCGCTGAACCCTCCTGTTCTCACCTCCATCCCCTCAGGTCGGCGCCGCGGCATGCGGCCCCACCGCGACCCGTGATACCAATCGCCTTGACTGCGCCATTGGCAGGACTGACAGGATTGAACTGACACAAGGATGACGTAACTCATGCGCAAACCGCCTGATTTCAGGTCGTTGCCAGCAATCCTTTTCCCCGACCCACTTGCCCAGGAAGCCTCAGATGAATCTTGAAGAATCCATGCGCTGCCTACAGGCGCAGTTTCACGTCCCTCCGGTCATTGCGAACGAGGCCGGCGAGCATGGCTACCGCTTCGGAGAGGTCAGCGTCGGTTTGTCAGAAGCGCACCCCCCGGGATTCCTGGCTGCACGGGCCTGGGTGGGCCGCATCGATCCGGCCGATGAAGCGTCGCTTTCGGCCCTGGCGCAGGCCAACCTCTGCCTGCCCATCGCACCAGAGGCGCATCTGTGCCTCGATGGCGACGGTGAGGTCTACCTCGACCAACGCATCGGCGGCGAGCAACTGACCGACGAAATGTTCCTGGAATGTCTGGCCCGCCTCGTGGGTGAGGCAGATGCCTGGCAGAAGCGGCTGATGCAGGCCGAAGCTGCCCCCCTTCTGGAGGACTGAACCATGACCGCCGACGAAGTGAACGAGTTGATGGGCGCCCTGCTGGAGGTCCCCGCTCTGGACGACGATGAAGTGACGCTCTCTAAGGCGTTGAATGACGGAGGCGAGGTAACTTTTCACCTGACCCGCCAGCGCGACTACCTCCATGTCTTCTACCCGCTGGTGGAGGTCGCACCTGATTTGGCGCCTGGCGTCATCGCCAGCGGGCTGTTCATGAATATGACGGGCGCAAAGGGCGACATGCCAGCCCTTTCCTTCGAACCCGAGACCAGCAGCCTGATGGCGCGGACGAGCCTCTGGCTGCCGGCGCTCGCCACGCACCAATTGGCCTCGACGCTCGATTCCTCACTTCAATCCTGCATGAGCGCCCGCCGCGAGTTGTCGACGCACTTGTGCAAACCCACTGCCTGACCAGGAGACGACCATGCAAGGCATTTCATCTAGCCCAATGTTCGCCCCTCCGCCGCCAGTGACCTTTCCAACCAAGGCTGCCTCCCTTCCCAGCAATTTGCAGACGACCCTCGCAGCCGCTGCTCAAACAAGCCCGAGCTTCGCTCCCTCGGGTGGGAGCCCTTTTTCCAAGAGCAGCGATCTAGGACGCCGGCTCGCCGCCGAGAGGGGGCCTTCTGCTCCCATCCGGCAGATGAGCGTGCGTCCGCAAGAGCTGGCCAGGTCAGACCCGACTTCAGGGCCACAACCCCGAACCATGGGACAGAAGTTCAAAAACCTTTTCTCTTGCTTCAAGACACCCGAAGCCAGAACTGGATTCGCTGGCTCCACTGCCGCCTTCACAAACGTCAGCTGGGGCAGACGCGCCCTTGACTCGCTGCAAAGTGCAGGCGAGAAGGTCGGCGACGCATGGAGGTCCCTGTCCGATAGCGCGAAGGACATGATGTCGTTGGGAAGCACGGGCGAAGGTACCCAGTACGGCAGTGCGTACGATCCTGGCACTCGGCGTGAATTACAGAGAGTCCATGACGCCATACGCAGAGGTGGGAGCGGAACCCCCTTGCCACCCACCTTCTGAGCTGCGCTGGCCTCAGACCTCCAGCCACTCCTTGCGGATGTAGGCGTCTGACTTGAGCGCCTCAGGTGTGCCTTGGAACACGATGGCGCCATGGCCCATCACCAGGGCCCGGTCGGAGATGCGCATCGCGATGGTGAGCTTTTGCTCAATGAGCAGCACCGAGACGCCACGGCTTTTCAGCGCCTGCAGGTAGTCGGCCACCAGTTCCACGATCTTGGGCGCCAGGCCCTCGGTGGGCTCGTCGATGATGATCAGATCCGGGTCGCCCATGAGGGTGCGGCACAGGGTGAGCATCTGCTGCTCGCCACCAGAGAGCACACCCGCCTCGGTGTGCTCGCGCTCCTTGAGGCGCGGGAACAGGCGGAACATGTCGTCAAAGTCCCAGCGGCCGACCTTGCCTGCCTCCTTTTGCCCCAGCATCAGGTTCTGGCGCACGGTGAGTTTGGGAAAGATGTCGCGGTTCTCGGGAACATAGCCCAGCCCCAGATGCGCAATTTGGTAGGGCTTCTTACCGACGATCTCCTGGCCCTTCCAGGCGATGGAGCCCTCGCAATCGACCATGCCCATGACGGCCTTGGCGGTAGTGGAGCGCCCCGATCCGTTGCGCCCGAGAAGGGCGACGATCTCGCCTTCGCCTACAGCAAAGGTCACTCCGTGCAGCACATGGCTCTTGCCGTAGAAGGCGTGAAGGTTGTCAACACGCAGCATGGTCAGTGGCCCTCCCCAGCTTGTTGGGCGGCGACGACCGAGCCCAGGTAGGCCTCCTGGACACGGGGGTCGGCACGAACCTTCTCCGGCGTGTCAAACGCGATCACCTCGCCGTACACCACCACCGCGATGCGGTCGGCCAGACCGAAGACCACGCCCATATCGTGTTCTACCGTGAGCAGAGTCTTGCCTTCAGTCACCTCGCGAATGAGGTGGATGAAGCGTGTGGTTTCGCTCTTGCTCATACCGGCGGTGGGCTCGTCGAGCAGGATGACCTCGGCCCCGCCGGCGATGGTGATGCCGATCTCCAGCGCCCTTTGCTCGGCGTAGGTGAGATTCATCGCCAGGATGTCGCGCTTTCTGTCCAGACGAATCATCTCCATCAAGGCCTCGGCGCGGTCGTTGGCATCTTCCAGATTGGCCAGGAACTTGAGGAAGGTGTAGCGGTAGCCCAGGCTCCACAGCACCCCGCAGCGCAGGTTCTCGAAGACGCTGAGCTTGGGAAAGATGTTGGTGATCTGGAAGCTGCGCGAGAGCCCCAGCCGGTTGATTTCATAAGGCTTCTTGCCGTCAATGCGCTGGCCTTTGAGGCGCACCTCGCCGCGGGTGGGCGCGAAGCGGCCGCTGATCAGGTTGAACAGGGTGGACTTGCCCGCGCCATTGGGCCCGATCACCGCCACCCGCTCGCCCGCGCGCACCTGCAGGTTGGCACCGCGAATGATCTCGGTCTTGCCAAAACTCTTGTGCAGGTCCTTGAGTTCCAGGGCAAAGATCTCGGCGCTCATATCAGCATCTCCCGCCGCTTGATCTCTTTCTCAATGAACTCCTGGGTCTCTCCCCACTGCCGGACGTATTCGCGGCGAGCCAGCTCAAAGAGCAGGACGCCGGTCACTAGCAAGAAGCCGGCGCCGAACCAGCTGTCCACGCTCTGCGCATGGAGCGGCACCCCCATGAAGCGCAGCTCAGGGCCGAGGGCGGCGTTCAGCTTGAGGTGGTAGACCATCTCGATCATGGCGCCGGCCCCTGCCAGCGCCGACAGCCCGGTCACGCCCAGGCCCAGGTAGCTGACCCACAACTCGCGCAACCGGCCGAAGGAGGCCACCCGCAGGTTCATCATCACCAGGCTGGCGATGCCACCAGGCGCGAACATCACCATGAACAGGAAGGTCAGGCCCAGGTACAAGAGCCAGGCCTTGGTGAACTCGGACAGCAGCACAAAGGCCACCACCATCAGCACCGCGCCGATGATGGGCCCGAAGAAGAAGGTGGCGCCGCCCAGGAAGGTAAACAGCAAATAGGCACCCGAGCGCTGCCCGCCCACCACCTCGGCGGTGACGATCTCGAAGTTGAGCGCTGCCAGCCCGCCGGACACGCCAGCGAAGAAGGCGGCCACCACGAAAGCGATGTAGCGCACCATCTGAGTGTTGTAGCCAACAAACTCCACCCGCTCCGGGTTGTCACGCACCGCATTGAGCATACGGCCCAGGGGCGTGCGGGTGAAGGCGAACATGGCCGCGGTGCACACGAAGGTGTAGAGGGCGATCAGGTAATACAGCTGCACCTGCGGCCCGAAGGTGATGCCCCAGGGCTTGGCCCCGGTCACCCGGTTGCCGGAAATGCCTCCCTCACCACCGAAGAACTCGGGAAACATCAGGGCCGAGGCCCAGACCAGCTCGCCCACGCCCAGCGTGATCATGGCAAAGGTGGTGGCCGACTTCTTGGTGGTCACCCAGCCCAGCACCACGGCAAACAGCATCGCAGCCACCCCGCCTACCAAGGGCAGCAGGCTCACCGGCAGCGGCCACTGTCCCTTGGTCACCAGGTTGAGCGTGTGCATCGCCAGGAAGGCCCCCATCCCGGAGTACACCGCATGCCCGAAACTGAGCATGCCGCCTTGCCCCAGCAACATGTTGTAAGACAGACAAACGATGATCGCGATGCCCATTTGGCTGAGCATCGTGTGTGACAGGGAGCTGGTGAAGACCAGGGGCGCGCAGGCCAGGATCAGCGCATACAGGCCCCAGATCACCCAGCGGCCGACGTTGTAGGGCTTGAACTCGTAGTAGGTATTGGCCATGGGCTTATTCCTCCCGGGTCCCCAACAGGCCCTTGGGCCGGAAGATCAACATCAGCACCAGGAACACATAGGGCAGCACCGGTGCCACCTGGCTGACCTTGAGCTTCCACAGGGCATAACCTGGCGCGTCTGGTCCGATTTGCCAACCCAGGGCCGACAGAACCGACACCAGCGAGGTGTCGATGCCAACCGCAAAGGTTTGAATCGTGCCGATCAGCAGAGAGGCGATGAAGGCCCCGGCCAGCGAGCCCATGCCCCCCACAACCACCACCACGAAGATGACCGAGCCCACGGTGGCCGCCATGCCCGGCTCGGTCACGAAGGCGTTGCCGCCGATCACCCCGGCTAGGCCGGCGAGGGCGGCGCCGCCGCCGAACACGCCCATGAAGATGCGCGGCACGTTGTGGCCCAGGGCCTCCACCGTCTCCGGATGGGTGAGCGCCGCCTGGATGACGAGGCCAATTCGGGTGCGTGTGAGCATCAGCCAAAGGGCCAGCAGCATCACGATGGCCACCGCCATCATGAATCCGCGGTAGAGGGGAAACTGGGTGCCGTACAGGGTGAACAAGGGGCCGCTCAGTTCCGCCGGCACCCGGTAGTCCACCGAGCTGGTGCCCCAGACGAGCTGAACCATCTCCAGCACGATGAAAGACAAGCCGAAGGTGATCAACAGCTCAGGCACATGACCAAAGGCATGGACCCGCCGCAGGCAGTAACGCTCGAAGAGCGCACCCAATGCCCCCACGCCCAAGGGCGCCAGTAAGAGAGCAGGCCAGAAACCCACCAGCTCGGTGACGCTGTAGGCAAAGTAGGCCCCGAGCATGTAGAAGCTGGCATGGGCGAAGTTGAGCACGCCCATCATGCTGAAAATCAGCGTGAGACCGGCACTCAGCATGAACAGCAGCAGCCCGTAGCTGATGCCGTTCAACAGGGAGATGGTGAAGAATTCCATGCGGAAATCAGGTGCGCGATAAAAAGCCCGTCTGATCAGGGCGCACGAAGTGTGCACCACCGGCAGACGGGCTCAAGCGGTCGCCCGGTATCCCCGCCGACACAGTGGGGGTTCCGGTGGCGGCGCCGGGCCAGCCGAGGAGGCAGCCCAGGTCAGCCACCCGGGTCAGCGACTCGACGCGGCTGTCCTCAGCCCGGACGCTTCATGTTGCAGCTGGTGGGCGTGCTGGACACGTAGGGCTCGAACTGCCGCACCGGAACGAAGGTGTAGCCGGTATTCTCGACGCTGTACTCACCCTTCTTGGCCTTTTGCCACTTGGTGATGAAAAGCGCCTGCTGCAGCTGGTGGTCGGAGGCGCGCATGCTCACCTCGCCGGCGAAGCTCTTGACCGACAGGCCCTCCATCGCCTTGGCCACCGCCACCGGGTTGGTGGACTTGGCCTTGGCCATGGCCGCACTCATCAGCTTGATGCCGTTGTACGTGGCCAGGCCGTAGTAGTCGTCGTTGAACTTCTTCTTGAAGTCGGCAATGAGCTTGCCGACTTCACCGGTGTGGTTGGCGTGGCCATAGGCCACCACATAGACCTCAGACTCGCCGCCCGCCGCCAGCGCCGTGGGCGTGCCGCTGACCTGCGAGTAGTAGGTGTACATCGGGATCTTGAGGCCGGCGTCGTTCATCGCCTTGACCAGCAGGGTGAGGTCAGCGCCCCAGTTGCCGGTGACGATGGCGTCGGCGCCCGACTGCTTGATCTTGGCCACGTAGGGCGCGAAATCCTTGACCTGGCCGAAGGGGTGCAGGTCTTCGCCGGCAATCTTCACGTCCTGGCGCTTACGGGCCAGGCTTTCTTTGAAGTACTTGGCGACCTGCTGGCCGTGCGAATAGTTCTGGTTGATCAGGTAGACGCTCTTGACCTTGGGCTGGTCCTTCACGAAGGAGCTGAGCGCCTCCATCTTCATCGAGGTGTCGGCGTCCAGGCGGAAGTGCCAGTAGTCGCAGCGCTCGTTGGTCATCGCCGGGTCAACCGCCGAGTAGTTCAGGTAAATGATTTCTTTCCCGGGGTTGCGCTCGTTGTGCTTGGACACCGCCTCGAGCAGGGCCAGACCCGCGCCGGAGCCGTTGCCCTGGGTGATGTAGCGAAAGCCCTGGTCGATGGCAGCCCTGAGCGTGTTGAGGCTTTCCTGGGGCGAGCCCTTGTTGTCAAAGCCCACCACCTCGAACTTCACCCCGGCCTCGTTCTTGGCGCCCGACAGCTGCTCGGCAACGAACTGCCAGCTCTTGAGCTGGTTCTGGCCCACGTTGGCGAAGGGACCCGACAGCGGGTCCATGTAAGCGATACGCACCGTCTCGCCCTTTTGCGCGAGGGCGAGGCCCGACACAGCAACCAGGGCGGAAAAGGCAACAGTCCTGAGGACGAATTTCATGTGAGGCTCCTTGAAAGGCTTGTATGGTTGGAGCGTACAAGTTTCGTACTGCAAATGAGGTCAGGGAGTTCCCTACGATCGGGAACTCCCCTAGCCTGACGCGGCTGGCGAGTGCCCTGCGCGACCGCCAGCCGACGAGCGCGCCCAAGATGCGCGCCCAAGATGCGCGACGGTGATGGAAGAAAGTAGTGAAAGGCAGCGTCAGGCCGTGGGCAAGCGGTAATCCTTGAGCTGCTCGCGCAATTTCGTTTTGAGCATTTTCCCTGTGGCCCCCAGGGGAATTGCATCCACAAAGACCACGTCGTCGGGGATCTGCCACTTGGCAATCTTGCCCTCGTAGAACTTGAGCAGATCGTCGCGCGCCACATCCTGGCCGGGCTTCTTCACCACCGCCACGATCGGCCGCTCGTCCCACTTGGGATGCTTCATGCCGATGCAGGCCGCCATGGCGATGGCCGGGTGGCCCATGGCGATGTTCTCGATGTCAATCGAAGAGATCCACTCGCCGCCGGACTTGATCACGTCCTTGCTGCGGTCGGTGATTTGCATGTAGCCGTCGGGGTCGATGGTGGCCACGTCACCCGTGGGGAACCAGCCGTCGTTGAGCGGACTGCCCTCGCCCCGGAAGTAGCTGTCGATGACCCAGGGCCCACGCACCTCGAGGTCGCCATAGGTCTTACCGTCCCAGGGCTGCTCCTGGCCGTCGTCGCCAACGATGCGCATGTCTACCCCGAAGATGGCCCGGCCCTGCTTGAGACGGATCTTCATCTGCTCGTCTTCCGGCAGGGCAAGGTGCTTGTTCTTCAAGGTGCACAGGGTCCCCAGCGGGCTCATCTCGGTCATGCCCCAGGCGTGCAGCACATCTACCCCGTACTGGTTGCGGAAGGCATCGATCATGGCCGGCGGGCAGGCCGCGCCACCGATCACCGTGCGATTGAGCTTGGAGAACTTGAGCTGGTTCGGGCCCACGTGGCCGAGCAGCATTTGCCAGACGGTCGGCACGCCGGCGGCGAAGGTGACGCCCTCGGCCTCGATCAACTCGTAGACCGACTTGCCGTCCAGCGCCGGGCCCGGGAAGACGAGCTTGCAGCCCACCATCGCCGCCGAATAGGGAATGCCCCAGGCGTTGACGTGGAACATGGGCACCACCGGCAGCACCGAGTCACGGGCCGACAGGCCCATCACATCGGGCATGGCCGATGCGAAGGCGTGCAGGATCGTCGAGCGATGGCTGTACAGGGCCGCCTTGGGATGGCCGGTGGTACCGCTCGTGTAGCACATGCTCGAGGCCGCGCTCTCGCTGAGGTGGGGCCAGTCGTAGGTGGTCGGCTGGCCGGCGATCCACGCCTCGTAGGCGATGAGGCCCGGGATGCCGGTGTCGGCTGGCAGCTTGTCGGCGTCGCACAGCATCACGTACTGGCGGATGGTGGTGCACTTGGCGTGCACCGCCTGCACCAGGGGCAGAAAGGTGCTGTCAAAGCACAGCACTTGGTCCTCCGCATGGTTGGCAATCCAGACCACCTGGTCGGGATGCAGGCGCGGGTTGAGCGTGTGCAGCACCCGGCCCGAGCCAGAGACGCCGAAATACAGCTCGAGGTGGCGGTAGCCGTTCCAGGCCAGGGTGGCGACGCGGCTTCCGACGTCGAGCATCATCGCGTCCAGCGCATGGGCCACCTGGCGCGAGCGGGCAGCGGCGTCGGTCCAGGTGTAGCGATGCACATCGCCTTCGGTGCGGCGCGAGACGATCTCGCCGTCTCGGTGGTGCCGATCGGCATGCTCGATCAGGGCAGAAATCAGCAGGGGTTGGTCTTGCATCAGGCCCAGCATGGCGGTCTCCTTTTTTGTGTGTTCGCTGATAAACAGGTCGAAATGAACGCCAAATAGTATGCGCCCAAGCCCGGCACCAGCAGGTGCCTCGGGGCTGCCCCCCGGGATTTCCCGGAGTTACCGCCATCCTGATCGCTAAGCCGACCGACATGCCGACCGACATGCCGATCGACAGGCCATCTGAGCCCAGGACCCCCACCGCGGAAACCGCTTCTCAGGTGGGCCTGCCCTCTACCTGCCCTCCTCCTGCCCTTCGCGCGAGACCCTGCCCCTGCCAGGGCTGCGGCCCGGCGGCGACAATCGGTGCACATGCCGCCTCACCTTCCGCCCCTCGACCTGGGCCTGACCTGGGACCACCGCTTCGCGCAGCTCGGCCCGGGCTACGCCACCGAACTGGCCCCTGACCCCCTGCCCGCCCCGCGCCTGGTGGCCCTTTGCGAGCCACTGGCACGCGACCTTGGCCTCGACCCAGCCCGACTGCGTGAGCGCGAGGCGGTTGAGGCCTTCAGCGGCAGCCGCCCCCTGGCGGGCAGCCGGCCCCTGGCCAGCGTCTACAGCGGTCACCAGTTCGGCGTCTGGGCCGGCCAGCTCGGTGACGGCCGGGCGATGCTGCTGGGCGAGACCCGCAGCGCACACGGCCCCTGGGAGATCCAGCTCAAAGGCAGCGGGCGCACCCCCTACTCCCGCATGGGCGACGGCCGGGCGGTACTGCGCTCATCCATCCGGGAGTTCCTGGCCTCGGAGGCGATGCAGGCGCTGGGCATTCCGACCACCCGCGCGCTGATGCTCACCGCCTCCCCGAAGCCGGTGCTGCGCGAGGAGCTGGAGACCGCCGCGGTGGTGACCCGGGTCGCGCCCAGCTTTATCCGCTTTGGCCATTTTGAGCATTTCGCTGCCGCCGGCGACGTGGAGGCGCTTCGGCGCCTGGCCGACTTTGTCATCGACAGCTTCTACCCCGGGGTCCGCAGCAGCCCCCGCACCGCCGAGACCTTTGGCGACAACCCCTACGCCGCTTTTCTGGAGCAGGTCAGCGAGCGCACCGCCCGGCTGATGGCGCAGTGGCAGGCGGTGGGCTTTTGCCACGGCGTGATGAACAGCGACAACATGAGCATCCTGGGCCTCACGCTGGACTACGGGCCCTTCCAGTTCATGGACGGTTTCGACCCGGACCACATCTGCAACCACACCGACAGTGGCGGCCGCTACGCCTGGAACCGCCAGCCCAACGTCGCCTGGTGGAACTTGCATTGCCTGGCTCAGGCCTTGATGCCCTTGGTGGACGACCAGGCCCCGTTGCTGGCGGCGCTCGAGTCCTACAGGTCGGTGTTCCCGCAGGCGATGCTGGCCCGCCTGGGCGCCAAGCTCGGTCTGGCACAGGCCACCGAGGCCGATCAGCCGCTGGTGGACGAGGGGCTCAAGCTCCTGGCGGCCGGCCGTGTCGACTGGCCCCTGTTCTGGCGGCACTTGTCGCGCCATGCGGCCGGCGGACCGGTGGCGCCGGTGCGCGACCTGTTTCTTGACCGGGCCAGCTTCGACACCTGGCACGCCCGCTGGACCCTGCGCATCGCCGGCGAAGATGCGCCCGGCACCCGGATGCTGGCGACGAACCCACAGTTCGTGCTGCGCAACCACCTGGCCGAGTTGGCCATTCGCCGCGCCCGCGAGGGGGACGATGGCGGCGTCCGCACGCTGCTCGGCTTGCTGCAGCGCCCTTTCGATGACGACCCGGCGCATGACGCCGAGTACGCCGGACTGCCGCCAGACTGGGCCGGCAGCCTGGAGATCAGTTGCTCCTCCTGAACCCTGCCGGCCCCCACCCGGCAACGGGTCGGCCGTCCTGCGCTAACCTCACCCCATGACCTATCCCATTCATAAGTCCGAAACCGAGTGGCGCGCCCTGCTGGCCGCCAAGGGCGCCGAACCCGCCGCCTTCCAGGTCACCCGCCAGGCCGCGACCGAGCGGCCCTTCACCGGCCGCTACGAGCAGGTCTGGGCCAATGGCAGCTACCACTGCATTTGCTGCGGCAATCTGCTGTTTGACGCCGACACCAAGTTTGATGCCGGCTGCGGCTGGCCCAGCTTTTCCCTGGCCCGCGAGGGTGCTATCGAGGAGCGGCGCGACATCAGCCACGGCATGGTTCGCGTCGAAACCGTCTGCGCCGAATGCGGCGCCCACCTGGGCCATGTGTTTCCCGACGGTCCGGCGCCCACCGGGTTGCGCTATTGCATGAACTCAGCGTCGCTCGAATTCAACCCGGTCGACCCCGCGGCCTGAAACACCCGACACCGAAGCCAGGCACCGACGCCAGACACCTACCGAACGCCCCGCCTCCCCATGAAGCTGCTCCTCGACTTCTTTCCTATCATTCTTTTCTTTGTCGCCTTCAAGATGGCCGACATCTACGTCGCCACAGGGGTGGCCATCGTCGCCACCGTGGCCCAGATCGCCTGGCTGCGCTGGCGCAGTGGCAAGGTCGAGACGATGCAATGGCTCAGCCTGGGGGTGATCGTTCTCTTCGGCGGCGCCACCCTGATCGCGCATGACGAGACCTTCATCAAGTGGAAGCCCACCATCCTGTACTGGCTGATGGGCGGCTCGCTGCTGCTGGCGCAGCTCATTTGGCGGCGTAACCTGATCAAGTCTCTGATCGGCGACAAGGTGCGTATGGCCGAGCCGGCCTGGACCGCTATGCGGCGCAGCTGGACCGTGTTCTTCTTGTTCATGGGCGTGCTCAATCTCTGGGTGGCCTACAACTTCGACACCGCAACCTGGGTCGACTTCAAGCTGTTCGGCGGGCTGGGGCTCATGGCGGTGTTCGTGATCGGCCAGAGCCTGTGGCTGGGCAAGCACATCGAGAGTGACGAGGCCGCCAATCAGGAAAGCTTTGGCAAGCCAGATGCGGCCAAGCCAGCAGAGCCCCCGACAGGCATCTCAAGCCCTGAGCGCAGCGGGGAGCCCCGCCCGTGAGCGCCGGCACCGGCATCACCGCGGACGCGATCACCGAGCGCCTGCGCCAGACGCTGGCGCCGACAGTGCTGGCGGTGCAAGACGAGAGCGCCGCCCATGCGGGCCACGCGGGCGCCGACGGCACCGGCGCGGGCACCCATTTTCGGGTCCGTATTGCCTGTGAGGCTTTCACCGGCAAGACCCGGGTTGCGCAGCACCGGCTTGTGTATGATGCGCTCGGCGATTTCATGGCGCGCGGGCTGCATGCCCTGGCCATTGAGCTCGCCTAACTGCATCCCCCCCCGCGGATCCCCAGGAACCCCTTCCGACACCCTCCCATGAACAAGCAAATCGCCTCGGCTTGCGCCGCCGCCCTCCTCGCCCTCGCGGCCCTGCCCGTGCAGGCCCAAAACGTGGCCATCGTCAATGGCAAGCCCGTGCCTACGTCCCGCGTCGACGCGCTGGCCGCCCAGATCGCCAAGAGCGGCCGGCCTGTCACCCCTGACCTCAATGCCCAGATCAAGGAAGAGGTCATCACCCGCGAAGTCTTCATGCAAGAGGCGCAAAAACGCGGCCTTGACGCCACCGACGACTTCAAGACCCAGCTCGACCTGGCCCGCCAGGCCATCCTGATCCGCGAGCTGTTCACCGACTACCAGAAGAAGAACCCGGTGACCGACGCCGAGGTTAAGGCCGAGTACGACAAGTTCGTCGCGGCCAACGCTGGCAAGGAATACCGCGCCCGCCATATCCTGGTGCCGAAGGAAGAAGAGGCCAAGGCCATCATCACGAGCCTGAAAAAAGGCGGCAAGTTCGAGGACATCGCCAAGAAGCAGTCCAAGGACCCCGGCTCCGGCGCTAAAGGTGGCGACCTCGACTGGGCCAACCCGGGCAGCTATGTGCCCGAGTTCTCCAAGGCCTTGCAGACCCTCAAGAAGGGCCAACTGACCGACGCCCCGGTCAAGAGCCAGTTCGGCTGGCACGTGATCCGCCTCGACGATGTGCGCGAAGCCCAGATGCCCAAGTTTGAGGACGTCAAGCCCCAGATCACCCAGCAGATGGCCCAGCAAAAGCTGGCCCAGTTCCAAGACGAACTGCGTACCAAGGCCAAGATCGAGTAAGCGCTTTATCTCTTGCACAAAAGCGGCCTGCGGGCCGCTTTTTTATTGCGCGTTGCCAATCGAATCTTTAGCCAATCAGTTTTTTCCTGCTGCTGATGTAGGGCCAATGGGGCAGCGGCTTGGCCTCAGTGAGATTCCCCAACGGCCTACCTCAGCGTCAGGCGTCCAGCCCCGTGCGCTGTCGCCAACGCTCGAGAAAGCCTGAGTCCCGCAGTCGAGAGCGCAGGCTATCGCGGTCCACGGTGGTGATTGTGTAACCCTTGGCAGCCAGGGCGCGCAGGCTCTCCTCGTGCTGGCGGTCGAGGGCACGGGAGAAGGGGCTGACTAGCTCCTCGAAACGCGCCTCCAGTGTGGCCTGCGTCGCGGGTGAAAGCGACTGCCACGCATCCAGGTTGACGCACATCCAGAAGCATGCGAACCGTATGTCAACAAGCGCTACATGGTCCATGTAGCGATGGCGCGAGCTGCGCTCTACGCTGTTGAGCGTCATCTCCACACCCTCTGCCCGTCCTTCCGCAAGGGCGGCCGAAATGTGCTGCAGGTCGATCGGCTGGGGATCACAACCGAGCGATCCGAAGAGATCCCGTAGAAAGGGAGAGTTCCCGATCCGGATTCGCATCCCGTCCAGGTCGCTTGCTGTTTTGATCGAGCGTCCCCGGCTGAATATCTGGTTAAGACCCTGTGGGACCACAGTCCGGAAAGCGTGGATTCCGAGGGCTTGAAGTGCCTGCCGCACCAAGTCACCGCTTGGGCCCGCCATTGCAGAGCAGCCGTCCCCACTACTCGCGTAGGCTAAAGGAAATCCTTCGATGGCCACGACAGGCGTCAGCCGAGACAGGATCATTCCGGACACGGGGTGCATTTGGATATCGTTGCGAACGAGCATGTCCACCATGTCATCGGGCCCGCCCAGTTCCCCGTCGGGGTGCAGGCTCACCTGCAGGGTTCCGTGGGTCAAGCGCGCGATGTCCGGCAGGAACTCGCGCAGCAGGATGTTCAGCGGAGAGCCGGGGTCGATGTCGTGGGCACAACGCCAGGATTGGGATGTCTGCATGGACAAGCCCTACTTCCCGGCAGCCGCGAGAACGGCCTTCGCCTGTGGCACCCATTTCGCCGTGGTTTCTACGATCTCCGCGCGCAGTCCGGCGCCGTCGACCACCTCGACTTCCATCCCGACTTTCTGGAGCCTCTCCTTCAGGCTGGGCTGCGCGCAGGCTTGGCGGACCGCGGCCTGGAGCTTCTCGACGACCGCAAGCTCCATGCCGGCCGGACCGACGATCGACAACGAACCGTTGCTGAACATGCCGTAGCCGAGATCGCTGAACAACGGGGCATCGGGTGCATCCTTGTACCGCGTGGTACCAGACTGCGCCACGATCCTGGCCCGCCCCGAACGGGCCGCGTTTAGGGCCGTGGGCATGTCGGTGTACAGCAGATGAGCCTGCCCGCCCATGACGGCGACAGAGGCAGGGCCACCGCCCTGGTAGGGCACGTGGATCAGGTCGGCACCCACCCGGTTTGCCGCAATGGCGACGATGAGGTGCGCGGTGGAGCCGACTCCGCTGGATGCGTAAACGACCTTTCCCGGGTTGTCCTTCGCGTAACGCATCACGTCGGTGAAGTTACCGGACAAGCCGGAGTGAGCAATGATGGCCGACCGGTAGCTCGCGACCGCCATGATGGGTGTCACGTCCTTTGCCAGGTCGTACGGTCTCGAGTCCGCCAGTTCTCCGGCCGTGATCTGCTGCTTCGTGTTCAGCAGCAGCAGCCTGTACCCATCCGGCCGCGAGCGGATCACATTCTGCGTGCCGATGATGCCCAATGCGCCACCGATATTCTCGATGACAACAGGTTGCCGCAAGGCCTTTTCCAGGTCAGGTTGGATGGCACGCGCTACCGAATCGTCGAGACCACCAGTGGGCTTGGCAACCACGAGCTTGATCGCCCGGTCGGGGTAGCTCATATCGGCGAAAGCGGGCTTCAGGCCGTGGCCAAGCAAGCCCGACGCTGCAACGTATTGGAGGGATCTGCGCCTTGAAATCATGTTGTCTCCTTTCGCTGGTGTTTACTCGGCGGATGCTGTGACAAATTTACCAGCGGGCTTTTCCGCACTCTCATTATTTGATCTGATCGGGGGTATCAAGCGTGGCGGCACTCTATCGGCCAGTTTGATCGGCGCCATCACTACCAATCATGATTTGGCTGGCGATCCAAGAATGATCTTCCGGCCACATGCATCACCAGCGGAGCCGCGCGGGCCGCCGTCGGCTTCTGATGACGAGGGCACTTCACCTGGAGATAGGAAATCCAATCACCCGAGCCCCGAGGAATTTTCTCCAGCGCCTGGACGCCTGCGATTGCTTCGACAATCGGCTTGGCATCAACAGCCATGCACAACTCCAGACCGGCCCCCATGCTGCTCTTCAAAAGAACGTTGCGCTTCGTCGAACTGTGACCACCACGCGGTGCATCCACTCCGCCCTGCTTGGCTACTCACCCTGGATGTTCGACTCCCGGATGACTTTAGCCATCTTGGTGTTGGTGGTCTGGATCAGTTCGCCCAGATCCTTCGGCGTGCCCGGTCGAGGTGTGGCGCCCAGTTTGGCCAGGCTCAAGGACACCTGAGGGTCCCGCAGGGCCTTATTCAATTCCTGGTTTAGCTTTTCAATGGTCGCAGGCGGAGTGCCCTTAGGCACAAGCATACCGGTCCAGGTCGAGAACGAAAAGCCCGGCACCCCAGCTTCAGCCACCGTGGGGACCTGCGGCAGCAAGGGCGTACGCGCTGTCGAGGCCACGGCCAATGGCACCAGCTTGCCCGCTTCGATGGCCCCGAGCGCCACCGACAAGGCCGAGAACATAACCTGTACCTGTCCCCCCTGAACATCTGCCAAGGCGAACCCGGCGCCGCGGTACGGAATGTGCAAAATGCGGGTGTCCGTGACGGACTTGAACATCTCCATCACCACGTGGTGTGACCCGCCCATGCCGCCCGACGCATAGCTCAACTGACCTGGCCGGGCCTTTGCCTTGGCCACCAGATCCCCCACGGTCTTAACGCCTACCGACGGATGGGCCACGAGCACCCAGGTGCTGGCAGAGATGATGCCCACAGGATCCAGCGTATCGAGGGCATTGAAGTTGACGCGCTTCTGAATGATAGGTACGTAGGTGAGCGTGCTGTCGCTGATTCCACCGATCGTGGTTCCGTCGGGACGGGCGCGCGACAACTTGTCCAATCCGATCATGCCGGCAGCACCGGCCATGTTCTCGACCGCGAAGGGCTGGCTCATGTTCTCCGACATCTTCTGCAAGACTAACCGCAGCGAAGTGTCACCCGCAGAGCCCGCCTGCACGGGCGAGATAACGGCAATGGGGCCGCTCGGCCAAGGAGCTGCCTGCCCGAATGCGACCAATGGTGCGGCCAGAAGGAATGCAAGGGCGGTTCTGCGGGGTGTCATGTTGTCTCCTTATTTGTCCTCTTGGAATACTCAGGTAGCGGCGTCGGCCTTACGCATAGCCTGCACGCCGATCTTCAGCGTCATGGCGCCGGTCATCGGCAGCACGCATGACACTGCTTCCAGCACTTGCGTGCGCGTCATGCCATAGGAATAAGCGCGCAGCATGTGCTGGGCAGCCAGATCGGTCTCGCCGCGCGCGCATGCCGCTGCAATGGCCACAAGTTCGCGTGGGCCAGCACCCAGGCGCGCGGCTGGCGTGGGTGTCAAGCAATGGTTCACCCAACGCGCGGCCACGCGGGCAAGCTCGGGGTCCAGCGCGGCGATATAGGCGTACTCGTCCTGGTCGCGCTCGTTGTCGGACACGGTGCCGTCCTGGCTGCGGCCTTGCTCCATTTCAGGGAACGGCACCAGCTCCTTAGGTTCGCCGCCGGGGGGCATAGAGCCAAACGGGTAGTCGGGCGTATTCGCCACCAAGATGGCCGCCGCCGTATGGGCCACCGTGGTCCAGCCAGTCACCGCTGCCATGGCAGCCGCGGCCTCGAGCATCACCACATTGGTCACGCCCAGGTTGTAGAGACGCCGAACGTGGTTGGGAGTGAAACCGTGTTCAGCCTTCGCGGCAAGCATGCTCAGCGTGATCAACTCGCGCATCACGCCAGAAAGCTGCTGCTGAGAGCCCGTTTTTCCGGTGTAGTGGTGAACGTAGCCCGCCGTCTTCGAGATCAAGTCGTAGGTGGGGGCCGATTCGCGGATGAGTACCTTAAACTGGTCGAAGATATCGCCGCGTCGCTTAAGCGCGCGTGCCAGCACTTCATCGGGGTGCAGGCTCTCGCCTTCATCGTTTAAGCCATAGTCTTTTGTCATGAGGTCTCCGGGTGATATGTGCGAGCGAATCCATCCGCGGGCGCGATGGGCAACCCCACCAAGGCTTCCAACGAAACGTGCGAGAGCCCTTCGACCTTGTCGATGAGCCGCAATCCTTCGGGGGTACAAGCCAGCGTGGCCAGGTCGCTGTAGATGCGCTTCACGCAAGCAATGCCCGTAAGCGGGTAGCTGCATTGCTGCACCACTTTGCTCTGGCCGGTGCGAGTGAGCAAATCCATCATCACCCAGGTTTGCTTCGCGCCTACAGCTAAGTCCATGGCGCCGCCCACGGCGGGGATCGAACCCGCTTCGCCCGTAGTCCAGTTCGCCAGATCGCCGGTGGCCGAGACCTGGAACGCGCCGAGCACGCAGATGTCCAGGTGGCCCCCACGCATCATCCCGAAGCTGTCGGCGTGGTGGAAGAACGCGCCACCGGGCAGCAAGGTCACGGGTTGTTTGCCGGCATTGATGAGGTCGTAGTCTTCTTCGCCGGCAACGGGCGCTGGGCCCATACCGAGTATGCCGTTCTCGCTGTGCAGCACGATCTCGATGCCCCGGGGCAAGTGGTTGGCAACTAGGGTCGGCTGACCGATGCCCAGATTCACGTAGGCGCCGTCGTGGATGTCTTGCGCCACGCGGCGGGCCAGTTCGTCCTTGGTTCTTCTTGTGTAGCTCATACAGCCGCCTTGAAGCCACCGGCCTGAGTGGCCACGCGAGGTATCTGGACCAAGGCGCTCACATAGATGCCGGGTGTGACTACGGCCTCGGGGTCGAAGCCGCCTAGTTCAACGATTTCATACACGCTGGCAATGGTTCGCTTGGCCGCTGTGGCCATCACTGGCCCGAAGTTGCGCGCAGCCTTGCGGTAGCTGAGATTGCCCCAACGGTCGCCGCGCTCGGCCTTGATGAGTGCCACGTCGCCTACGATGGGGAACTCCAGCACATAAGCTTTGCCGTCGATGACACGTGTTTCTTTCGGCGAGCCATCGGCGTTGTTAGCGAGTTCTGTGCCAAAGCCGGTGGGCGTGAAGAAGGCACCGATTCCCGCCCCAGCGGCGCGCAGGCGCTCGGCCAGGTTGCCTTGCGGCACCAGCTCCAGCTCGATGCGACCACTTCGGTACAGCGCATCGAACACATGGCTGTCGGCTGAGCGCGGAAAGCTGCAGATGACCTTGCGCACTCGCCCCGCCTGGAGCAACCGGGCCAGACCCTGCTCACCGTTACCGGCGTTGTTGTTGACCACGGTGAGTTCGCGCGCGCCCATTTCGATCAGTCCGTCAATCAGTTCAACGGGAACACCAGCGGTACCGAAGCCGCCGATGAGCACAGTGGCACCGTCTTCGATGCCGCTTAACGCGTCGGCTACCGAGGCAACGATCTTCTGGATCATGGACGTGGCCTACGCTGCAGCAGAAGTCGCTGCGGCCATCCCGACCTGCAACGCGCTCACGAAAGCCTGTGGATCGTCGATCATGGGGAAGTGACCCGCGTTGTCGACCACTTGGATCGCTGCATCGGGCAGCAGCGCTTCATAGTCCGACCGGCAAGAGATCACCGGTCCACGGTCGCCCATCAACACCACCGCCGGCACACCCGACTTGCTCAACAAGCGAAGCTGATCGGCGGCCTTGTATTGTCGGATGGCCCACATCACATCCACCATGCGCCAACCGCCGGCCTTGTGGCGGTCGATGTTCCAGCGTTTCAGCAAATCGAGATCGAACGCACGAAAACGGGGTGCGACCTCCTCGTAGGTCTGTGTCGGGATCGAAAACATGGTTTCAATGCGCAACCACTGACCGGCCCAGTCCGCCTCGCTGCGCAACGCCGCCTCCGCAATCACCACCCCCGCCACCCGCGAAGGCGCGGCTACGGCAAGTGCGATCGCGATGAAGCCGCCCACCGAAGCGCCGCACACATGCGCCTTCTTCAGGCCCAACGCATCCATGAACGCCAGCACGGCTTCGGCGTAGTCCTCAATGGATTGGTGCCCCTGCGGATTGTCCGAATCGCCGTGGCCCGGCATATCCCACGCGATGCAGCGGTGGTGTTGCGATAGTCCCGCCATCACGCTCGCAAACTCGTGCAACGAACAACCATTGCTGTGCAACAGCAACAACGTGGGGCCTTCGCCCGCTTCAACGTAGTGGATGCGACCGCTGGTGGTCTCGCAAAAAGATTCTTTGCATTGGGGGTGGCGGGGTGTCATGTAAAAATCTTAGGGATCTACACACCTTCCAGGAAATGATTTTGGTTGATTGGCGGGATCAACATTCCTGATGAAGGCGGTCGGCCGAAGCGCTCAGCGCGTCTGAGCAGGATTTCAGGATATCCAGAAAGACAATGGCGGGACGCGACAGCGGAGTGCGAGCCCGCTCGATGCGGAACAGTTCAAGCGAGAGCGTTGGCCCAACAATTGGGTTGATGATGAGCTGCCTGTTTTCGATCTCGCGCATCATCGCAATGCCTGGATGTACAGCCACCCAATCGGTCTGACTCACGAAATCCACCGCAGCCAGCGAACTATCGATCTCCATGCGCTCGGCCACCACGGTGCCGGTCGCCGCGAGGTAACGCTCGAGGTACGTGCGCCGCACCTGGAGCATGCTGGGCACCACCAGCTTGAGTGGCCCCAGCGTCGACAAGCGCACCGGCGCCCGGTGCTTCAGACCCAGCGGCGACTGCGGTCCGCTCACCAGAAACTCGGGCGTACGTGCGAACAGCTCGCTTCGAAGACCCACTTCGGAGCTGAAACCGGGCACGATGCCGAAATCCAGCTCGCCTGCGCGCAACTTGGCTATCACGATGTCGCTGTAGGCGTCGATGACGCGGACCGCCACGTTGGGGTGCTCCTTCTTGAATCGGGCCAGTGCAGGGGCCAGGGCGCCCCGCGTCATGGTTGGCGTGAGGCCCAAAACCACTTGGCCATCCAGGCTCTCGCCAAAGTCCCGGATGGTAAGGCGCACCTCTTCGTGAGCGCGCAGCACCTCCACACAACCCCGGTAGTAGGCCTCGCCTGCGGGCGTAGGCACAACGTTTCCCACCTCACGCAAAAACAACTTCACGCCGTACTGGTCTTCCAGTTTTCGCACGTGCTGGGTGACGCCGGACTGCGTGGAGTTTTCACGAACCGCCGCCGCGGTGAACGAACGCTCTTCGTACACCGCAACGAAGAGCTTTAGGCGAAGTAGCGTGTCGACCATGTCTTATTAGGGAACTTGATTAACTTTATCATTTCAAATAATTTCTGTTAATTATTACTGGTCCTTAACATGCGCAAGAACAAAAAGCAATTTTGCAGCCAGTAGGGGTGTACAGAAGCATGAAGACAGACCTCGCCGCAACGGCGCGAGCGCTTAACGCACCTGCACCTGCGATCGATCCTCACTCCCTGCGCAAGGTTCTTGGCAGTTTCGTCACCGGCGTCACCGTGATTACGACCATCGACAAAAACGGGAAGGCTTACGGCCTCACAGCCAATTCCTTCAGCTCGGTTTCGCTTGATCCCCCATTGATTCTTTGGAGCCAGTCACTTACTGCGCCTAGCTACCCCGTGTTCCGAGATGCATTGCGATTCGCAGTGAATATCCTTGCGGATGACCAGATTGATATTTCTAGGCGCTTTGCCGGTTCATCGGACGACAAGTTCACAGGGGTGGCCATGCGCGCTGGAATCGGCGGCCTACCATTGATCGAAGGCTGCGCCGCCTACTTGGAATGCGCCTCTGAGGACAGATTTCCCGGCGGCGACCATGCGGTGTTCTTGGGACGGGTGGAGAAGATCGAGCACAGTAACCGCAGTTCACTGATCTTCGGAGGCGGGAAGTACCTGACCGCCCAACCGTATGAACTCAAAAAAACCTCGCCCAACATCTAGGTCTTTAGCCGCCTAGACAGGCAGGCCCCCATCAAATCTAAATTTTAGGAAAAGTGAATGAAGCTAGGAATGTTCATGATGCCGATGCACCCATTGCACCGCAACCCGACACAGACGCTTCGTGAGGACCGGGAAGCAATCATCCTGGCGGACCAGCTCAACTTTCATGACGCATTCGTTGGAGAGCACCTATCAGACCAGGCTGAAAACGTCACGAACAGCTTGATGTTTCTTGCGACACTCATTCACAGCACACGCAACATCAAGCTTGCCTCCGGGACCTGTAATTTGTCACAGATGCACCCCACGCTGATTGCAGCGCAGGCTGCAATGTTCGACCACCTCGCTCAGGGGCGCTTCATCTTTGGCGTAAGTCCTGGGGCACTCGCATCCGATGCCGAGGCGATTGGCATTTTGGGCCAGGACCGCAATAAATTGTTTGCGGAGGCCATTGATGTCATCTTGGCTATCTGGGAGCGTGAGCCGCCGTACGACATCGATTTTCCGGACAACCGCTTCAAGGTCACCACCCAAAAGTCCCTGGCCCTGGATCTGGGGACCGGGGTTATGCAGAAGCCTTACCAAAGGCCGCGCCCAGAGATCGTGGGCACGGTTGTGGCACCCTTTTCCAAAGGCGTGATCGCCATGGGTGAGCGCGATTTCCACCCGATGTCGGCCAACTTCTTGCTGCCTAAATGGGTCAAGACTCACTGGGGCAACTATGCGCAAGGAAAGCAAAATGCTGGTCAACTAGCCGACCCGGCTCAATGGCGAGTTGCTCGCAGCATCTTCGTCGCGGACGACGATAAGGTAGCCGCTGCCTATGGCGGCGCGGATGCGAACAGTCCTTATCGCTTTTACTACCACCAACTCTTATCAAAGCTGCGTAAGTCCAACCGGCATGAGGTTTTCAAGGAAACGCGCGAGGAGGCGGACGAAAAGATCACGGTGGACGCCGTGATTGAGCGTCTTTGTATCAGCGGCAGCGTCGACAAGGTGGTCGATGAAATCCTGGCATTGCGCGAGGTAACTGGAGACTTCGGCGAGCTTGTCTACGCGGGCATGGACTGGGTCGACGAGAAATTAGGACGCCGCTCGATGCAGTTGATGGCCGAGCAGGTTATGCCTCGCGTTAATGCAGCCATCGCAGCGGGACAGACTGCCTAATCGGTATCAGCAGCGCTTGCCACTTGTCCCGGGCGCACGCCCGCCGCTTCCCTCGTTCGGGAGGCTTGTTGCCGGCGGTCCCTCAGCCCACCCAAACGAGGTCACCACAGGTGGCGCTGAAGCGCCCTTCGACAGAGCTAAGCGTCGGGTGTGCGGCAGGGGTTCGGCGGCGCCTATGCGGGGCTGAGGAGCGGAGGGCGCTGGGGGCCGAAGAGCGAGGCATGTTTGAGCCCTGAAAGGGCGAGTTTGCCTCGCGTGCCCCTGGCGACCGAGCACCGCAAGGAAGCCCGAAGGGCCCCCGCATCGAAGCCGCCGGGCCCCTGCTGCGCACCCGACGCGTGCCACGCCAACGCCAACGGAAACGGAAACGCCTCAGGGCCCCGAGCGCCCGAACAAAAGGCCCAGGCCCCAGAGAACACCGATCAACACAGGCTGGTGCAGCATGTACCAGCTGAGGCTCCAGCGCCCAAGCCAAGCCAGTAGTGCCGGTGCGGGACCCTCGAGCCACTGCGGACGGGACGCCAGCATCCATTGGCCCGCCGCCATGCCCCACCAGACGGCCGCCAACCAAGGCACCAAGGGGACGTAGTCCTCGGTGATCGGCTTATGGCTGAGCAGACCGAGCCAATGCAGGCCCGGCGCGTCCAGCCACGATGGGGCAAGGCCCTGGCTGTGGGCCCAGGTGGAAAGGAAGTGGAACCCCAGCGCCATCGCGCCGGCCAGCCACAGGCCCCGTCCCCAGCCGGCGCTGCAGCGCAAAACGATCAGCATCACCGCAATGGCATGCAGCACGCCAAAGTAGATGAAGCTGCGCGGAAACACCAACCAGGAGCCCGCCGTCACCAGCAGCGCGCAGCCGGCCACCTGGGCCCAGCGGAGCCAGAAGCGTCGGTCAAACCGATCGGCAAAACGCAACTCGCCCGCGCCGGTTGCCGGTCCAAACCCCCTCCCCTGCAGAGCCACCGCCTGAGACAAGCCTACGCAAAAGAGGAACAGGCTCACGATGCAGGTGCGTTGCACCGTCCACACTGGATCCCGGTAGAAATCTTGCCGCCACCAGCCAAACCAGGCCAAGTCGAACCCCAGGTGGAACAGCGTCATCCAGACCACGGCCACCCCCCGCAGCGCATCAAGCCGGTCGTGGCGGGATGGACCGGCACTCACGGCGAGAGCGGCAGGGTCTATCGCGGGGTCTGGGGCAGGGGGCGAGCCGGGGATAATCACGCCCCATGCTAGCCCAACACCAGCTCGAGCTGCTTGCCCCCGCCCGCGACGCCGACATTGGCATCGAGGCGATCAACCATGGCGCAGATGCCGTCTACATCGGCGGGCCTGGCTTTGGCGCGCGGGCCTCGGCGGGCAACAGCGTTCAGGACATCGAGCGCCTCGCCCGCCATGCCCACCGCTTCGGCAGCCGGATCTTCATTGCGCTCAACACCATCTTGCGCGACGACGAGCTCGAAGGCGCCCGGCAAATGGCCTGGGACGTCTACCACGCGGGAGCTGACGCGCTCATCGTGCAGGACATGGGCCTGCTCGAGATCGACCTGCCGCCGATCCAACTGCACGCCAGCACACAGACCGACATTCGCACCCCCGAGAAAGCCCGCTTTCTGCAGGACGCGGGGTTCTCGCAGATCGTGCTGGCCCGCGAGCTGACCCTGGAGCAGATTCGCGCCGTCGGCGCCGCGATGGACCCCGACCGTGCGGCGATGGAGTTCTTCGTTCATGGCGCCCTGTGCGTGGCCTACAGCGGCCAGTGCTTTATCTCGCATGCGCACACCGGGCGCAGCGCCAACCGCGGCGACTGCTCACAGGCCTGCCGACTGCCCTACCAGGTGCTGGACGACCAGGGCCGCTTCATCGCCCACGACAAGCATGTGCTGTCGATGAAGGACAACAACCAGAGCGCCAACATGGCTGCGCTGGTGGACGCCGGCATCCGCAGCTTCAAGATCGAGGGGCGCTACAAGGACATGGGCTATGTGAAGAACATCACCGGCCACTACCGTAAGCTGCTAGACGAACTGGTCGAGGCCCGCGAAGGTTCGGATCAGCCCTTTGCCCGTGCCTCGAGTGGCCGCACCCGCCTTTTTTTCACACCCGACCCCAACCAGAACTTCAACCGCGAGTTCACCGACTACTTCGTCAACGGCCGCAAAGACGACATCGGCGCCTTTGATTCGCCCAAGAACCCGGGCCAGGCCATCGCCTGGGTAACCCGGGTGCAGGAGGCCGAGGGCTGGATCGAGCTGGAATGCCAGGACCCGGCCACCGAGCTGCACAACGGCGATGGTCTTTGCTACTACGACCTGCAAAAAGAACTGGTGGGCGTGGCCATCAACAGGGCCGAGAAGCTGGGCGGCACGTCAGGCACAGGTGGCCGTTGGCGGGTCTTCCCCAAGGACCCGATCGCCGGTATGCGCGACCTGCGCAAGGGCACCGAACTCAATCGCAACCGAGATATGAGCTGGGTGCGGCAACTGGAAAAGAAGTCCAGCGAGCGCCGCATTGGCCTGTGGGCCGAGCTGTCCGAAACTGCCGACGGCTTTGCACTCTCGCTCACCGACGAAGACGGCCACAGCGCCCGCGCCGCCCTGCCCCACCCCAAGGAGCCGGCGCACGACGCTGGCCGGCAAGAGGCGCAGCTGCGCGAGCAGCTCGGGCGCTTTGGCACGACCGATTTCGAGCCGCTGGACATTCGCCTCGCGCTCACCGGCCCCTGGTTCCTGCCCGCCTCGTACCTCAATGCGCTGCGGCGCGAGGCAGTGGCTATGCTGGAAGCCACCCGCAGCGCCGCCTACACCCGTCCGCCGCGCGCCCAGCCGGTGGAGCCGCCGGTGCCCTACCCGGAAGACAGCCTGAGCTACCTGGCCAACATCTTCAACCAGAAGGCGCATGACTTCTACGCCAAGCACGGGGTGAAGGTGATCGAAGCGGCCTACGAGAGCCACGAGGAGGAAGGCGAGGTCTCCCTCATGATCACCAAGCACTGCGTGCGCTGGAGCATGAGCCTGTGCCCGAAGCAAGCCAAAGGCGTGACGGGCGTCCAGGGCACGGTGCGGGCCGAGCCACTTCAACTGGTCAATGGCAAGGAAAAGCTCACCCTGCGCTTTGACTGCAAGCCCTGCGAAATGCACGTGGTGGGCAAGATGAAGAAGTCGGTCATGAACCAACGCGCCCAGGAGATGACGGAGGCGCCGCTGCAGTTCTACCGCACGCGCCCCCAGAAGGTCACACCGCCCTCGGCGTGACCTCCTCGGCAATCCGGGGGGCCAGGGTGGCCTCGGCCGTCTTGATCTCGTAGGCGGTCTGCAAGTTCATCCAGGTCTGGACGTCACCGCCGAAAAATCGCACCAGTCGCATGGCGGTGTCGACGGTGATCCCGCGACGCTCCAAAACGATGTCGTTGACGCGGGACGGCGGAACCTTGAGCGCCTGCGCCAAGGCGTGGGGGCTCATGCCCAGGGGCATGAGGTACTCTTCTCGCAGCACCTCACCCGGATGAACAGGGCGCATGCGATTGACGGGAGCGGACGGGGCCATGAGGTACTCCTTGTTTCAGTGGTAGTCCACGATTTCCACGTCTCGGACGCCGTCGGGCGCCCAGACGAAACACAGCCGAAACTGGTCATTGATCCGGATGCTGTACTGGCCTTTCCGGTCGCCCTTGAGTGCCTCAAGGCGGTTGCCTGGCGGTGCACGCAGAGCGTCCAGCGTCACCGCACTGTCGAGGAGTTGGAGCTTGCGCTCTGCAACCGCCAGGATATTGGCGAATCGCCTCACACGCGCCCCGGAGAACACGGCAGCGACATCGGGATCGAGGAAGGACAGGATCACGCGCCAAGTCTATGCCGTTTACCGGTAAACGGGAAGTCGGGCTTGAAGCTGCTGCAGGGTGTGTGAGGAATGCTATCTTTCAAGCATGACTCCGCGTTCCGATTCGATCTCATCTGCGGCTGACCTTCAGCGGAAACCAGCGCGCGCCATCGCCTGGCTGGCCACTCTGCCAGAGGGATTCGCACAGGCCAAGCCACAAGCCGACCCTGTGGTGATTGCCCTCGGCTCGGGCGACGGCCGCTTGGCATGACGTGGAAGGCCACCCGCGCCCTGGTGACAGGCGGCACCCGGGGCATCGGCGAGCAGTTGGTGCGCGAGCTGGTTCAGCGGTGTCTGCGCGTGACCGCCACCGGCACCAGCGAGGCGTCCGTCCGCGAGGCCAGCGCACGCCTGCCCCAAGTGCACTGGGAGGTTCTGGACCAAGGCGACGCCGACAGCCGTGCAGCCTTCGCCGGGCGCGTCGCGCGGGCCGATTTCGACCTGGTGATCCACAACGCAGGCATCCAGCAGCTGCGTGATTGGACCGCACCCGATGCGGCGGTGGACTTCGACACCGAACGGGAAATGCAGATCAACTTCGTCGGCCCCGTGGAACTGACCCGACTGCTACTCCCGCAGCTGGCCCGTCAGAAGCAAGCGGCCATCGTCTTCGTGACCTCGGGCCTGGCGCTAGCGCCAAAGAAAAGCAGCCCGGTCTATTGCGCGAGCAAGGCGGCTCTGCGCTCATTTGCCAAGTCACTGCGGGCGCAATTGCAAAACGAAGGGCTGCCTGTGCGGGTCATCGAGGCCCTGCCGCCCATCGTGGACACCGACATGACCCGTGGCCGCGGCCGGGGCAAGATCAGCGCGCAAGCCGCAGCCCGCCAAATCCTGACCGGCATCGACGCCGGTCGCCAGGAGATCGACGTCGGCGCGACCCGACTCCTGCGCTTGATCCAGCGGATCAGCCCGGCGCTGGCAGGCCGCATCATGATCAAGCGCTGAACGTCCGCAAGACAACCATGATTTCCTGGTGGAGAAGGCTCGTGAAAGCCAGCCTGCGCTGGCTGATGCGCCATGGCCGCCAACCCTGGGCTATTTTGGTCCTGGCAGCGGTCGCCTCGGTAGACAGCTTGCTCCCCATGATGCCGGCCGAGGTGCTCGCAGTTGCCCTCTTCGTTCTGCAGCCTACGCGGGTTCGGCTGGTCTTCGTGATGTTCGCCGTCGCAGCGGCCCTGAGCGCGCTGCTTCTGGCGCTGGTGGTGAGCGGCGCCACCGCAGTGGCGAGCCAGATCGACAGCGGGGCCAGCCTCATGGGAACCACCGCGGGCCCCGGCTGGGAGCGGGCCAAGGCCCTCGTGCAGACCTGGGGAGCGCCGGTGCTGGCGTTCTCGGCCCTGTTCCCGGACAGCCCGCGAACCTCGATCGTGGTTGCCACCCTGGCCGGTCTGCCGCCGCTGACCATCACCGCTTGGGTGCTGGTGGGCAAGCTGGTACTGTATGGCGTGCTGGCCTGGGGCGTGGTGCGCCTGCCCCAGTGGTCACGCAGTGTGCGCTGGAGCCAGGGGTCGATAGGCAGCCGCCTGCAGCGGATGAACCGACGCCTGCTGGCGCTTCGCCGCCTGCTGTCGAGGGCGCCGCCCTCGTCCACGCCGACCTGGCAAGAGAAGCCGCCGTGACCGGTACCAGCCAAGGGGTTGTGGGCCGGCCCGTGACTCGGTAGTCCATTGCCAGTCCGGGCGACTCAGCGCGCGGGCTGTCTGGGCGGGCCATCAGGGGGAACCCGGAGTCGGCGCCGGAATGCTATCTTCTCTTCATGACTACCCGCGCCAACTCGAATACCTTGCCCACATTGCTGCGCCACCCGGCCGGCTCGCTCGCGACTGCCACCGCGCTCGCCCTGGCCGCCCTCACGGGTCTTGGCGCCGGGAAAGCCCAGGCGCAGACCCCGGTAGCGACGGTCCCCATCGTCGATGAAGTGCCCTTCATCGTCTCCCCCGATAACGTCACCCTCGAGATGCTGCGTATCGCCTCGGTCGGTGCCAAAGACCATGTGATAGACCTTGGCTCGGGCGACGGCCGGATCATCACCACCGCTGCCAAGCGCTTTGGTGCTACCGGCCTGGGCGTAGAAATCGACCCCTCCCTGGTCGAGAAGAGCCGAAAGATTGCCGCCGAAGCTGGCGTGGGCGACAAGGTCGAATTTCGCATTCAAGACCTGTTCACGACCGACCTGTCCAAGGCCACGGTCATCACCATGTACCTGCTGCCGGATTTCAACATGCGCCTGCGGCCGTCCATCCTGGCGCTCAAGCCTGGCACCCGCATCGTCTCGCATGACTGGGACATGGGCGAATGGAAGCCCGACCAGACCACCGTGCTATCGGTCCCGGACAAGCAGGTGGGGCGCGAGAAGTCGAGCAAGGTCCATTTCTGGACGGTGCCCGCGCAGGTGGCCGGCCTGTGGTGCGGCGCGGGCCCGCTGGGGTCCTACAGCCTGCGTTTGACTCAGAACTTCCAGGAGGTGACCGGCACCCTCCAGCGCCGCGAACGCCGCTGGCCGATCACCGGCCGCATGCAGGGGCCCACACTGGCCACAGAAGAAACCGCGGTGGGCAGCCTGGTGCTGGAGCGGGACGGCCAGGCGCTGCGCCTCGCCGGTGGCAAGGGGCCGGTGGCATTGGCCAAGGGCACCTCATTTACCGCCGCCAAAGGCAGCGACTGCGGCAAGGGCGGCAAGGCCTGAGCCTGTTGGGGCGGCCGGGTGTCGATCCCGCCCCAAAATCCAGACCCGTCATCGAAAGGGGGCCGGAGCGCCAGCCTCAGGGTGACGTGACTTAGCCGACCCAGCGGCGAGCGTTGCGCCAAACGCGCAGCCATGGGCTGTGGGCACTGATATCGCCGCCGGTCCAGGACATCTGGACGTTGCGAAACACCCGCTCAGGGTGCGGCATCATGGCGGTGAAGCGGCCATCGGCCGTTGTCACCGCCGTCAAGCCGCCGGGACTGCCGTTGGGGTTGAAGGGGTAGACCTCCGTGGCCTGACCCTGACCGTCCACGAAGCGCATCGCGGCGATCGCCTTCGCAGAGTCACCACGCCGCGCGAAGTTCGCCAAGCCCTCGCCATGGGCCACCGCAATCGGCAGGCGGCTGCCTTCCATGCCCTGGAAGAACAGGCTGGGCGATTGGAGCACCTCCACCTGCGACAGGCGCGCCTCATAGCGCTCGCTGAGGTTGGTGGTGAACCGCGGCCAGTCCTGCGCGCCGGGAATGATGTCAGCCAGTTCGGCCAGCATCTGGCAGCCGTTGCACACGCCCAGGGCGAAGGTGTCACTGCGGCCGAAGAAGGCCTGGAACTGCGCCGCCAGCGGTGCGTTGAAGGTGATGCTGCGGGCCCAGCCGATGCCAGCGCCCAGGGTGTCGCCGTAGCTAAAGCCGCCGCAGGCAACAAAGCCCTTGAACTCAGCCAGCGTGGCGCGCCCAGTCTGCAGGTCGGTCATGTG
>NZ_JARXAB010000115.1 GCF_029866045.1 Ramlibacter sp. | reverse complement strand
CCAGAGGCCGCAAGGCCAGGAAATGGCCCCCGCGGTCCACCGCCAGGGGCGGCAAATCGAAGGCGGAGAACTCGCCGGCCAGACGCTGCATGGCGGCCAGCACCGCGTGGATGTCTTGACCCGGTGCCAGTGTGAAGGGCGCCTTCAGTGTGGCATGCCAGCCATAGCGTCGCGGGTCGTCGGTCAGTGATGTGTGCACTTCGAGGGCCAGCCCTTCGATGTGGGGCAAGGTCAGGCGCTGCTGCGTGGCTGCGCAGCGCCCCAGCCACTGGCTGCCCGCCTGTCCCCAGGGGCTGTTGGGGTCGGGCGCGAAGTAGATGGCGCATCGGTAAGGGGCTGCCTGCATTGTTTCAGTCCTCGTGGTTCACGGTCAGGGTCACACGGTCGCCCGCGAACCAGGTGCGGGCGTATTCGATCGGCTGGCCCTCAATGTCGACGTTGAGGCTGGTCACCAGAAGCACCGGCCGGTTGGCGGGCTGTTCGAGCATCTGCGCCACATCGGTCGAGGGCATTCGGGCGCTGATGCGGCTTTCCTGGCGCAGGTAGTCTTCCACGCCGTGCGCGGCCAGCGCCAAGGTAATGGAGCCACTCTCCCTCACGCCTTCAGCGAGGCGCTCGAAGCGGGGCAGGGGAAAGCAGCGCTCGCTCACATGCAGGGCGTGGCCCTCGCCGTCGCCCAGGGTCAGCAGCCACAGCAGGGGCTGGCCTAGCCCCATGTCCAGCGCCCGCGCTTGATCGTCGTCGGCATTCATCACCTTGGACTGCAGCACACGCAAGCCGCCGCGTACCCCCGCCTGCGCCAGGTTTTGTCGGTGCCGCGTGCGGCGGCCCAGCACCAGGTCCACTGCAAAAGCTTCGACGAAGGTGCCCAGGCCCTGGGTGGAGCGCACCAGTCCCCGCTGGCCCAGGTCTGCCAGAGAGCGCCGGATGGTGTGCCGGTGAACGCCGAACTGCTGCGCCAGCACATGCTCCGAGGGCAGTCGCTCGCCAGGCGGGTAGATACCCCGGCCGATTGCGCCCGCCAGTTCCTCGGCAATCCGCAGCCAGAAGCGGTCCCGCTCCGGGGCCTGTGTTCCATCGGGCGCTGTCGTCGTCGAGAGGGTCGTGGTGTCTGTCATGAAAGCTACACGGGGGCTGCCTAAGCTCCTTCCCATGTTGCATGGTTGTATAGACAACTAACAGGGTGCCACCGAGATGTTTCACGCATTTGACAATGACGGGCCTTCGCGCCCGGCAGCCCGCCAGGACTGGATGGCCCTGCTGGCCCGGGCGCCACAGCCGCTGCTGGAGCAGAGTTTGGCCGAGCACCTGCCCACCTCACAGCAATGGCTGCGTCGCCCGGAAACCGGTTTGATGATGGTGCAGGGTCGTGCGGGTGGCACCGGTGAACGCTTCAACCTCGGCGAAATTACCGTGACCCGATGTGCCCTGCGTCTGGGGGACGCCGGCAGCGATGCCCCGGTGGGCGTGGCCTACATCCTGGGTCGCAGCCACAGGCAGGTGCAGTTGGCCGCCCTGGCGGACGCGCTGCTTCAGGACGCCCAATGGTACGAGCGACTCGAGGCCAGCCTGCTCGAGCCGATTCGCCAGCATCTCAGGGAGCAGGAGGCCCGCCGCCGCCAGCGCGCACAGTCCACCCGCGTGGACTTCCTCACCATGGCCCGTGAAGCCGCCGGTGACGAAGCGGAGGATCAGGAATGAGCGCCCCTGACCTGAACACACTTGCCCCGGGCTTCGAGCATGAGGCCTTCGGCAGCCAGGCGGTGTTTCGCGCGGCGCTGCAGGCCCTGTCGCATCCGGGTCGTCCGGTCGACATGCCTGTCGGCGCTGCCGTTCCCCGCAGCGGCCACCTGACTGCAGCCGTGCTTCTGCTCGGCTTGCTCGACGCCGACACACGCCTGTGGCTTTCGCCCTCGCTGGCCGCGAGTGACGCTGCCGCCTGGCTGCGCTTTCACACTGGTTGCCCCCTTGTTACAGATTTGTCCCAGGCCCAGTTCTGCTGGTTCGGCCAGGGCGAAGACTGGCCCGATTTGGCGGACCTGAACCCGGGCACTGACACCTGGCCAGACCAGTCGGCCACCTGTGTGGTCGAAGTCGAGAGCCTGCGGGGCGACACCCCCGGCTGGACACTGCAAGGCCCGGGCATCGCGGGCGAGCGTCACCTCCAGGTGCGTGGCTTGCCAGCCAGCTTCGAGTCACAGTGGCAGGACAACCACGCGCGTTTCCCCCGCGGGGTCGATGTGTTTCTCGCCTCCCCCACGCAGATCGTCGGGCTGCCGCGTACCACCCGTCTCCAACACGCCGCAGAGGTCTGACCATGTACGTGGCCGTCAAAGGCGGGGAAACCGCCATTCTTAACAGCTACCGCCTGCTCGCCGAGCAGCGGCGGGGTGATTCGCAGCAGGCTGAACTCAGCGTTGCGCAAATCCGCGAGCAGCTCAAACTCTCGGTGGACCGGGTGATGACCGAAGGATCGGTCTACGACCCCGAGCTCGCCGCGCTGGCGATCAAGCAGGCCAGCGGCGACTTGGTCGAGGCCATCTTCCTGCTGCGTGCCTACCGCGCCACACTGCCTCGCCTGGGCAGCACCTGCCCGTTAGACACCGCACGCATGCAGCTTGACCGGCGCATCTCGGCCACCTTCAAGGACCTGCCCGGCGGCCAAGTGCTGGGCCCCACCTACGACTACACCCAGCGCCTGCTGGACTTCACGCTGCTTGCCACGGCCTCGGCCTCAGCCCAGGACGGCCCGGCGACGCCTGTCGCGGCCGCTCCCGCCACCCCCGCCGCGAGCGAATCGGTACCCCGGGTGGTGGACCTGCTCAATCAAGAGGGCCTGATTGAAACCTTCGCGCCGCCCGCAGACGACGCGCCGCCCCAAGACCTGACGCGCGAGCCCTTGCGTTTCCCGGCTGGCCGGGCCACGCGCTTGCAGAATTTGGCCCGCGGCGACGAGGGCTTCCTGCTGGCCATGGCCTATTCCACGCAGCGGGGTTACTCGCACACCCATCCCTTCGTCGGCGAGGTTCGCCTGGGGCAGGTGGAGGTGCATATCGAACCTGAGGAACTGGGCTTTGCCCTGTCCATCGGGGATATCGAGGTCACTGAGTGCGAGATGGTCAACCAGTTCGGCGGCAGCAAGACCGAGCCGCCCCAGTTCTCTCGCGGCTATGGCTTGGCCTTCGGTCACAGTGAACGCAAAGCGATGGCCATGAGCCTGGTGGACCGCGCCTTGCGTGCCGAGGAACTGGGCGAAGCCATCGAAGCGCCGGCGCAGATGCAGGAGTTCGTGCTCTCGCACAGTGACAGTCTGGAGGCCTCGGGCTTCGTGCAGCACCTGAAGCTGCCGCACTACGTGGACTTCCAGTCCGAGCTGGAATTAGTGCGCCGCATGCGAGCCGAGGCCCTTGCCAATTCGGCGCAACCATCCACGCCATCGCCGGAGGGCGCATGAACGCCGTGAACGACATCCCCTCCGGAGCGCTGCCGCCGGACCTGGCGCCGGAGGTCAACTTCGCCTACCTGGACGAGCGCACCAAGCGCATGATCCGCCGCGCCATCCTCAAGGCCGTGGCCATTCCGGGCTACCAGGTGCCCTTTGGCTCGCGCGAGATGCCGCTTCCCTATGGCTGGGGCACCGGCGGCATCCAGGTCACGGCTTCGGTGATCGGCCCGGATGACACGCTCAAGGTGATCGACCAGGGCTCGGACGACACCGTCAACGCCGTCAACATTCGCCGCTTCTTTGAGCGAACAGCGGGTGTCCGAACCACCAACCGCACGCAGGAAGCGACGCTGATCCAGACGCGCCACCGCATTCCCGAGAAGCCCCTGACCGAAGGCCAGATTCTGGTCTATCAGGTGCCGGTGCCAGAGCCCATGCAGCGCCTGGAGCCGCGGGAAACCGAGACGCGCACTTTGCACGGGCTGGCCGAGTACGGGCTGATGCACGTCAAGCTCTACGAGGACATCGCGCGCTACGGCCATATCGCCACCACCTACGACTACCCGGTGATGGTGAATGACCGCTACATCATGTCGCCGTCGCCGATTCCGAAGTTCGACAACCCCAAGATGGACATGAACCCGGCGCTCCAGTTGTTCGGCGCCGGCCGTGAGAAGCGCATTTACGCAGTGCCGCCCTACACCCGGGTGGAGAGTCTGGCGTTCGAGGACCATCCCTTCGAAGTGCAGAAGTGGAACGCCAGTTGCGCCCTGTGCGGCGCCACCGACACCTTCCTCGACGAAATGATCACCGACGACGCCGGAAGTAGGCTTCATGTCTGCTCTGACTCCGACTACTGCAAGGACCGCCAGGACGAAGCGGGCGCCAAGGGGCCTGCGTCTTGAACCTGCGCATCCGCGAGGCCACTGCCGAAGATCTGCCTGACGTGCTGGCGCTGTACGCGCAGCCGGCCATGGACGATGGCCGTGTCCTGTCCCTCGCGCAGGCCACGGAGTTGTTCGACCAGTTCGCCCGCTATCCCAGCTACCACCTTTACGTGGCCAGTGACGAAGCCCACCCATCGGTCGTGGTGGGTACCTTTGCCCTCCTGGTGATGCACAACCTGGGCCATCTCGGCACGCCCTCGGCCATCGTCGAGGATGTGGTGGTCAACCCCGGGCAGCAGGGCCAGGGCATCGGGCGCCAGATGATGGCCCACGCCCGCGAGCTGGCGCGCCAGGCCGGTTGCTACAAGCTGGTGCTGTCCTCTAACCAGAAGCGTGAGAGGGCGCATGCCTTCTACGAATCCCTGGGCTTCCAGCGGCACGGCTTCAGTTTCCTCATCGAGCTTTGATATGACTCCTCCCGACACCACCTTGCCCCAGCTGCCACTGCTCCGGGTACGCGGTTTGAAGAAGTGCTTCGGCGATCGCGTCGCCGTGGAGGATGCCAGTTTCGAGCTCTGGCCGGGGGAGGTGATGGCCGTGGTCGGTGAGTCTGGCTCCGGCAAGTCCACCTTGCTCAATGTCATTGCCGCGCGCAGCCGCCCGGACGCCGGACAGGTGGAGTTCCTGGGACGCGACGAACAGCTACACGACATTCACACCATGTCCGAGGCGAGTCAGCGCCTGCTGGCCCGTACCGACTGGGGCTTCGTTCACCAGAATCCGGCTGAGGGTCTGCGCATGGACGTGTCCGCGGGCGCCAACGTGGGCGAGCGCCTCATGGGCCTGGGCGAGCGCCACTACGGCCGCTTGCGCGAGACCGCCCAGGACTGGCTGCGCCGCGTGGAGATTGATGCCGCGCGCATCGACGACGCGCCGCGCACCTTCTCCGGTGGCATGCGCCAGCGCCTGCAGATTGCCCGCAACCTGGTCACTGCCCCCCGGTTGGTCTTCATGGACGAGCCCACTTCCGGCCTTGATGTTTCGGTGCAGGCCCGTCTGCTCGACCTGCTGCGTCAGCTCACGCGCGAGATGCAGCTGGCGGTGGTCATCGTGACCCACGACCTCGCCGTGGCCCGTCTGCTGGCGCACCGGATGATGGTCATGCAGCGGGGACAGGTGGTGGAGAGCGGCCTGACCGACCGGGTTCTTGACGACCCCCAGCACCCCTACACCCAGCTGCTCGTCTCCTCCGTCCTGCAACCTTGAACCGCAGGGAAACATCTTCATGCTGCAACTCCACCAGGTGTCCAAGCGCTTCACGCTGCACAACCAGAATGGCGCCGAACTTCAGGTGCTTCACAACGTCGATCTGTCGGTCACGCCGGGCGAGTGTCTGGTGCTCGACGGACCCTCGGGCATGGGCAAGAGCACCTTGCTCAAGTTGATTTACGCCAACTACCGCGCCAGCAGCGGCCGTATCGAGATGCGCCAGGCCGATGGCCGGGTTCTTGAGCTCGGAGAGGCCAGCCCGCGCGAGCTGATTCGCATGCGCCGTGACACGGTCGGCTATGTGAGCCAGTTCCTGCGCGTCATCCCGCGCGTCGCCGCGCTTGACGTGGTGGCCGAGTCTCTCGTCGAGGACGCTGCCGATCCTGCCGCCGCCATGGAGCCGGCGCGCGAGCAAGCACGTGCCTGGCTGGAGCGGCTGCGAATTCCCGAGCGGCTCTGGCAGCTGCCGCCCGCCACCTTCTCCGGCGGGGAGCAGCAACGCATCAACATCGCCCGCAACATGATCAAGCCTCGCCCGCTGCTGTTGTTGGACGAGCCCACCGCTTCCCTTGACCCTGCCAACACCCAGACGGTGATCGAGCTGATTCACGAGGCCCTGGCCCGTGGCGCCGCCCTGATGGGAATCTTCCACGACGCGTCGGTCGGAGCCGAGGTGGCTTCGCGCCGCGTGAATGTCGCGCAATTCAGGAGTGCTGCATGAGCCAGACTGTTTTCAAGAATGCCCGCGTGGTGCTGGCCGACGAGGTGGTTCGCGGCAGCGTGCAGGTGAAAGACGGCAGGATTGCGTCTGTGGACGTTGGGTCCACCTCCGTCAAGGAGTGTATTGACCTGAACGGCGACTTCCTGATGCCCGGCTTCGTCGAGATGCACACCGACAACTTCGAGCGGCACCTGATGCCTCGTCCCAAGGTGCAGTGGGCCGAGATGCCGGCTCTGCTGGCCCACGATGCCGAAGTGGCGGCCGCTGGCATCACCACCGTGTTTGACGCGCTGGGTGTGGGCGACGCCGACCCGGACAGCCTGCGTGGCAGCACCTGGGACGCGGTCATCGCCGCCATGGACAGCTGCACCGAGCTGGACCTGCTACGCGCAGACCATCACCTGCACGTGCGCTGCGAGCTACCGGCGCCCAACACGATCGACCTGTTCCAGCCCTTTCACGACCATCCGCGTCTGTCGCTGATCTCCCTGATGGACCACACCCCCGGCCAGCGGCAGTGGGAAAAAATTGAAGTCGCCCGCACCTACTTCACCGGCAAGAAGGGGTGGTCTGCGGAAAAGTTCGAGCGCCAGGTGGCTCTGTCCGGCCAGCTGCAGGAGCGCTATGCCGGGCCACACCGGGCCTGGTTCGTCAACTACTGCCGCACCCACGGCATTGCCTTGGCCAGTCACGACGACACGACCCTGGCGCATGTGGAGCAGGCCCATTCCGAGGGTGCCAGCATGTCCGAGTTCCCAACGACGATGCTCGCAGCGCGCGCAGCGCGCGAGCGCGGGCTCCTCAACGTGATGGGGGGGCCGAACGTGGTGCGCGGCGGCTCCCATTCGGGCAATGTGGCGGCCGCCGAGCTCGCCCGCAACGGCCTGTTGGACATCCTGTCCTCCGACTATGTGCCTGGCAGCTTGCTCAGCGCCGTGATGCGGCTGGTAGACGACGGCATTTTGACGCTGCCCCAGGCCGTGGCGACGGTCAGTCAGAACCCTGCCCAGGCCACCGGCCTGGCAGACCGGGGCCGCATCGCGCCCGGGCTGCGCGCCGACTTGATTCATGTGCGCCTGGTCGATTTGCCCCAAAGCCGCCATCACGCGGTGGTGCGGGCGGTCTGGCGCGAAGGCGCACGCGTGATCTGAGGCAGCTGCCTTCGAAATTTCGCGCGAGCGTCAAACGACTGTCACGAAACCTCTCCAGACTCTGCTGGTCCTTACACAGTGGTATCGCCCGCATCATGTCCTTGCGCATTGAAAACGTAAACAAGCATTTCGCCGGCGGCAAGCGGGCCCTGTGCGACATTAACCTGCAGATCGGCCAGGGCGAGATGGTGGCCCTGATCGGTGCCTCCGGTTCCGGTAAGTCGACCCTGCTTCGGATGGTGGCCGGCCTCCTGGAGGCCGACGCCCAACCGGGATCGAAGATCGTCGCCAACGGCAAGTGCGTGCAGCGCGAGGGCCGCGTCGCCCCGGACATCCGCGCCATCCGCGCCGAAGTCGGTTTCGTGTTCCAGCAGTTCAACCTGGTCGATCGCCTGTCCGTGCTGGCCAATGTGATGGTGGGACGCTTGCACCGTATGCCCTTGTGGCGTGGCTTGGCCCGCTGGTTCAATGCCCATGAGCGCAGCCGCGCGCTGGAGGCCCTTGAGCGCGTGGGCATCGCCGAGTGCCATGCCCAGCGCGCCTCCACCCTGTCTGGCGGGCAGCAGCAGCGCGCAGCCATCGCCCGCACGCTGGTTCAGGGAGCCCGCCTGGTGCTGGCCGACGAGCCGATCGCCTCGCTCGACCCGGAATCCTCCCGCAAGGTGATGGAGATCCTCACCAAGATTCAGCGCGAAGACGCACGCACGGTGGTGGTTTCCCTGCACCAGGTGGACATGGCCATTCGCTATTGCCCGCGTGTCGTGGCGCTGAACCAGGGCCGTGTCGTTTATGACGGCCCCTCGGCCGCCTTGACGCCTGCCCTGCTGCGTGAGCTTTATGGCATGCAGGCCGATGAATTCCTTCAAGGCAGCGAGTTGCTGCAATCCCCGGAAAAGACGCAGAGCAACAACGTATTGCCCTGGCCCGCCCCTGTGGCACAGGTCGCCTGACCTCGCTGCCACCCTCACCCCCCCCACGGAGTATCCCCATGTTGAAGAAAGCCTTCGCCGCACTGGCCATTGGCCTGAGTTTTGGCGCCGCCATGGCCCAGGAAATCACCTTTGGTTTCATCTCGACCGAATCGACCCAGAACCTCAAGGCCGATTGGCAGCCCCTGATCGACGACATGGAGAAGCAGACCGGTCTTAAGGTCCGGGCCTTCTTCGCCACCGACTATGCCGGCATCATTGAGGGCATGCGCTTCAACAAGGTGCAGATCGCTTGGATGGGGAACAAATCTGCCATGGAGGCGGTGGATCGTGCCAATGGCGAAGTCTTCGCGCAGATGGTCAATGCCGATGGCACCCAGGGCTACTACTCGCACCTGATCGCCCACAAGGACAGCCCGATCAAGAACCTTGACGACATGTTCAAGAATGGCAAGTCCCTCAGCTTCGGTAACGGTGATCCCAACTCGACGTCGGGCTTCCTGGTCCCGAGCTTCTATGTCTTCGCCCAGAACAAGATCGATCCCAAGGCCCTGTTCAAGGTCGTGCGTGGCGCCAACCACGAGACCAATGCCCTGGCCGTCGCCAATAAGCAGGTCGACATCGCCACCAACAACAGTGAGAACCTGGACAAGTTCCGCGAGCGTCAGCCCGAGAAGTTCAAGGACATCAAGGTGGTCTGGACCTCGCCCCTGATTCCGCTGGATCCGATGGTCATCAGCAAGAGCGTCCCCGAAGCGACCCGGGTCAAGATCCGGAACTTTTTCTACAACTACGCCAAGACCGACGCGCGCGAGAAAGAGATCGTCATGAAGATCGGAAAGCTTTCCGGCTTCAAGGCCTCGACGAACGACCAACTCAAGCCGATTCGTCAGCTGGAGTTGTTCAGCATGCGCAACAAGATCGAGGCCGATACGGCCCTGACCGACGCCGACAAGCGGGCCAGGCTGGCTGCGGTGGATCAGCAACTCGCTGCCATCAAGTAAGTTTGATTTCCTCGGAGCGCTTGAATGTCTGTACCCACCAGCCTGAAGTCGCAGGCTAACTTCCACGCGCTCACTCAAGCGTCTGCGCCTAAGCGCAGCCTTGCCTGGTACATGGGTTGGGGCTTGCTGCTGGTGCTGCTGGCAGCCAGTTGGAAGGGCGCAGACATGCGCCCCATGGACTTGTGGCGGGACAGCGGCAACATGGCCAAGTACGCTTCGGAGTTCTTCCCGCCCAACTTCTCCCAGTGGCGCTTGTACCTCGCGGAGATGGTGATAACGCTGGAGATCGCGTTGTGGGGAACAGCCCTGGCGGTCGTCTCCGCCATCCCCATGTCGCTTCTGGCTTCGTCCAATATCGTGCCTTGGTGGGTCTACCAGCCGGTGCGCCGTTTCCTCGACGCTTGCCGCGCCATCAACGAAATGGTGTTCGCCATGTTGTTCGTGGTCGCTGTGGGCCTGGGGCCTTTCGCGGGCGTTCTCGCGCTGTGGATCCACACCACGGGAACGCTCAGCAAGCTGTTCTCCGAGGCTGTCGAGGCCATCGATCCGCAGCCGGTGGAGGGCATTCGGTCCACCGGGGCTTCGGCGCTGCATGAAATCGTCTACGGCGTGCTTCCCCAGGTCCTCCCGCTATGGGTGTCCTTTACCCTCTACAGACTGGAGGCCAATGTGCGCTCGGCCTCGGTGGTTGGCATGGTGGGTGCGGGCGGCGTCGGTGTGGTGCTGTGGGAAGTCATTCGCGGGTTCCAATATGCCGAGACCTGCGCGGTGATGATCATCATCGTGGTGTCGGTCAGCCTGATCGACCTGGTCTCCTCCCATATCCGCAAGCGCTACGTCTGAGGCGTCCATGTCGTTGTCCCTGCCTGAAATACATCGTCTTTTGGAAGTGCGCGGCCAAAGCCAGTACGGCATGGAGGCCATCAGCCAGCTCGAACACGCACTGCAGTGCGCGCACTTGGCCGAGGAGGCAGACGAGACGCCCCAAACCGTCGTGGCTTGCCTGCTGCATGACCTGGGGCATT
>NZ_JARXAB010000106.1 GCF_029866045.1 Ramlibacter sp. | reverse complement strand
TCCAGGGTGTAGGCCAAGCCCGCATCGGCCAGCAGGCCGTAGGTGTCGGGGGTGGTGCCCCAGTCCTGGCTCAGCCAGCCCTGGGGAGTAGCGCCGGTGGCGGCGCAGATCGCGTCGATCGACTGCCGCACCTGCGCGCGTTGTTCATCGACCGACTGCCCCGCATGCATCAGCCGGGTGGCCGCCAGGCCATGACCCACCCACTCGGCACCGGCCTGAGAGAGCGCAGTCACCAGCTCCGGCACCCGCGGCAGCACCAGCGCATTGGCCCCGACCGCAGGCGCAATGCCCTGACGCGCCAAGAGGTCAATCAGCCGATGGACTCCAATACGAAGACCATATTCACGCTGAGACCAACTGCGCCAGTCGGGATTGAAGCTGCCGAACTCGCCAACAAAGCGCGGGTCACGAACTGCCCCTTGCGGTGCATCAAAGTCCCAATGCTCCAGGTGCAGCACCACGAAGGTGTGCAAACCCGGCGCCAGCAGGGTCTGCGTGCGCCTCGGCAGTGCGCTGTAGCGGTAATGCAGGTGGTCCATGGTGCACAGGGGCGGTCTTGGGCGGGCGGAGTCGGATGGCGTGCGCAATGGCGTGGCGAATGTCAAAAACTGCCTGGGGCTTTACCGCTTGACTTCGGCGCCGGAAGGTTGCAGAGTTGCGCCAAATTGTTCTATAAATGGGACAATTTAATCAAGCCCCCATCCACCTGTTAGAGGATTAACCATGACATCCCAAAACCGCCTGTCTCGTCGATTGATCCTGCAAGCTGGCGCCGCCAGCGCCGCTTTCGGCGCCCCCGGCCTGCTGCTGGCCCAACCCAAGCCGGTCAAGATCGGTCTCGTCCACCCGGTCACTGGCGGTCTCGCCTACAGCGGCGGCCAGTCCCGCATGGGCGCCCAGATGGCCATCGACGAAATCAACGCCGCAGGCGGCATCCGCGCCATGGGCGGCGCCAAGCTCGAGGCTGCCCTGGGTGACTCACAGTCCCGCCCTGAAGTCGGCGTCTCTGAAGTCGAGCGCCTGCATCAAGAAGGCGTGTCGGCTTATGTTGGCTGCTTCGCCAGCGCGATCGCGCTGCCCGCCACCCAGGCCGCAGCCAAGTACAACACCCCCTTCCTGATCGACGTGGGCGTGTCAGACGCCATCGTCTCGCGCGGCCTCAAAAACGTGTTCCGTCTGGCACCCGGCAACGGCAAGTGCGTGGACGACGCCTTTGCTGGCCTCGACGGCGTCAACAAGGCTGCTGGTGGCATCGCTAAGACGGCGGTCATCGTGCACGAAGACTCCGAGTTCGGCACCAGCACCTCCAGACTGCTCCAGAGCAAGCTCTCGGGCATCGGCATTGAGGTCAAGGAAGTTCTCAAGCACGCCACCCCCACGCGCGACTTCACCAACCTGGTCCTGCGGATCAAGTCGGTCAAGCCGGACATCGTGATCATGTCCAACTACCAAAACGAGTACGTGCTGATCGCCCGCACCATGCACCAGCAAAAGGTCGACGTGATGGGCATGTTCTCGGTGCTCGGCGGCGGCTTCAACTACAAGCTGGTGCAAGAGCAGCCGGACGTGGCCCAGTACATGATGGACTTCAACCACTGGTACAGCCCGCGCAACCCCAAGGCGCAGGAAATGCGCAAGCGGGTTGAAGCCAATCGCGGCCTCTTCACCTTCGAGGTGTACTGCTCGTACAACTCGGTCAAGCTCTACGCCGACGCCCTGCAGCGCGCTGCCTCGGCCGACAAAGAGAAGGTGATCGCCGCGCTCGAAGCCAGCACCTGGTCTGACCACTTCATGCCCTACGGCGCCACCAAGTTCGTCAACGGCCAGAACCAGGGCGGCCGCGCCGTGCTGCTGCAGGCCAGCAAGACCGACATCGACGTGGTGTTCCCCAACGAGTTCGCCAACGTCAAGGCGGTCTTCCCCCGCCCGAAGTTCAGCTAAACCCACGCTGGCGCAACAACCGGGTCCATTACCCGGTCGCAGTCACCCAGGCGGGCCGCCACCAGCGGCCTGCCCAGGCGCAGCCTTGCCGGCGCCGCAGCGCACAGACTCACCACAGGGGAAATCCACTTGGACCTGACCATCTTCGGAGCGGCCCTGCTCAATGGCATCCTCATGGGCGGCATCTACACGCTCGTGGCCTCGGGCCTGACGCTGATCTACGGCGTACTGCACATCATCAACTTCGCCCACGGCTCCATGCTGATGCTGGCGATGTTCGGCGTCTACTACCTGCTGATGAAGCTGGGTATCGACCCCTATTTGTCACTGGTGGTCATGGTGCCCGCGATGTACGCGCTGGGCTACCTGCTCTATCGGCACATGATCGGCAAGTTGTCACTGGGGCGTGACGAGAACATCCTGCTCATTACCCTGGGACTGTCGATCCTGATCGAGAACCTGGCGCTCATGTTCTTCAAGGGCGACTCGCGCACCATTTCCCTCTCGTACAGCGACAAGGTGCTGGAGTGGGGCCCACTGATGGTGAGTCTGCCCAAGCTGATTTCCTTCGTTGCCGCCATGGTGCTGTGCGCACTGCTGGGCCTGTTCATCTCCCGCACCGACACCGGCAAGGCGATTCGCGCCGTAGCCAAAGAGCGCATGGGCGCGCGGCTGGTGGGCATTGATGTCGACAAGGTGTTTGCGGTGTCCTTCGGCATTGGCCTCGCCACCCTGGGCGCGGCCGCCTGCCTGCTGATGCCGATCTTCTATGTATCGCCCACCATCGGTCACGTGTTCGTGATGGTGGCCTTCACCGTGGTGGTGCTCGGCGGCATGGGAAGCTTCCTGGGTGCAGTCATTGGCGGCTTGATCGTCGGCCTGACCGAGTCCTTCGGCGGCCTGTACCTGGGCGAGAGTCTGGGCCAGATCGGCATCTCGCTGATCTTCATTCTCATTTTGTTGTTCCGCCCGACGGGCCTGTTCGGAGGTAAGCGATGAACAAGTCCATTCCCCTGTGGGTGCACCTGCTGCTGCTGGCGGTGGCGATCATCTTCCCCTTCGTGCTGCCCTCGGCCTTCTGGGTCAACTTCGGTGTGCTGGCGCTTTTTTACGCCTTCATCGGTCAGTCCTGGAACATTGCCGGCGGCTTCGCCGGGCAGCTGTCCTTCGGCCATGTTGCCTTTTTGGGCGCGGGCGCCTACGCCTCGACCATCGTGCAGATGCGCTTCGGCTGGAACCCCTGGTTGGGTTTGCCGGTGGCAGCCCTCGCGGGTGCGGCAGCCGGCTGGATGGTGGCGGCCATGAGCTTTCGCGCCGGCCTCAAAGGCTCTTACTTCGCCCTGATCACCCTGGCCTTTGCTGAGGTGTTTCGTATCGTGGCCAATTCGATCGAGATCACTGGGGGCGGGCTGGGCATGCTCATTCCCATGAAGCAAACGGCGGCCAACTTCCAGTTCGGCGACCGGCGGGTCTTCTACTACATCATGCTGGCGCTCACGGTTGTGTCGATCGCGATCGCGGTCTGGCTCAAGGCCTCGCGCTTCGGCGCCCGGCTCGCGGCCATCCGCGAGAACGAAGACTCGGCCATGGCGCTGGGCATCAATGTCTACAGCGAGAAGGTCAAGGTGATGATGCTCTCTGGCGCCATCGCCGGCGTGGGTGGTTGCTTTTTCGCCCAGTACTTTCTCTACATCGACCCGACGATCGCGTTTGGTACTGACAAGTCGGTGGAGATGCTGCTGGTCAGCATGATCGGCGGCGCCGGCACGGTCTACGGGCCGCTGATCGGCGCGGTCTTGCTCGCCCTGGTCAGCGAGGTGACCCGCGCCATGTTCACCATCCAAGGCCTGTCACTGGTGATCTACGGCACGCTGCTGGTGATCATCATCGCCTTCTTGCCCAATGGGCTGGTGGACTTGTTCAAGCGCCGCGAGAAGCGCCAACTCGGGCGGCTGTCCTCGGGCGCCTCGAGCAAGACGGGAGATGCCTGATGCTGCGCATTGACGGACTGACCAAGATCTTCGGCGGCCTGCGCGCCGTCGACAACGCCTCGCTGAAGGTGGACGCGGGCCAGATCGTGGCCCTCATCGGCCCCAACGGCGCGGGCAAGACCACCCTGTTCGCCTCCATCGCGGGCTTTCACAAGATCAACGCCGGCCGGGTGGAGTTTCTCGGCCAGGACATCACCGGCCGGCCAGTGCACGAGATTGCCAGGCTCGGCATGGTGCGCACCTTTCAGATCACCCAGCCCTTTGCCAAGCTCTCGGTGCTGGAAAACATCATGGTCGGCGCCTACCAGCAGTTCGAGGACCGCGCCTTGGCCGAGGCCCATGCGCGCGAGGTGGCACAGAAGGTCGGCATGGCCGCCATCCTGGACCAGTCGGCCTCGGAACTGACGGTTGCCGCGCGCAAGCGCCTGGAGCTGGCGCGGGCCCTGGCGACCGGCCCGAAGTTGCTGCTGCTCGACGAGGTGATGGCGGGCCTGAACCCGCAGGAGATCAGCGAGATCATTGCGGTGATCCGCGCGATCCGCGACACCGGCGTCACCATCTTGCTGATCGAGCACGTGATGCACGCGGTGATGAGCCTCTCGGAGTTCATCTACGTGCTGTCCTACGGAAAGATCATCGCCGAGGGCGCACCGCGCGAGGTGGTGAGCAACCGCGAGGTGATCGAGGCCTATCTCGGCCGCGGCGCTGCCGACCAGATGCCGGCCACCGCACAAGCCGGGCAAAGCCAAGAGGGTCACAGCCATGCTTGAAATTCGCAACCTGCGTGCTGGCTACGGCCAGATCGAAATCCTGCGGGGCATTGACCTTGACGTCGGCGCTGGCGAGATCGTGGCCGTTCTGGGGAGCAACGGCGTGGGCAAATCCACGTTGAACAACAACATCTCGGCGCTGTACAAGCCCTTCAGCGGCTCGATCCGCTTCCAAGGCGAAGACATCACCGCGCTGTCCTCCAGCGAGGTCGTCAAGCGCGGCCTGATTCACGTGCCCGAGGGCCGGCGGATTTTCCCCAACCTCAGCGTGATGGAGAACCTGGAGCTGGGCAGCCTGGTTCGTGGCAAGGCGCACCGCAGTCAGAACCTGGAACGGGTGGTGGGCATCTTCCCCCGCCTGAAGGAGCGCTTTAGCCAACTGGCGGGCACCCTCTCGGGCGGCGAGCAGCAGATGCTCGCCATCGGCCGTGGGCTGATGTCCGAGCCGGTGCTGATGATCATGGACGAGCCGTCCCTCGGCCTGTCGCCGCTGCTGGTAGAGCAAATGTTCGATCTGATCCGCCGCATCAACCAGGAAGGTCAGGCCATCTTGCTGATGGAGCAAAACGCGGTGCAAACCCTGGCGATCGCACACCGGGCCTACATCATCGAAAACGGCGTGATCGCGATGCAGGGCAAGGCAGAAGAAATGGCCCGCGATCCCGAGCTGCGCCGCAACTATCTGGGCCTTTGAGCAACACACCGTCCATGGCCGCCCCCTGCACACCTCCCCATGACGGCCCCGAGCTGGCCGGTCGCCGCGCCTTGGTAACCGGCGCGGGCAGCGGCATCGGCCTGGCCACCGCCCGCGCCCTCGCCCGCAACGGCGCCCAGGTGGCGGCTGTGGTCCAGAGCGAGGACCAGGTTGTCGCGGTTCGGCAGGTCCTGCCGCAGGCGCCGGTTTTCGTGCAAGACCTGCTTGACGACGAAGGCTGCGCCGCTCTGCCCGCCCGCGCGGCCGCGGCCCTGGGCGGGCTCGACGCCCTGGCCTGCTGCGCCGGCATCTTCTACAAGAAGGGCTCGGACGACACCACGCTCGAGGAGTGGCGCCGCACCCTGGCCCTCAACCTCGACGCCACCTTCATCCTCACCCGCGCCGCCATCGCGCGCATGCGACAGCAGCGGGCAGCCGACGCCAGCGTGGTCATCATTTCGAGCCAGATCGGCCTGGTGGGTCACGCCCGTGGCGCCGCCTACGCCGCGTCCAAGGCCGGCCTTCACGGCATGGTGCGCTCGCTGGCCCTCGAATGGGCCGACCAGGGCGTGCGCCTCAACGCGGTGGGTCCCGGCCCGGTGGAGACACCGATGGTCGCCGCGGTCAAGGCTGACCCCGTGGCCCTGGCCGCCATGGAGGCCACCATTCCGATGGGGCGCCTGGGCCAGCCCTGGGAAATCGGCGAGACGGTGAGCTTTCTGCTCTCGCGCCGGGCCTCCTTCATCACCGGCCAGGTGCTGTGCGCCGACGGTGGCTTCACTGCGCGTTGAGACCCAGCTTCCGGGACTCACTGGCCATGACCCACCTCCCTGCGCCATTGCCCACGACCGAAATCCCGCTGGGGCGACTGGCGCGGGTGGTCCGCAGCAAGAACGCCGGTCCGACCTGCCTGACCATCGACCTGTTCTTTCCCGATGCCCAGGCCTATGCCCGGGCCGCTGCCAGCGACGCGCTGCAGCCGCAGGCCGTGGCCCCGCTCTACGGCGTGCCCGCCAGCCAGGTGCGGCGCTTCGAGTTGCCCGACATCTTTGCCCTGAAGCTGTCCCTGCCCCGCCGGCGCTGTGCAGGCGATCCGGGCGACGGCGATTGCTATGGGGCGCAGCAGCATGTGCCGCTGCTGGAGGTGATGCTGTGACGGCACCGATGGTGGCCACTGCGGGTGCCAACCTGCTCAATTCTCCCGGCGCCGGCCCTGGAGGGGAAGGCGCTGTGGGTCGCCTGCTGCAAACGCACCGGCCCGGCCAGGAGCCGCTCCGCGTGCTGTCGGCCTCGGGCCAACTGGGCTACGGCATTGTTGAAGCCTCGCTCGAGCGAGGCCTGGCGCGCCAGCCGCATTTCATCGGTTGCGACATGGGCTCGATCGACCCCGGCCCTTACTACCTGGGCTCTGGCGCGATGGCGGCCCCAGAGGCCATGGTGCGCCGCGACCTCGGCCTGGTGCTTGCCGCCGCGCGCCGCCACGACATTCCCCTGCTGATTGGAAGCGCCGGCACCGCGGGCGCGCGGCCTCACCTGGCGGCCACCCTGGCACTGGTGCGCGAAGTGGCGCAGGCGCAGGGCCTCAACCTGCGCCTGGCCCTGATCGACAGCGACCTCGACCCCGCCGTGCTAACCCGCGCACTGGCCGAGGGGCGGCTACAGCCGCTGGACGACGGCGAAGGCCCTTTGCCCTTGCCCACGGCAGAAGACATCCACGCCTGCGGCCACCGGGTCGCGCAATGCGGCACCGAGACCTTTCGCCGTGCGCTCACGCCTGAGGTGGACATGGTGCTCGCCGGCAGGGCCTGCGACACCGCGATCTTCGCCACGCTCCCGGAGATGCTGGGCTACGACGCCGGGCTGGCACTGCACATGGCCAAGATCGTCGAATGCACCTCGCTGTGCTGCGAGCCTGGCGGGCGCGACGCGATCCTCGCCGAGCTCTGGCCCGACCACTTCGTGCTCGAAAGCATGAACCCCGCCCTGCGCGCCACGCCAGCATCGGTTGCCGCCCATGCGCTCTACGAGCAGGCCGACCCCTTCGTCGTCGAAGAGCCCACCGGCACCCTGGACCTGCGCCAGGCCCGCTACCAGGCGGTGGACGAGCGCCGCACCCGAGTGACAGGCGCTCGCTTCACTGCCCGCTCTCAACCCACGCTCAAGGTCGAAGGCGCTCGCTGGGTGGGCAGCCGTGCGGTGCTGCTGGCGGGGATTGCCGACCCGGTGATGCAAGGCGAGCTCCCCACGGCACTCGCACAGGTCGAGGCCAAGGTGCGCGCCCTGCTGCCGCTTTCCGAGGGCCAGGCCTGGACGCTGCACCCCCATGTCTACGGGCAGGACGCGATTGCGCAGGTGCCCGCCGGGCAGACGCGCCAGACTGAGCTGGGCCTGGTGCTCGAATTCATCGCCAGCGATGCGGCCCTGGCACAAACGGTGGCCGCGGTGTTCAAGCAAAACCTGCTGCACCACGGCTACCCGGGCCGGCTGTCGACCGCGGGTAACCTGGCCTTCGCCTTCACCCCAAGCGAGCTGGCTGCGGGCGAGGCCTACCGCTTCGCGATCTACCACCGGCTCGAGGGCGAAGACCCGGCGCAGATCTTTCAGATTCGCTACGAAGTCCTGGATACCCCCGCCACCCCCGCCGCCACCCCGACGATCACAGAGGCCTGCCCGGCATGAACGAGCGCCTGCCTCTGACCAAATATCACCAGATCTACCTGGTGCTGCGCGAACAACTGCAAGAGGGCCGCTTCGCCGACGGCCTTCCCGCCGAGATGCTGCTGGCCGCGCAGTTTGGCGTCGGCCGGGTGACGGTGCGGCGCGCCCTTGAGCAGTTGGTGGAAGAAGGCCTCATCTCGCGGGTCGCCGGCCGGGGCACCTTCCCCACCCCGCCGCCGACCCACGCGCCAGCCGCAGCCGCCAAAGGCCAGATCCGCCCGACGCGGCTGGCCGGCCTGATGGAGAACATCGTCAGCGCCAGCCTGAGCAACTCGGTGAAGGTGCTGGACTGGCGAGTGGTCGAGGCCTCGGGCCAGGTCGCCGAGCAGCTGCAACTTCCGGTCGGCAGCAAAGCGCGCAAGGCGGTGCGCCGGCGCAGCTCGCGCGAGGGGCCGCTCTCGTACATCACCATCTGGGTGCCAGAGGCGCTGGCTCGGGGCATCACCCGCCAAGACCTGGCCAGCAAGCCCATCTTGCAACTGCTCGAGGAGGCCGGTGTGGAACTGGGTCGGGCGCGGCAAACCATCTCGGCGCGGCAGGCCGACGCGGTGGTGGCACGCGAGCTCGACGTTGCCATTGGCACCGCCCTGCTCCAGGTGCGGCGCCTGGTCTACGACAGCCAAGACAGGCCGGTGCAATGGCTCGAGGGCCTCTACCGACCCGACCGATACGAATACCAGATGGAAGTCTCCAGCATCGGCAGCGTCGATGCGCGCATCGCGGTCAAGGCCGCGCGCGAGGCCTGAGCCGGAGACAGAACTTGAACCAGGAGAAATGACCATGAGCGCGACGCAAAGCCCGCCCCAGACGTTGGCACAGAAGCTGATCGCCAAAGCCGCCGGCAGATCCCAGGTGTCGGTAGGCGAAATCGTCAACTGCCGGGTCGACCTGGCGATGTTCCACGACTCCTCCGGCCCACGCCGGCTCCAGCCCATGCTCGAGGAACTCGGCGCCAAGGTCTGGGACACCTCAAAGGTCGTCCTGGTGATGGACCACTACGTTCCCGAACGGGATGAGGATTCCAGACGCATCGTGCGCATTGCCCGCGACTGGGCCGTGGCGCAAAAGCTCCCCCATGTGTACGACAGCATCGGCATCTGCCACGTGGTGGTGCCGCAAAAGGGCCACCTGCGCCCGGGCATGTTCGCGGTGGGCGGCGACTCGCACTCGCCCACTGGCGGCGCGTTTGGCGCCTACATGTTCGGAGTGGGCGCCACCGAAATGCTGGGCGTGGTGGTCACCGGCGAACTGTGGGTGCGTGTGCCCGAGACCATCCGCATGCGCTGGAGCAACCGTCTGCCTCCGGGCGTGACCGCCAAGGACATGATGCTCGCCATGATCGGCCAGTTCGGCATGAACGGCGGCGCCTACCAGGCCATGGAGTTCTGCGGCCCGGCGGTCCAGGCCCTGTCGATGCAGGAGCGCATGACCATGTCGAACATGAGTGCCGAAATCGGCTCCCAGGTCGGTCTGATCGCGCCCGACGCCACCACCCGCGACTGGCTGGCGGCCCATGGGGCGCCGGGTGTGGAGATCGAGGGCTGGCACACCGACGAAGGTGCCGCCTGCACCACACACGACTACGACGCCGCCGCCCTCTCGCCCCAGGTCGCCGCACCGCACAGCCCAGCCAACACCCGGCCGGTGGGCGACTACGTTGACGTCGCCATCCAGGCCGCCTACATCGGCGCCTGTACCGGTGCCAAGCTCGAAGACCTGCGAGCGGCAGCCAGCATCCTCAAGGGCCATCGGGTGGCCAGCGGCTTCAGTCTCATGGTGGCACCCGCCAGCGTGCAGGACCAGGAGCAGGCCGAGCGTGAGGGCGTGATGGGCGTGCTGCGCGACGCCGGCGCCGAGGTGCTTGCCACCGCCTGCGGAGCCTGCTCGGGCTACGGCGGCTCCATTCCCGACGGCGCCAATGTCATTGCCACAACCGCGCGCAACTTCAAGGGCCGCATGGGCTCGCCCACCGCGCAGATCTATCTCGCCTCCCCCTACACCGTGGCTGCCAGCGCACTGCGCGGCCGCGTCACTGATCCCCGAGAGGTTCTCGCATGACCACTGCCGCAAACCCTGGCGGCCCACACCGCGTCTGGCGGCTTGGTGCCGACATCGACACCGACCAGCTCGCGCCGGGCACCTACATGAAGCTCTCGCTGCCCGAGATCGCCACCCACTGCCTTGAGGGCTTGCGCCCGGAGTTCGCTGGCCAGGTGCAGCCAGGGGACGTGATCGTCGCGGGAGCCAACTTCGGTATCGGCTCCTCGCGCGAGCAAGCTGCAGGCGCCCTGGTGCAACTGGGCCTGCGGGCAGTGATCGCTCCCAGCTACAGCGGTCTGTACTTCCGCAATGCCTTCAACCTGGGACTGCTCCTGCTCACCTGCCCCGAGGCGGAAAAAATCCAGGAAGGTGAGTCCATCACCCTGGACCTGCCAGGCCAGGCGGTGGTGCGCGCCAGCGGCGAGCGCCTCGCAGTCGACCCGATTCCCGGGTTCTTGCTGGACATGGTGGAGGCCGGCGGCCTGCTGCCCCAGCTCAAACGCCGGATGCAACAACAGAAGGCCACCGCATGACAAGGCCAGATCCCCGCATCATCCGGGCCGATGCGATGCCAGCGGACACCCCCGAGGTGCCGGTGTGCATTGTGGGCGGCGGCGCCTGTGGCCTCACCACCGCCATCCGTCTGCGTGACCTCGGTCTGGACTGCGTGGTGCTCGAGCGCGACGCCACCCCCTCGGGCTCCTCGGCCCTGTCCTCCGGCTTCATCCCGGCCGCCCTCACCCGGCTGCAAAAGTCCCTGGGCATCGACGACTCCTTTGAGCTCTTGGTGAAGGACGTGCAGGAAAAGGCGCAGCACGGCGCGCCCGAGCACCTGGTGCAGGCCTATGTGCATGCCGCCACAGAGGCGATCGATGCACTCGAGGCGCACGGCCTGCCCTTCGAGATCGTGCGCGGCTTTCTCTACCCCGGTCACAGCGTGGAGCGCATGCACTCCATGCCCGAGCGCACTGGCGAGGCCCTGATGGCGCGCCTGATCAAGCTGGCCAACGATCGCGGCGCCGACATTCTGGGCGAGGCCCTGGTGCGCGAGCTGTGGGTCAACCCGCAAGACCGCATCATCGGCGTGGGCTACGAGCGCCCCGACGGCAGCCTGGAGCACCTGGCCTGCGAGCAGCTGGTGCTGGCGTGCAACGGCTTCGGCGGCAACAACGCGATGGTGCGCGAGCTCATTCCCGAGATTGGCGACGCCACATTTGCCGGCCACACCGGCAACGACGGTTCGGCGATCAGCTGGGGCCGGCAGCTGGGACTGCAAATGGGCGATCTCGACGCCTACCAAGGCCATGGCGCCTGGGTCACGCCCCAGGGCGCGCTCATGACCTGGGCCTTCATCATGGAAGGCGGCGTGCAGGTGAACAAGCAAGGCCAGCGCTTCTCCGACGAGACCGGCGGCTACTCAGAGGCTGCGGTACACGTACTGGCACAGCCCGAGAGCATCGCCTTCAACGTACTCGACCAGCCCCTGCTGGAACTGCTGCGCACCTTCCCCGACTTCGTGGAGGCCGAGAAGGCCGGCGCGCTGCGCCAGGCCGCAGACGTGACGGCCCTGGCCGCACTCATTGGCTGCGACCCGGCCACCCTGCAAGCCACGCTGGACGAGGTGGCGCCTGGCCGCACCGACCGCTTTGGCCGCAGCTTCAAACGCTCGCTGCAGGCGCCGTACTACGCGGTCAAGGTGACTGGCGCCCTGTTCCACACCCAGGGCGGCCTGGAAGTCGATGCCCAATGCCGGGCCTTGCGTGCCGACGGAAAGCCGATGTCCAACCTCTACGCAGCGGGCGGTGCGGCGCGCGGCGTCTCGGGCGCGGGACCGGCCGGCTATCTGGCGGGCAACGGCCTGCTCTCGGCGGTGGCTGGCGGCTGGATCGCCGCCAACAGCGCCGCCTCCGCCCTCTCCCATTCAAAGTGAACACCATGACCCTCAAGCAACGCCTCCAAGAAAAGCGCCCCCTGCTGGCCCCCGGCATTTACGACGCCTTCACCGCCCTGGTCGCCGAGCAGTCCGGCTTCGAAGCCCTCTACCTCTCGGGTGCCTCCATCGCCTACACCCTGCTCGGGCGCTCCGACGTCGGCCTGACCACGGTCAC
>NZ_JARXAB010000064.1 GCF_029866045.1 Ramlibacter sp. | reverse complement strand
TGCTCGACCCCCACCTGGCCTGGCGCGGTTTTCACGAGCGGGTGGACCTGCCTGCGCCGATGGGGGTGAGGCCCATCATGGGACGGCCCTGGAAGCTGGCCAACCGCGATGTCCACATCCGCCACCCAGGGCCCCGCTATGGGGGCGACGGCCGCGCAGTGCTACAAGAGGTGCTGGGCCTGGACGACGCGCGCATCGCTGCCCTGTTCGACGCCAAGGTGGTCTGCACCGAACCGTCGATACCTAAGCCATTTGATGCCATGGGTCTGGCCGAACTGCAGCGGGTCAAGGCGATTCACGAGGTGGACCCGGACTACAAGCGCAAGCTGGGCCTGCCGGCTGACTGAGGCCGGCAGCGCCAGCAGCGTCGGTAGCGTCGACTTTGCCGGCGGATACGATCAACAAATACGACAGCAGGAGCAGCCATGGCAAGCCTCAACATCGCGGTAGAAGACAAGGTCGCCGTGTGCGAGTTCAACCGTCCGCAGGCGATGAACTCGATCGACCCGGAAATGCGGCAGGAGCTCTACGCCTTCTACCGCCGCATCAACGAGGATGAGGGCATTCACGCAGTGGTGTTCACCGGTGCTGGCGACAAGGCTTTTTGCACCGGCGCCGACCTGAAGAAGACCCTGCCCGACCCGAACCAGAGCTACGCCCGCCAGCTGTTGGTGGAGCGTGACACCGGCAGCGCCTTCATGGGTCTGGAGACCGACAAGCCCTTGATCTGCGCGGTCAATGGCTATGCGCTGGCCGGTGGTACCGAGTTGCTGGCCATCACCGACATCGCGATTGCCTCGGAGAACGCCAAGTTCGGGCTGAGCGAGGTCAAGCGCGGCTCCATCCCCTGGGGCGGCAGTATTCCACGCCTCGCGCGCTCGCTGTCCAAGACCGATTTCATGCTGCTGCTCCTCACCGGCGACACCATCGATGCCCAGGAAGCCCTGCGCATGGGCCTGGTGAGCAAGGTGGTGCCGCACGCGGACCTCATGCCCACCGCGATGGACATCGCCCGCCGCATCGCCCACAACGCTCCGCTGTCGGTGCGCGCGGCCAAGCAACTGTTCACGCGCGGCGCCGACATGCCGCTCACCCAGGCATTGGCCCTGGACAAGTTCATGTACGGCCTGCTCAAGGACACCGAAGACCGCGTGGAAGGCCGTAAGGCCTTCGCCGAAAAGCGCAACCCGGTCTGGAAGGGGCGCTGAGATGACTGCACCCAGCACGACGAGTACGCCTGTCGCTGCGCTCGAGGGCCTGCGCGTTCTGGACCTGAGCGGCGCCATGGGCAATTACGCCGGCAAGTTGTTCGCCGACATGGGCGCCGACGTCATTTTGGTCGAGCCGCTCCAGGGCAGCGAACTGCGCCGCGAAGGCCCTTTCATCGACGACCAGCCCGGTACCGAGCGCAGCCTCAACTTCGCCTACCAGAACACCAGCAAGCGCGGCATCTGCCTGAACCTCGAGACCGCCAGCGGGCAGGCCCTGCTGCGCGAGCTTGCGGCCGGCGCTGACCTGGTGCTGGAGACTTTCGCGCCCGGCTGGATGGAGGCCCACGGCCTGGGCTACGCGCAGCTGGTGCAGCGCCGCCCGCAGCTCGTGATGGCCAGCATCACCCCCTTCGGCCAGACCGGGCCTTATGCCGACCTGCAGGCCACCGACCTGGTGGCCCTGGCCACCGGCGGCCTGCTGTGGATGGGGGGCTACCAGGGCGTGGCGCCGACCCAGGCCCATGGCGACCAGGCCTTCAAGTGCGCAGCGATGTACGGCGCGGTGGCGGCCATGCTGGCCGTGACCGACGCCGAATTGAGCGGCGAGGGCCAGCAGGTGGACATTGCCATGCAGGAGTGCGTGACCCTGGCGCTGGAAAACGCGGCCCAGACCTACGACCTCGAGGGTGTCATTCGTAAGCGGCCCCTGGGTGACCAGCGCTTTGCCGGCTACGGTCTGTTCGAGTGCCAGGACGGCTACATCTACCTGGGCTCGCGCGGTATCGGCAACAGCCCGGCCTGGTCCCGCAGCCTGCAGTGGTTCAAGGACGCCGGCATGGTGGGCGTGGACCGCCTGTTCGGGCCCGAGTGGTCCGACCTCACCTACCTCAAGAGCGAAGAGGCCCGCGAGGTCTTTGGTGACCTGTTCATGACCTGGTCGCGCCAGCGCACCAAAGAGTGGCTCTACACCGAAGGTCAAAAGCGGCTCATTCCGCTGGCCCCGGTGAGCACACCGCGCGACCTGCTGGACAACCCGCAGCTGCGCGCCCGTGAGCACTTCGTTCCCTTCACCCACCCGCTGGTCTCGGCGGCGGCCGAAATGCCTGGCGCGCCCTATGTGCTCTCTAGCACGCCCTGGCGCCTGCAGCGCCCGGCCCCCGGGCTCGGCCAGCACACCAGCGAAGTCCTGGCCGAGATCGGCATCACGCGTGACGAGGTCGCGCGCCTGTGCGCCGCGGGGGTGGTGGCATGACTGCAGCCAGCGCATCGCATGGAAGCCCTATGACCGAGAAACGTCTTCCCCTGGCCGGCCTGCGGGTGGCCGACTTCTGCTGGATCGGAGCCGGCTCCTACACCACCAAGATCTTTGGTGACCTTGGCGCCGACGTGATCAAGATCGAGAGCTCGACCCGGCTCGACTCGCTGCGCATGGCCGGCCCTTACAAGGACAGCAAGCCCGGCGTGAACCGCAGCGGCTACTTCGCCGACCGCAACACCAGCAAGCGCGGAATCACGGTCGACATGAAGCACCCGAAGGCGCTGGGCCTGATCCGCAAGCTCATCGCGCAAAGCGACATCGTGGCCAACAACTTTGCCGCCGGTGTGATGGAGAAGTTCGGCCTGGGCTATGAGGACTGCAAGCGCATCCGCCCCGACATCCTCTACATCGGCATGTCCATGCAGGGCTCGCAGGGGCCGCAGCGTGACTTCCGTGGCACCGGCAGCAGCATTGCGGCACTCACCGGCATTCAGGACCTGAGCGGCCTGCCGGGCAATGTGCCCGCCGGCACCGGCACCAACTACCCCGACCACTTGCCCAACCCCTGCCACGCGGCCTTCGCCCTGCTCGCGGCGCTGCGCCATCGTCGGCGCACCGGCCAGGGCCAGTGCATCGACTTTGCCCAGACCGAACCCATGCTTTCGCTCATGGGGCCGACCTTTCTGGACCTCACCGTCAACGGCCGCTTGCAGCAACGCCGCGGCAATGACCATCCCTGGATGGCGCCGCATGGCGTCTATCCCTGCGTCGGCAGCGACCGTTGGATCGCGATCACCGTGGCCACCGATGTCCAGTGGGCGGCGCTGGTGGGCGTGATGGGTTCGCCCGCCTGGGCGCTGGAGGCGCGCTGGCAGACGCTGCCGCAGCGTCACCGCGAGCGCCAGGCACTCGACGCGCTGCTGGCTGCCTGGACAGCAGGACAAGACCGCTACGACCTGATGCGCCGCCTGCAGGCCGCCGGCGTGCCCGCGGGCGCGGTGCAGGACGCGCACGACGTCACCCGCGAGGACCCGCAGCTGGCGCACCGCGGCCACTGGATCCGCATGCCCCATGCGGAGATGGGCGAGTCGATCTACAACAACCTGCCGTTTCGCCTGTCGCGCCACACGGTCCAGCCCCAGCGCGGCGCGCCCCTCCTGGGCGAGCACACCCGCGAGGTGCTGGGCAGCCTGCTGGGCCTGACCGAGTCCGAGATCGACGCGCTGCAGGCCGAGGACTTGCTCAAATGAGCCACCGCCTGCGCAGACGCGGCGCGATCGTCGGCGTGGGTGCCAGCGCGCAGGGCAAGGTGCCGGGCGCGACCGCGCTGTCGCTGGCGGTCGACGCCTTCAAGCGTGCGCTGGACGACAGCGGCCTGCGCAAAAACCAGATCGACGGTCTGCTCACCTTGCGTGGCCAGACCTCGCCCGAGGGCGAGCAAAACTACCTGCGCCTGGGCGAGACCCTGGGTATCAACCCACGCTGGACTGGCGGCATGCACATGGGGGGCGCCACTGCGGGTGCCCTGATCCAGCAGGCGGTTCTGGCCATCGACGCCGGCATGGCCACCCATGTCGCCTGCGTCTACGGCGACGCCGCTGCCACCGGGGGGGGCGTCTTCAACCGGGCCCAGGGCTGGGGCGACTCGTCCTCGATCTGGGGCTTCATGGCGGCGGCTGCCAACAGCGCCATGACCGCCTCGCGCCACATGGCGCTCTATGGCACCACCAGCCGCCAGCTGGGCGAAGTGGCGGTGGCTTGCCGCCACCATGCATCACTCAACCCCGATGCAGTCATGCGCCAGCCGATCACCGTGGACGACCACCAGGCCTCCCGCTGGATCGTGGAGCCGCTGCACCTGCTCGATTGCTGCCTGGTCTCCGACGGCGGCGTGTGCGTCATCGTCTCCAGCGCCGAGCATGCGCGCGACCTGCGCCAGCCGGTAGTCCCCATCCTGGGCATGGGCCAGGCCCACACCACCCAGACCCTGGGCCGGGAAGACTGGTGGTACGCGCCGCACCAGAAGGCCGCGGTGCAAGACGCCTATGCCATGGCCGGTGTGGGCGCGAGCGACATCGACGTTGCCCAGCTCTATGACAACTTCACCATCAGCGTGCTGCTGTGGCTCGAGCACGCCGGCTTTTGCGCGCCGGGCGAGGCGGGGGCATTTGTCGAGGGCGGCCGCATCCGCCTGGGCGGGCAGCTGCCGGTGAACACCGCCGGCGGCAATTTGTCGGAGTCTTTCATGGAGGGCTGGCTGCACATCGTCGAGGGCGTGCGCCAGATGCGCGGCCAGTGCGGGCCGCGCCAGGTGCCGGGCGCCGAGATCTGTTTGACCACCGGCCGCGGCATGGCCCTCAATTGCGCCAATGCATTGGTGCTGGGAAAGGGCTGAGGCACCATGACTGAATCCGCCAAGCTCGAATCGGTTTTGCCCGAATACAACAAACCCCTGCCGGTACTCACCGACGACAACCGGCCCTTCTGGGACGCCTGCCGGGGCGGGCGACTGTCCTTTCAATGCTGCAGTGGCTGCGGCCATCTGCGCTACCCGATCAGTCCCTTCTGTCCGGAGTGCCTCAGCGCTGACTTCGCCTGGAACCCTGTCTCGGGGCGCGGCACGGTGTTTGCCAGCGTGGTCTTTCACCAGGCCTACCACCCGGGCTTCAAGGGCGAGGTGCCCTACAACGTTGCCCTCATCCAACTGGAGGAGGGGCCGCGCATGTACAGCAACGTGGTTGGGGTGCCGCCCCGCGAGGTGCGGGTGGGTGACCTGGTCGAAGTGCTATTTGACCCGGTCACACCCGAGATCACGGTGCCGCGGTTTCGGCCGCGTGGCACGGCCACCTGAACACGAATCCTGATTTCGAATCCTGGACACGATCCCTCAACGCACAACCTGAACACGAGACACCGCATGTTCAAAGTCGACACCCTGGCCCCGCCCGAGCGGCATTTTGAAGACTTCCACGAGGGCCAGGAGATGCCCGTCGTGACCAAGGGCCCGATGAGTGCCGGCCACCAGGTGCGCTGGGCCGGCGCCTGCGACAACTACGCCTCGGACTTTCATCACGACGCGGCCGCCGCGCGCGCCCAGGGCCTGCCCGGCCTGCTGCTGTCGGGCCCCTTCATGGCGTCTTACATGCTCACCGAGGTGAGCCACTGGCTGGGAAGCCATGCCCGCGTGCTGTCCTTCTGGGACAAGAACAGCGGCACCACCATGCCCGGCGACATGGCCCATATCCACGCCCGCATCACCCGCATGCAGGTCGAAGGCGACATGGGCCGGGTCGAGGTGACCTGCGACATCGTCAACCAGGACGGCAAGTCGACCACGCCCGGCGGGTTGGTGGCGCTGCTGCCGCGGAAGGGAGCCTGAGATGGGAGAGCCGATGACCGCGCTGCAAATGGAGGCCTCCCTCAAGGCCATGGAGGGCCCGCTGGGCCAGCCCGACACCATGCCGATCGAGATGATGGCGGCCCGGCGCATGGGCCTGTGCGTCGAGGCGCTCGACCCGATCCACTATGACGAGACCGCAGCCCGTGCGCGCGGCTACCGCGGCATCGTCGCGCCCTGGCCGCTCTTGTGGCTGGCGTTCTTCAATTGCCGCGACGCGCCCCTGAAGTTCGACTTCGGCAGGGCCACCATCCACGGCGGTGACAGTTATGAATTTCACGAGCCGATGGTGGTGGGCGACACCCTCACCGTGCGCGCCACCGTCACCTCCACCGCGGTCAAGCAGGGCAAGGCCGGGCCGATGGGGGTGATCGTCACCCGGCGCGAATTCCACAACCAACTCGGCCAGCTCTGCGCCATCCTCGACACGACCAACATCCGCCGCTGAGGCGGATGCACGCCAGTGCCATCCAGGGCGAGTGAACGGCGCCGCAGACCGGGCATATGGGCTTGACAGGCCTGGGTACGCTACCTAGACTGGCCTGCGAAAGTTAGCGCTATCATGAAGGTGGCCAGCCAGCCAACCCGCCACCTCGGCCGCGTTCCGAACATCACCGCCCCCACAGGAGACAGACATGCGCACCATCACCCGCCGGACCGCCCTGGCCCTTGCCGCTTCGGCCCTGGCCGCCCCGACCGCCGCCCTGGCCCAGGCCGGCTTTCCGAGCAAGCCGATCCGTCTGGTGGTTCCCTTTCC
>NZ_JARXAB010000111.1 GCF_029866045.1 Ramlibacter sp. | reverse complement strand
GGAATGAAGTCCAGGCTAAAGGCCGTGGCGTGGTCGTTGTAGACCAAGAAGACCACATCGGGCTTTTGGGCCTTTTCCCACTGCTTGACGAACTCGTAGCCCTTGAAGACCGGCTGCCAATAGTCTTCGTGGGTCTTGCCCAAGTCAAGGGCGGCGCCGATGGCGGGAACGTGCGACGAGAAGACGCTGGCGGTGATACGGGCCATTATTTTTTCTCCCCGATATAGCGATTGCCTTCGACCGAGCGGCCACCGCCAATCATCATGTTGCGGTACTCCTCTTCGCTCATGCCGGTCATGGAGCCGGCCATCTGCTGGAAGCTCTTGCCATCGGTCGCGCCGATCTTGGCCAGGAAGTAGATGTTGCCGCCCAGGGCGATGCAGCGATTGAGGTCGCGTGAGAGCACGCCGAGCTTTTGGTCCTCGGTCATCGCCCACTCGTCGAGGTAGGCGCGCTCGTTGGCCTTGAAGCGGGTACGGTTCTCAGCCTTCATCAGGCTCATGCAAAACTGGTTGAGCCAGTAGCCCTTGCGGCTTTGTTCGGTATCGAAGATGGTGGTGCCTGGGACGTCCAGGTAAGGCTTGTCGAGGGCCATGTCAGTCCTTCCAGTAGAGGCGCATCGGGTTGTCCACCAAGAGCTTTTGCTGCAATTGGGCGGTCGTGGCGATGTGCGGAATGAAGTCGACCAGCAGGCCGTCGTCGGGCATGTGGTCCTTCAGGTTAGGGTGTGGCCAGTCGGTGCCCCAGAGAACGCGGTCGGAAAACTCCTCGACCACCTTGCGGGCAAAAGGCACCACGTCCCGGTAGGCGGCCTGCTCACCACCCAGCGCGCGCGGGCCGGTGGTCGACAGGCGCTCGGGGCAGCTGACCTTGCTCCAGACATTGGGGTGCTGGCGCATGAACTTGAGGAACAGCTCGAACTCGGGGCCGTCGATCGGCTTGCTCACGTCCGGGCGGCCCATGTGGTCCACCACCACGGTGGTGGGCAGTGCGGTGAAGAAGTCCCACAGCTCGGGCAGGTCGACCGCTTCGAAATAGATCACTACATGCCAGCCCAGGGGAGCAATGCGGGCGGCGATCTCCATCAGTTCGTCTTTGGGGGTGAAGTCCACCAGGCGCTTGACGAAGTTAAAGCGCACGCCACGCACGCCAGCGGCATGCATGGCCTGCAACTCGGCATCGCTCACGCTGCGCTTGACGGTGGCCACACCACGGGCCTTGCCCTGGGCGTTTTTCAAGGCGTCGACCATGGCGCTGTTGTCGGACCCGTGGCAGGTGGCCTGCACGATCACATTGCGCTCAAAGCCCAAGTGGTCACGCAGGGCAAAGAGCTGCTGCCAAGAGGCGTCGCAAGGGGTGTACTTGCGCTCGGGCGCGTAGGGGAATTTGTCGCCGGGGCCGAACACGTGGCAGTGCGCGTCCACGCTGCCGGCGGGCAGTTGGAAGCGCGGCTTCGTCGGGCCGGTGTACCAGTCGAGCCAGCCGGGGGTCTTGGTGAATCCGCCGGAGGTGACCTTGTCGTTGGCCGGCTTGTCGTTGGCTTGTGCCATGTTTTACTTTCAGTCGATGTAACGCAGGCCAGCCTTCTCGAGGGGCTCGCGCATTTTGTACATGTCCAGACCCAGCACGCCAGAGGCGAGCTTGGCGCGCTTTTCGCCTTCGTTGGCCTCGCGGGCGCGGGCGGCCTCCAGGGTCTTGGCGGCCATCTGGCGCGGCACCACCACCACGCCGTCGTCGTCGGCCACGATCACATCGCCCGGATTGACCGACATGCCAGCGCAGACCACCGGAATATTGACCGAACCTAGCGTGGCCTTGATGGTGCCCTTGCTGGAGATGGCGCGGGACCAGACCGGGAAGTTCATCTCGGTGAGCGTCTTCACGTCGCGCACACCGGCGTCGATCACCAGGGCACGGGCGCCGCGGGCCTGGAAAGAGGTGGCCAGCAGGTCACCGAAGTAACCGTCGGTGCACTCGGCACTGATAGCGGCCACCACGATGTCGCCGGGCTGAATTTGCTCGGCCACCACATGCATCATCCAGTTGTCGCCGGGGTGCAGCAGCACGGTCACTGCAGTGCCAGACACCTGAGCGCCAGCGTAGATCGGGCGCATATAGGGCTTCATCAGGCCGACGCGGCCCATGGCCTCATGGACGGTGGCCGAACCCAGGCTGGCCAGGGCATCAGCGGTGGCACGGTCCGCGCGTTCGTTGTTGGGGTACACGACTCCGAGTTCAAACATGGTCACTGTCCTTTGGCTTTGAGGCGCGCGTCCAGGCGCGAGAAGACACGGCGGGTGTTGGCTTCGTAGATCTGGTGACGGTCTGCATCGGAGAGGATGGGGCTGGCCTCGATGTAGCGCTTGGTGTCGTCGTAGTAGTGGCCGGTCTCCGGGTCGATGCCGCGCACCGCGCCAATCATCTCGGAGGCGAACAGCACGTTCTTCACCGGTATCACGGTATTGAGCAGGTTGATGCCTGGCTGGTGGTAGACGCAGGTGTCAAAGAACACGTTGTTCATCACATGCTCGGACAGCAGGGGCTTCTTCAGCTCCTGGGCCAGGCCGCGGAAACGACCCCAGTGGTAAGGCACCGCACCGCCGCCGTGCGGGACGAGGAACTTCAGCGTCGGGAAGTCCTTGAACAGATCCCCCTGCACCAGCTGCATGAAAGCGGTGGTGTCGGCGTTGAGGTAGTGCGCGCCGGTGGTGTGGAAGCAGGCGTTGCAGCTGGTCGAGACGTGGATCATGGCCGGCAGGTCGTACTCGACCATCTTTTCGTAGATGGGGTACCAGTGACGGTCGGTCAGGGGCGGGCTGGTCCAGTGGCCGCCCGACGGATCGGGGTTAAGGTTGATGCCCACCGCGCCGTACTCCTTGACGCACTTTTCCAGCTCGGGGATGCAGGTGGCCGGATCGACGCCGGGCGACTGCGGCAGCATGGCCACCGGCACGAAGTGGTCGGGAAAGAGCTGGCTCACGCGGAACACCAGCTCGTTGCAAATACTGGCCCAGGTGGACGACACATGGAAGTCGCCGATGTGGTGGGCCATGAAGCTGGCGCGGGGCGAGAACAGGGTCAGGTCGCTGCCGCGATCCTTCATCAGCTTGAGCTGGTTGGTCTCGATGGCCTCGCGCAGGTCGTCGTCGCTGATTTTCAGGTCAGCGACTTTGGGCATAACCGACGGGTCCTTGATGCCGGCAATTTGCTGGTTGCGCCAGTCCTCCAGCGCCTTGGGGGCGGTGGTGAAGTGGCCATGGCAGTCGATGATGAGGGACATGGTTTCTCCTGCTGTTTTCGTTGAATGCGTGAATGAATCGGAAATGGGGTCGGAAACTGCTTCAGGCACGCCTCTTCAGGCCGGCTGCATGCCCTGTCGGCGCTTGGCCTCGGCCGTGTGCGGCGCGGCCATGTAGGCCAGCAGCGCATGCGCCTCGCTTGCGCGCTCACTGCCCTGGCGCACCGCGCCGGAAAAAATAGTGTCGATCGCAATGGCTTGCGGCAGCGTACCGACGATGGTGATGCCGCTCACATGGATCAACTCGCTCAGTTGCTGGAAGCCCAGCGCCACCTGGCCCTGGGCCACCAGCGAGCCCACTGGGGTGCCCGGCGGCGGCGTAACGATCTTGCCCTTGACCTGCTCGGCGATGCCCCAGCGCTCAAACATCTGGGCCAAGGCCACGCCGCTGGGGCCGGTGGAATAGCTCACGCTGGGCGCGGCCAGCACGGCGGCGCGCACCGCTTCTTCGCTGGAGATATCGGGCAGAGGGGCGCCAGCCGGCACCGCCACCGACGTGCCCGAGAGCACCAGGTCGACCCGGCTGCCTGGGACGATGCAGCCGGCGGCTTCGAGCTTGGCGATTGCGTCCGAGGCCAGGAAGACAAGGTCGAACGCCTCGCCGGCCTGTACCCGCTTGGCCGCGTCCACTCCGCCCACCGACTCAATGGCGGCCTGGCCGCCGGTGTCGGCCTGCCAGGCGGCCACCAATTCCGCCAGCAACTGGCGGGTGGCCATGGAGGAAATGCCACGCAAGGGCGCGGCCATGTGGGGGGCGGAGGTCGAATTCATATTGAGAGGCGATTGTCCCCTGCCCCCGGGGGCAGACCTAGGGGAAGCCCCCACTAGCAGCTATGCCATACCGGCATAATGAGGCCAAGGTTATTCACGGAAGCACAGGGCATGGACCTCAAGCAAATCGAGTACTTCGTGCGCGTGGCCGAACTGGGCAGCTTCACCCGTGCCGCCTCGGCCCTCAACATCGCCCAACCCGCCCTGAGCCGGCAGGTGCGCCTGCTGGAAGTGGAGTTGCGGCAGAACCTGCTGGTGCGCAATGGGCGGGGCGCGGTGCCCACCGAAGCGGGCAAACTGCTGCTCGAACACGGCCGCGGCATCCTGCACCAGGTCGAGCGCGCGAGGGAGGAGTTGGGCCGGGTCCGCGGCGCCCTGGCCGGCCGGGTGGTCGTGGGCCTGCCCCCCAGCATCGCCCGCGCCCTGGCCGTGGCCCTGATCCACGCCTTCCGCGAGGCCATGCCTCAGGCCGCCCTGTCCATCACCGAGGCACTGTCCACCCCCATGCTGGAGTCCCTGGCCAGTGGGCGGCTGGACATCGCCATCCTCTATAACGCCACGCCCTCGCCCGAGATCGAGCTCACGCACTTGTTCGACGAGGACCTGTTCCTGGTGCAAGCGCGGTCGGCAGGCCAGGCGACAAAAGCCAAGAGCTCGCCCGGGCCCACCTCCGGGCGAGCCATGCCACTGCGCGAGCTGGCGCAGCTGCCGCTGGTGATCCCCAGCCGGCCGCATGCGATCCGCATGCAGGTCGAGGGCGAATTGGCGACGCTGGGCCTCAAGCCCACCATCGCGCTGGAGGTGGACGGGGTGGCCTCCATCCTCGAACTGGTGGCCGACGGCGCCGGCAGCGCGGTACTGGCCGGCCAGGCGGTACGCAGCTCCGGAAGGCCCAGCGCCTTCATCACCCGCGCCATTGGCTCGCCGCGCCTGCGAAGCAGCGTGAGCATGGCAGTGAGCTCGCAGCGGCCCACCACACTCACGCAAAAATCCACCCAAGACCTGCTGCGCGAGTTGGCTGGGCGGATCGCAACGGCCTGAGCACATGCGGGCGGCGCAACGGCAAGCGGGTCGCCCGGACCCCCAGGGCGAAGCGGGAACCCGCGAGATCCCTTCTGGCACGATAGCGGGATGACTGCGCCACTGCCTGCAACAGCTCCACACCTACCCGGCCCCGGCTCCGGCCCCGGTCCGCAAGCCCTCGCCCAGTTGCGCGCCTGGGGAAGTAGCGCCACACCACCGGAGGTCAAGGCCTTCTACGCCCCTCGCCTGGCGACGCAAGACCGAAGCGGCGTCACCCTGGTGGCCGACCAGGCCTACGGCCCGCATGCGCGTCATCGCCTCGACGTTTACCACCCAGAAGGCGACGGAACCGACCGGCCCGTCCTGCTGTTCGCCCATGGCGGCGGCTTCATCCGCGGCGACAAGTCCGACCGGGCCAACCTGGGCTGGTGGGGCGCCCAGCAGGGCTTCGTGACGGCTCTTCTCAATTACCGCCTGGCCCCCGAAGCGATGTGGCCGGCCGGTGGCGAGGACGTTGCGGCGGCATGGCAATGGCTCAGGGGGCACGCGGCGCGCTCTGGCGGCGACCCGCGCGCCATCGTGCTGGCGGGCGAGTCGGCTGGCGCCGCTCACGTGGCAGCGGCAGCCTTTATTCGGGCATTGCAACCCGCAGACTGGCAGATCGCTGGCGCCTTCCTCATGTCGGGGCCCTACGACGCGCGCATGGAGCGCCTCTCGCGCGACGCCCTGGGTATTGCCACGCCCGACCCACGCAACGACGCCTACTTCGGCGCCGAGCGCGCCGATTGGTCCGAGGCGAGCATCCTCACGCGGATCGACGCCGCGCCCTTTCCTGTGTGGGTGGGTATGACCGAGCGAGACTTGCCGAACATGCAGGTGCAAGCAGGGGCTCTGTTCCACCGCCTCGTCACCCACCATGGCTATCAGCCCCAGTGGCAGGTGCTGGCGGAGCACAACCACTTTTCGCCGAGCGCCTCGCTGGGCACGGAGGATGAGACGCTGGCCGCGCCGCTGGCTGCTTTCGTGCGGACCTGCGCACGCAGGGCTCAGGCGTCCGCGTAGCGCCGCATCAAATCACTGAGGTGCTCGGCGGCCGGCGTGAGCGGCAGATTGGCGCGACGCACGAAGACGATGTCCGGCGCGGTCAGGCGCTCGCGCACCGGCACAACCTGCAGCGACTGCTGCGCCATTGACATCTCCGTCCACTGACGCGGCAGCATCGCCAGTAAGTCGGTATTGGCCAGGGCCACCAGCACCGACATGGCTGAATGCGCCTGCAACTTGATCGCTGGCGCTGGCAGCTTGAATCGGCCGAAGACAGCGGTGAGGTCTTCGGCGGCATTCACGTCCAACGAGGGGGTGGCCCAATCGGCGCCGACCAGGTCCTTGAGCGACTTGGCGCCCGCCAGCGGGTGGCCCTTGCGGCCGACCACGATGCGGGTGTTGTGGAACAAGACCTCCGACACCAGGCCCGGCGCGGGATCGGCCTGCGACATCGCGCCGATATAAAAGTCGATGGTGCCGTTACGAAGGCCTGGCTCGATCGCCGGGTACAGACCCTCGATCAGCTTCAGCACCACCCCAGGAAAGCGCCGGCGAAAGGGCTTGAGCGCACCAGGCAGCATGCCCAGGTGGGGCATGATGGACAGGCCCGCCACCACCGTGCCCTGGGTGCCACCCTGGGCCTGCTCCATTTCCTCGCGCGCCCGGTGCAGCTCATTCACCGCCGAACTGGCACGTTGGTAGAACAGACGACCCATCGGGGTGAGCACCATGCCCCGCACGTCTCGCTCAAACAGGGGGCTGCCCAGCTCGCGCTCGAGGTCGCGGATGCTGCGGGTTAACCCCGACTGCGCCACCTCCAGATGGCGCGCCGCGCCGCGCAGGCTTCCCCGCTCCGCGATGGCCACCAGGTCGCGCAGTTGGTTCAACTTCATGGGTGTTCACAAATTGTGATCAATCTGCATATTTTGGCATCTTTTTGAGAACCCACGGCCCGCCTAGACTGCGCCCTATTCCGCTCGCCAGAAGCGGTAAGCGAACACACTGGAGACATCGATGAACCGCACCTTCCACGCATGGACCCGCCGCGCCCTGGGCACGGCTGCCCTCGCGGCGCTTTCGCTCACCGCAGTCGGCGCCCATGCCCAAAGCTGGCCCGCCCGCCCCGTCAAGTTGATCGTGCCCGCCGGTGCTGGCGCCGCTCCCGATGTGATCGCCCGCCTGCTGGCCGAACGCCTGAGCCAGACCTGGGGTCAGGGCGTGGTGGTGGACAACCGCCCTGGCGCCGGCGGCATCCCGGGCATGTCGGCGCTGGCCCGCTCGGCCAACGACGGCTACACCATCGGCTTCGTGCCGGCGGCCATGGGCACCATCACACCTCTCGTTTACAAGAACCCGCAGTTCAACCCCGACACCGAGCTCACCTCGGCTGCCACCATCGGCATCAGCCCGCTGGTCATGGTGGCCAACGCCGCCTCGGGCATCAACACCCTGCAAGACCTGGCGCGCTTTGCCAAGGCCAACCCGGGCAAGGCCAACTTCGCTGCGCCCCAGCCCAACTCCCTGCCCCACTTGGCCGGCGAGATGTTGAACAAGGCCGGCAGCATGGGCATGACCACCGTGCCTTACCCCGCACCGCCCGCCGCCCTCGTCGGCCTCATGTCTGGTGACGTGGTCATGACCACCGACGGCATCCCCGGCCTGATCGGTCAAATCAAGGCCGGCAAGCTCAAGGCCCTGGCGGTGACGTCCACCCTGCGCTTGCCGGGACTGGACATTCCCACCGTGGCCGAAACCTATCCGGGCTACGAGGCCATCGGCTGGTTCCAAATCATCCTGCCCGCAGGCACGCCTACGGCGGTGATCGACAAGGTCAATGCGGACGTGAACCGCATCATCATGTCCCCCGACATGAGCGCCCGACTCAATGACATGGGTGTCTATCCCCGAGCCGACACCCCCGCCGCCGCCCGCGAGTTCTTTGCCTCGCAGCAGCGCGCCATGAAGAAGCTGGTCGCCGACCTCGGCATCCAGCCCCAGTAAAACCCGCTCCCGCACGCCTTCTCCCTGCAGCTTCCCGGCGCAGGGCGGGCGAAGCGTATTCCAACCTCAGGAAAAGCACCCTATGACAGATCGCAAAAAAGCCCTGGTCACCGGCGGCGCTACCGGCATCGGCCGCTCCGCCGTCCTGGCCCTGGCCCGCGCCGGCTTTGACATCGCCATCAACTACGGCTCCAGCGCCAAGGCGGCTGAGGCAGTGGCCCAGGAGGCCCAGGCTCTGGGCGCCGCAACGATGACGCTGCAATGCGACGTGAGCGACGACGCGGCGGTCCGCCAGATGCTGGCCACCATTGACGCCGCCTGGGGCCACCTCGACACCCTGGTGAACAACGCCGGGACCACCGCCAACTGGAAGGTGAAGGACCTGGAGAGCCTGCAGATGGACGAGTGGGACCGCACCTTTGCGGTCAATGTGCGCGGCACCTTCCAGGTCTCACGCGCGGCGGTGCCGCTGCTGAAAAAGGGCACCGAGCCTTGCATCGTCAACACCGCCAGCATTGTGGGCATGCGCCCTGGCCCTCAGCCCCTGCCGTATTCCGCCAGCAAGGCCGCGGTGATCAGCCTGACCAAAATGCTGGCCTGGAACCTGGGCCCCGATATCCGCGTGAACGCAGTCGCCCCGGGCTGGATGGAAGGCGACTGGATGGAGCGCATGCTGGGCGACAAGTACGACCAGCTCATGGGCGCACGCGCCAAGGCCACGCCCCTCAAGCGCTGCGTGACGGCCGACGACGTGGCCGAAGTCATGATGAACCTGATCCAGGGCATGCGCTTTGTCACCGGCGAGGTGGTCGTCATTGACGGCGGCTTCACCAGCTCCACCTGAGCCCCTTAGGAGAACCCCGATGCTCGAAGGCTTCGTTCCCTTCCCCCCTGAATTTGCCGCGCGCTACCGGGCCATGGGCTACTGGCAGGACCGCACCCTGGCGCAGGAGTTCGAAGGCGTCTTCCAGCGCTTTGCCGACCGGGTAGCCCTGGTCGACGGCGACAAGACCTTCACCTACGCCGAGCTAGACCGGGTCACCACCAACCTGGCCCTCAACCTCTTGGAGCTGGGTCTCAAGCCGCTGGATCGGGTGGTGCCGACGCTTCCGAACGTGCACGAGTTCGTGATCCTGTACTTCGCGCTGCAAAAAATCGGCGCTATCCCGATCGCGGCGCTGGTCACGCACCGCTTTGCCGAGATCAACCAGTTTGTACAGCTCTCGGGCGCCACCACCTGCGTCTACCCCGAGACTTCGGGCGACTTCGCCTTTGCACCCATCATCACCCGCGTGCAGCAAGAAAACCCCAGCCTCCGGTTCCGGATGGTGCTGGGCAACGCGGGTCCCGGCGAGGTGTCGCTGCGCGCCCTGATCGACAAGCCGGCCACCTTGCCTGCCTCGCGTCTGCAGGAACTGAAGTTTGCGCCGACCGACCCCTGCATCTTCCAACTCTCGGGCGGCACCACCGGCATTCCCAAGCTGATTCCGCGCACCCACAACGACTACGCCTACAACTCCAAGGTTGCCTCCGAGGTGACCGAGCTCACGCAAGACTCCACGCTGCTGTTGGTGCTGCCGATCGCGCACAACCTGCCGCTGGCCTGCCCGGGCATTCAGGGCTTCATGTTCAAGGGCGGCAAGGTGGTGGTGCATGCCAACACCCGGCCGACCGAGATGTTCGCCCTGATCCAAAAGCACAAGATCACCCACCTCAAGGTGGTGCCGGCGCTCCTGATTCGCCTGATCAACGACCCCTCCGCCCTGGACTACGACCTGTCGAGCCTGAAGTTGATCCAAAGCGGTGGGCAGCGCATGCAGCCAGAGGTGCGCAGCAAGACCCGCGCACTGATTCCCGGCGTCTTCGTGCAAGAGAACTTCGGCATGTCCGAAGGCACGCTGATGTTCGTGCGCGCCAGTGACCCTGAAGAAGTCAAGCTCGAGACCTGCGGCCGACCGGTGTCTGCAGACGACGAGGTGCTGCTGCTCGACGATGAAGGCCGCGAAGTGCCCGAAGGCGAAGTGGGCGAGTTCACCGTGCGCGGCCCCTACACCCTGCGTGGCTACTACGGTGTACCCGAGTACAACGCCCGCCAGTTCACGCCCGATGGCTTCTACCGCTCGGGTGACCTGATGCGCAAGCACCCCTCGGGCAACTACATCGTCGAGGGCCGCAAAAAGGATTTGATCAACCGCGGCGGCGAGAAAATCAGCGCCGAGGAAGTGGAGAACCTGATCCTCATGCACCCCGCGGTGCAGAACGTGGCCTGCGTGCCCATGCCCGACGCTGCCATGGGCGAGAAGATGTGCGCCTACGTCATCTTGCGGGCCGGCGCCGACCTGAACCTGGGCGAATTGGTGGCTTTCCTCCTCACCAGGGAAATCGCTAAGTTCAAGCTGCCCGAGCGGCTGGAGACGTTGGCCGAGTTCCCGGTCTCTACGTTTGGCAAGGTTTCGAAAAAGGCCCTGGGCGAGCAAATCACCGCCAAGCTCGCGGCCGAACGCGCTGGCCTGCCGACCTGACCCCTTCACGAAAGACATCCCCGTGCGAATCATTGACCTGCATTGCTACCCCGGCACCTCCACCTGGATCGAGTCACAAGGCCCCTATCCCGGGGAGCTGGCCCGCTACTGGAAGCGTGAATGGGTGGGCAAGAACGAAGCGGACGTGATCCAGGAGTTCACCGACGCCGGCGTCGAAGCCTGCCTGGTGGCCCTGGACCTGGAGACCACCATCGACGCGGCCGCCTGCACCAACGAGTACGTGCACGAGATGTGGAAGCGACATCCGGATCGCATCCTCCAATGCTGGGGCGCGGTGGAGCCCGCCAAGGGCGAGATTGCGATGAAGCAGGTGCGAAAGGCGGTGACCGAGCTGGGCTTCATCGGCTTTCACTTCCATCCCATCATGCAGCACTTCGGTGTGAGTGACCGCCGCTACTACCCGCTGTTCGAGGAGATCGCCAGCCTGGGCGCAGCGGTGATGATCGATGTGGGCACCACCGGCATGGGCGCCGGCATGCCTGGCGGCAACGGCGCGGTGATTCGCCATGCCCACCCCAAGCACATCGACCAGCTCGCGGCCGACTTTCCCAATTTGAAAATCATCATGGCCCACCCGGGCTGGCCCTGGGTCGACGAGACCACCGCGGTGGCCCTGCACAAAGGCAATGTGTACTGGGAGATGTCGGGGTGGGCGCCCAAGCACTTCCCGGGCAACCTCAAGGTCGATATCCGCGGTCGCCTGCAAGATAAAATCATGTTCGGCAGTGACTACCCCAGCCTCCCCTACGAGCGCATCCTGCGCGAGTGGTCCGAGCTGGGCTACAAGGACGAGATCATGGAAAAAATCATGCACGGAAACGCCGAGCGGGTGCTGGGCCTGTGATGGACAACAAGCTCCGAACCGTTTTCCTGTGTGACGGCGTGCGTACGCCGATCGGCCGCTACGGCGGCGCCCTCTCCTCCATCCGCACCGACGACCTGGGTGCATTGCCGATCCAGGCGCTGATGGCGCGTCACCCCACCTTGGACTGGGGTGCACTCGAGGAGGTGTACTACGGCTGCGTGAATCAGGCCGGCGAAGACAACCGCAACGTGGCCCGCATGAGCGCCCTACTCGCCGGCCTGCCAGTGACTGTCGGCGCCGCCACCTTGAACCGCCTGTGCGCCTCCGGTCTCGAGGCTGTGGCCAGCGCATCCCGTGCCATCGCCTGCGGCCAGGTCGACCTGGCCCTGGCCGGCGGTGTGGAGAGCATGAGCCGCGCGCCCTTCGTCATGCCCAAGGCCACCAGCGCCTTCTCTCGCAACAACGAGGTGCATGACACCACCATCGGCTGGCGCTTCGTCAACCCGCGCATGCACGAGATGCACGGCACCGACGCCATGGGCGAGACCGCCGAGAACGTGGCCGAGGAGCACGGCATCTCGCGCGCCGACCAAGATGCGTTTGCCTTGACCAGCCAACAACGCACCGCCCAGGCTCAGGCCGCGGGCTGGTTCGACGGCGAGATCATTCCTGTGCAGGTGGCGGGCCGCAAGCGCGGCGAGACGGTCACCGTCTCACGCGACGAACATCCCCGCGCTGACACCACGCTCGAGAGCCTCACCGCGCTCAAGCCCGCCTTCCGCAAGGGCGGCACCGTCACCGCCGGCAATTCCTCCGGCGTGAACGACGGCGCCGCCGCCTTGCTGCTGGCGAGCGAGGCCGCCGTAGCCCGGCACGGGCTCACGCCCATCGCACGTATCACCGGCTATACCAGCGCGGGCGTGGCGCCTCGGGTCATGGGCATCGGCCCGGTGCCGGCGACGCAGCGCCTGATGGCGCAGTTGGGCCTGTCCATCGGCGACTTTGACGTCGTCGAACTGAACGAGGCCTTCGCCTCCCAAGGCTTGGCGGTGCTGCGCGCCCTGGGCCTGCCAGACGACGGCGCGCATGTGAACCCGCATGGCGGCGCCATCGCGCTGGGCCACCCCTTGGGCATGTCGGGTGCGCGTCTGGCGCTCACTGCGGCCCGCCAACTCCAAGCCACGGGCGGTCGGCATGCGCTGGCCACCATGTGCATCGGCGTGGGCCAAGGGGCGGCACTGGCCTTGGCCAAGGCCTGAGGCCGCGGGCAACCCCGGGTACCGTTTCTGACCTCCCCCCATGCGGCCGCCCCACGGGGCGGTCGATTCACTTCTTGAAGGACACTGCGCCATGACTTCCGACTTCCTGCGCGTCGAGCGCCACGGCCCGGTGGCCCTGCTCACCCTCGATCGCCCCGACACCCGCAACGCCCTGAGCGGAGAAGAGTGCTTTGGCGGCTTCGAGCGCGTGTTCGCTGCGCTCAATGCCGACACCTCGGTGCGCGCCGCGGTGCTGACGGGCGCCGGCAGCGCCTTCTGCTCCGGCGGCAACGTCGCCGAGATGCGAGACCGCACCGGCATGTTCGGCGGCTCGCCCGAGCAGATCGCCCAGAACTACCGCCAGGGCATTCAGCGCATTCCGCGCGCCTTCCAGACCCTGCAGGTGCCCATCATCGCGGCGGTGAACGGCGCGGCCATGGGGGCGGGCAACGACCTGGCCTGCATGTGCGACATCCGCATTGCCTCCACCACCGCCAAGTTTGCCGAGAGCTTTGTCAAAGTGGGCATCGTCCCCGGTGATGGCGGCTGCTGGTTCCTGCCCCGGATCGTGGGCTTTTCACGTGCTGCCGAAATGGCGCTCACCGGCGAGACGCTGGGTGCCGACGAGGCCCTGCGCATCGGCCTTGTCTCGCGCGTGGTCGAGCCTGAAGCGCTGATGGAGGCGGCGATGGCGCTGGCCCATCGCATCGCCGCCAACCCGCCGCAGGTGCTGCGCTGGACCAAGCAGCTGCTCTTGCAGGCGCGCACCGGCACGCTCGATGAGGCGCTCGACACCGCCGGCCGCTTTCAGGGCCTGGCGCACCACACCGCCGACCATGTCGAGGCGGTGGCCTCCTTCTTCGAGAAACGGCCGCCGGTGTTCAAGGGCTGAAAGCGGTTACCGCTTCGCACCCTGATCCGGGTGTCCACCCGACGCACGACGCACACGAGAACACGATGACCCCCCCGACCACGAGCCCCCTCCCCTCCACCACAGCGGACGCACCGGTCTTGCTGGAGGAGCACCCCCACCCTGGCGTGGTGCTGCTGCGCCTGCACCGGCCCGCCGCTCTCAACGCCCTCAACCTGCAATTGCGCCATGCCCTGGCCGAGGCCTTCACCCGGCTTGACGCCGACCCGGCCGTGCGCGTCATCGTCTTGGCGGGCAGCGAAAAAGCTTTTTGTGCTGGCGCTGATCTCACCGAGTACCGCGACGCCGACCCGCTCGAGATCATGGCGCGCCGCATGGGCCTGCTCTGGGACGCGATCGGCCATTGCAGCAAGCCAGTGATCGCCGCCGTGCGCGGCTGGGCGCTGGGCGGCGGCTGCGAGCTGGCCATGCACGCCGACATCCTGGTGGCCGAGCGCGGCACCAAGTTCGGCCAGCCCGAGGTCAAAGTGGGCATCATGCCCGGCGGCGGCGCGACGCAACGCCTCACCCGCGCGGTGGGCAAGTTTCGGGCGATGAACATCCTCTTGCGGGGCGAGCCCTTCTCGGGCGAAGAGGCCCTGGCCTGGGGCCTGGCCAGTGAGTTGGCCGAGGACGGCCAGGCCGAAACGCGCGCGCTCACCATGGCGCGCGAGTTGTGCGAGCTGCCGCCCCTGGCCCTGCGCCAGGTGAAGGCCAGCGTCTTGCAGGGCATGAACGTCGGCCTCGATGCAGGCCTGGCGTTTGAGCGCACGGCCTTTGCCACGCTGTTCGCCAGCGAGGACAAGCGCGAGGGCATGGCCGCCCGCCTGGAAAAGCGCGCGGCCAGGTTCCAGGGGCGCTGAAGCCAGCGCGCCCTCTGCCGAGCGTCAGGCGGCGAGTAAGCGCAATCGGCAACTCTTCCTAGGATCGGTCGGTGTCGACCCAGGAGGACCTATGCAACTGCTCGCCCGATGGCTGCCCCGCCCCTACCCTCCGCCCGCACAGAACGCTCAGAACGCAGCGGCGCCCATCGATCCCGCGCAATGGGAAGAGGACCAACCCGGCTTGCCAAAGGCGCCTGCCGCGCCAGTGGTACATCCAGCCATGGGCCCGCAGGCGGCTGGCCTTCGCCAGCGCAGCGCATCACTGCCACCGCCCAGGGGACGAAACGCGGCCCAGCCAATTGCCGCCATGGCGATGGCTGCGGGACGGCCAGCGGGAAGACCCGCCGCGGGGCCACACACCTCCTTGTGCAGCAGAGCGGCACGGCGTCTGATGCTCGCAGGCGCTGGCTTGCTCGGCTTGCTGAGCTTGAAGCTACTGGCATCCACGGCCTATCCAGATCACCTGCCTGCGGCGCAAAGAACCTGGCCTGAGCCTGAGCCTGAAGATACAACGCACTATCGCGAGACCCTCGCCGACGAGTGGCGGATCGATGAAGAGGCCCTCCCCGTCCTGGGCATGCAACTGCCTTGCAGCCTCGAGGACACACCAGCCGCGCCCACGGGGGATCCGAGCCACGTTCCCGCGCTCACTGAGGTGATGGAATCACTTTTCGCCGAACACAGACCGGTGAAGGCCCTGAAAGCACTGGCGACTTCGCTGGCGGGCGATCAGCTGACCGGGCTCCCTTTGACCACCGTGGAACAGATGGTCAGCAGCTTCCGCGCCTCCCGGCACTGGCGGGAGCCAGACGCAACCCGCGATTTCATACAGGCCATGACCGAACCCTTCGACCGCCTCTGCATGGGTGACGCCCACCTTGAGCAACTGCTCAAGGTCTGGGACTGGGCCTACGGGGACGTCAGCGGCCAGCTCATCGACGAAGGCTCTGATCTGGGATGGACACTCACGGATTCGATTGCCCGTCCGCTGGCGCGCCACCTGGGCGGGGTAGACATGGCGGATTCGCACAAAGCGATCCTGATCCGGGCCGTGTGCCAAGAACCGAAAGGGATCCCCAAGCCAAACGGTGACGACCGGATTTTGATGGCCCACGCCTCCCGGGCGGGCGAGGCGCTGGCAGAGGTGCTCATCCAGCTCAACACCGTCCGGCACCCCTGGCCAGATCACGTGAAGTGGGTGGAAGCCAATGTGCAGGCCTACCTGCACTATCCGTTGACGCAGCCCTACACAAATGCGCGCTGGAAGCCTGCGATTTTGAGCGCATTGCAAGACCAGGGAACGAACCCGAGAGTCGCAGCGTTGATTCCGGCGCATCGCTGGAGGGCCACCCTACTTAATGCAGTCAACAGGTACCTGATGCTGTCCCGGGACGGCAAGCAACTGCAACTCTATCGATCGTTTGGTGAGGCCTTGGCCGCGCTGCATGAGCAGAGCCTGGTCATCATCCGCGACCCCAGCAAGGATCCCTGGAATTGAGCCCAAAAATCACTCGACCCGACAACGTCCAAAGACGAATAGATGCCATCGAGGGACCCATCAAAGCAAAGATCGGGCAGACCCAAGCGGATTTCTGAGCGCGAGAGGGTCGGGCAAAGCAGCCGTCAGGAGCCGATCAACGGGCTTCGCCCGTGCTGCTTAGCATCGGCCCCGCTCTTCCAAGGATGACCTATGCAACATCTCTACAGACTTTCGGCCCGTCTCTGGGCCCAGGCGCCAGCCGCCCACCCGCAGTGGCCGGACCCAGACCAACCCGGGGCCATGGGCGAACCGGCACAGGGGCCAGCACCAGCACCAGCACCAGCACCAGCAC
>NZ_JARXAB010000109.1 GCF_029866045.1 Ramlibacter sp. | reverse complement strand
AAAGAGTGAATCCCGCAGCACCCGCAGAAACACCTGGCCGCTGGCCCGCTCGGGTGGGGTGTTCAGCGCCGATATGCACAGGGGCTCGATCAGGCCCTGGACGACCGGGGCCGGCATGCGCCTGCATAGGTCGGCCACTGAGGCGCTGCTGGCGCAGCGAAAGCCAGCCCGCTGCCAGCCCAGGGTGGCCGCGATCAGGGCGCGCTTGTCACCCCAGGACCAGCCCTGTGCCCGGGCAATACCCCAGGCTGCGTCCAGAGGCGAGGGCCAGGCCGGGAGGCGCAGGCCTTTTCCGTCGAGGTCGCGCAGATCCAGCGGCTCGCCGTGCAGCACGGTGCGTGGATCGACGCCTACCTTGCTCATGAGCCCGAGGGTCTGTCGGTAAGCGCCAATCAGGATGTGCTGGCCGTTGTCGAGGGCGCTCGTCGTGCCGTCGGGCAGCGTCAGTGGCAGGCTGCGGGCGCGGCCGCCCAGGCTGCGGGCCGCCTCGAACAGGGTGACCTGGTGACCGGCCTCGGTGGCTTCTACCGCGGCTGCCAGTCCGGCCCAACCACCGCCGATGATGGCCACCGACCGCGCCGCGCCGGCGCCAGTTCCCCGCGTGGCTCCCTGGACCGTCTTGGCCGTTGACGCAAGCCGCTCCATCGCGCTCAGAAGCGTCCGAGGGCTTGCATCTTCCAGGCCAGCCACAGCTTGCGCAGGGGCGTGAGCGCGACCCGCTGCTGCAGCACCTGGAACTGGTCCCGCTCAATCTCGCGCAGCAAGGTGCGGTAGATGCTGGCCATCATCAGGCCCGGCTTCTGGCTGCGACGGTCGACTGCCGGCAGCAGGGCCAAGGCCTCGTCGTAGAGGGCGTGTGCGCGTTCGGCCTGAAACGCCATCAGCGCGCGAAAGCGCTCGCTGTCCTGGCGCTGCAGGAGTTCGTGCGCCTTGACGTCGAAGCGCTGCAACTCGCTGATCGGCAGGTAGATGCGCCCGCGCATCGCGTCCTCGCCGACGTCGCGGATGATGTTCGTGAGCTGGAAGGCCAACCCCATCTTGTGCGCATAGGCGGTGGTGATTGGGTCCGCCTGGCCAAAGATGCGCGCGGCCACCTCGCCGACGACTCCGGCCACCAGGTGGCAATAGCGCTCGAGGGCGGCGAAGTCGAGGTAGCGGCTTTGGGTGAGGTCCATCTGGCAGCCCTCGACCACCGCGAGCAGATGGCGCGCCTCGATGCCGAACTCGGCGGCCAGCGGCAGCAGTGCCCGGGTCACCGGGTGCTGCGGTGAGCCGGCAAATGCCCGTCCCACCTCCTGCTGCCACCAGGCCAGCTTGGTCGCGGCCACGCCCGGGTCGGTGACCTCGTCGACCACGTCGTCGACCTCGCGGCAGAAGGCGTAGAAGGCGGTGATGGCGGCGCGCCGGCGCGGCGGCAAAAAGCGGAAGGCGTAGTAGAAGCTGCTGCCCGAGGCCGCTGCCTTCTCCTGCACATAGCGCTCGGGAGAGGAGGTGACCGGGGGCGTGGAGGCGGGCGAGGTCATGGGCAGATTGTCACATCGGCTTTCGCATGGCCAGGCAGCGCCAGGCAATGACCGGCCAGTCGGCTGCCCCCAGGGACGGCCGCCGCACAAAGGCCGCCGCGCCCAGGGACTCGACCCGTTCCAGGGTCCGCAGGCCTCCCTGGACCACCGCCCGCAGTTCCCAGCCCGCGCGGCCGGGCACCCGGTGGACGATGCCCGCGCCGCGGCGCATCTCCTCCCGCGCCCAGGTGCACAGGCTGGCCACCAGGGCCGCCGTGCCGCCTCGAGCGGCCAGAGCGGCGAGGTCTTGCGGCGAGGTGACCCGCAGCTGGTCGGGGGCCAGGCCGCAGGCACGGACATCGGCCTCCGGCAGGTAGTGGCGCCCGCGCGGCAGGTCGACCGAGAGGTCTTGCCAGAAGTTGATCAGTTGCAAGGCAGTGCAGACCGCGTCGCTCTCGCGCAGCGCCTCCTCGCCCTGCACGCCGAACAGGTGCAGCATCAGCCGCCCCACCGGGTTGGCTGAGCGCCGGCAGTAGTCCTGCAACTCGGCCCGGTTGGTATAGCCTTGTCTGTCCCGGGTGCGGACCACGTCCTGCTCGAAGGCCGAGAGTAGGTCCAGCAGGTCGGTCGGTGGCAGTGTGTGGCGGGCAATGGTCTGGCGCAGGGGGCCGAAGATCCAGGCCCAGCGGGGGTCCGACTCGGCGGCTGGCGGGCCCTCGGCGCCCTCGAAGCAGGTCAGGAGCTGCGCCCGGTAGTTGCCCAGGTCAAGCAGCCGCTGCGCCGGACTTGCCGGTCCCTCGTCGGCCAGATCGTCGGCCGTCCGGGCAAAGTGATAGAGCGCGCCCACAGACGGGCGCAGCGCTGGCGGGCAGAGCCAGGAGGCAACCGGGAAGTTTTCGTAGTGATCGACCGGGGGCGCAGCAGCGTCGGCGCCCGGTTCGGTGCGGGAGGAGAAGCTCACGTCAGGATTGTCGCCGCCCCGCTCAATATCCTTACAATTCCGATAACTAACCGGTCAGTCATTAAAATTTCGCCAACGATCGGGTCCATTCAGGGTCATTCAGACTCTCCGATCTCTCGCTATCCCGTTCGTTTATCCCGCTCGTTCGTCCCACCCGTCGTGGGATTTGCTATTTCATCGCCTCTCCATCGAACCGCCATGCCCCAGACCCTTCCCGCCCGATCAGGCGCACTGCCCCTCCTGCTGTTGCTCAGCCTGCTGCTCGCCGCCTGCTCCAAGCCAGCGCCGGCGCCCGAGCCGCTGCGTTCGGTCAAGGTGATCACGGTCGGTGAGGCCACGCTGGCCAGCGGCCTCGAGTTTGCAGGTGAGGTGCGTGCGCGGGTAGAAAGCCGGCTTGGGTTCCGGGTGGCGGGCAAGCTGCTGCGGCGCCAGGCCGAGCCCGGACAGGTGGTCAAGGCCGGCCAGTTGCTGGCCGAACTGGACCCGCAGGACTACCAGCTGGCGCAAGAAGCGGCGCAGGCCCAGGTGGCAGCCGCCCGGACCCAGCGGGACCTGGCGGCCGCTGAGTTCAAGCGTTACCAGGCCCTGCAGCAGCAGAACTTCATCAGCGGCGCCGAACTCGAGCGCCGGGAGACCACCCTCAAGGCGGCCCAGGCACAGCTCGATCAGGCGCAGGCCCAGCTGGCCTCTCAGGGCAACCAGTCGACGTACACCCGCCTGCTCGCACCCGCCGCAGGCGTCGTGACCGCAGTTGAGGCCGAGCCCGGACAGGTGGTGTCCGCCGGTACGCCGGTGCTGCGCCTGGCCCTCGAGGGGCCGCGCGATGCGGTGTTTTCGGTGCCCGAAGACCGTGTCGGTGCGATCCGGGTGGGCAGCTCCGTTCAGGTCAAGCCCTGGGGCGGCGCGCAAGCCGTGGCTGCCCAGGTGCGTGAGGTCGGCGCGATCGCTGACCCGGTGACCCGCACCTTCCTGGTCAAGGCCACCTTGCCTGCGGCCGCCCGCCTGCCCCTGGGCATCACCCTGGCGGTGGCGCCGCAGGCCTTGGCCAGGGGCCAGGCCGAGCCGGCTGCCGCGCTCAAGCTGCCCACCAGCGCCTTGCGCCAGGAAGGGGGCGTCACCGCGGTGTGGGTTCTTGACGCCGCCACCATGACCGTCAAGTCGCAGCCGGTGCAACTCGCGGGTGCCGACGGCAACGAGGCGGTGGTCGCCAGCGGCTTGCGGGCCGGCATGCAGGTGGTGGCCGCCGGCGTGCACGTGCTGCAGCCGGGTCAGAAGGTCACGCTGTGGAAGGCGCCCAAATGAGCGCGCCAGAACCTGGTCTGCAGGAACCTGCCCGGGGCTTCAATCTCTCCCGCTGGGCGCTGGAGCATCCGGCGCTGACCCGCTTCCTGATGGTGGTGCTCATGGTGCTGGGCGTCGCCGCCTACTTCCAGCTGGGGCAGGACGAGGACCCGCCCTTCACCTTCCGCGCGATGGTGATTCGCACCTACTGGCCCGGCGCCACTGCGCAGCAGGTGGCCGACCAGGTCACCGACAAGCTCGAGCGGGCCCTGCAGGAGGTGCCCTATGCCGACGTGATCCGCAGCTACTCCAAGCCGGGCGAGTCGCAGATCATTTTCCAGATCAAAGACTCGTCGCGTGCCGCCGAGGTACCCCAGGTCTGGTACACCGTTCGCAAAAAGGTGGGCGATATGCGCCTGACCTTGCCGCAGGGCGTGCAAGGGCCTTTTTTCAATGACGATTTCGGTGACGTCTATGGCGTGATCTACGCCCTCGAGGCAGACCCGGGCTTTTCCTGGGCCGAGGTCAAGACCTTCGCCGACCAGGTGCGCCAGCAGCTGCTTCGTGTGCCCGACGTGGCCAAGGTCGAACAGTTCGGTGTGCAGGACGAGAAGCTCTATATCGAGATTTCGCAGCAGCGCCTGGCCCAGCTCGGGCTGGACATGAACCAGGTGCTGGCTCAGTTGGGGCAGCAAAACGCGGTCGAGCCCGCTGGCGCGGTAGCGACGCCCTTGGACATGGTGCAGGTGCGGGTCGGCGGCCAGTTCACCGCGGTCGATCAGCTCTCGGCCATGCCGATCCGGGGGGCCTCCGGCAACCAGCTTCGCCTGGGCGACATCGCCACCATCCGCCGCGGCTATGTGGATCCACCGCAGGTCAAGGTGCGCCACCAGGGGCGCGACGTGATCGCCTTGGGTGTGTCCATGGCCAAGGGCGGAGACATCATCCGCCTGGGCCGTGCGCTGGACGAGGCCACCGCCCGCATCGCCCAGGCCCTGCCGGCCGGTGTGCGTTTGGTGCAGGTTCAGGACCAGCCCAAGGCGGTGGCCACTTCGGTCAACGAATTCGTCATGACCCTGATCGAGGCGGTGGTGATCGTGCTGGGCGTGAGCTTTCTGGCGCTGGGCCTGCACAAGCGCGAGGGTGCCGCGGGCCTGCCCCTGTGGCGCCGCTGGTATGTGGATATGCGGCCTGGACTGGTGGTGGGCATCACCATTCCCCTGGTGCTGGCCATGACCTTTTTGGCCATGGACTACTGGGGCATTGGCCTGCACAAGATCTCTCTGGGCTCGCTGATCATTGCCCTGGGCCTGCTGGTCGACGACGCGATCATTGCCGTCGAGATGATGGTGCGCAAGATGGAGGAGGGCTACGACAGGTTCCGCGCCGCCACCTTCGCCTACGAGGTGACGGCGATGCCCATGCTCACCGGCACCCTCATCACCGCCACCGGCTTTCTGCCGATCGGCATGGCCCGTTCGACGGTAGGCGAATACACCTTCGCCATCTTTGCGGTGACGGTGGTCGCTTTGGTTCTGAGCTGGATCGTCTCGGTTTACTTTGTGCCCTTTCTGGGTCACCGGCTTCTCAGGGACAGGCCAGCAGGTGCAGCCCACGGCGAGCATTTCGACACCCCGTTCTATCAAGGGTTTCGTCGCGCAGTGAACTGGTGCGTGGCGCACCGCTGGATCACCATCGGGGCCACGGTGCTGACATTCGCCCTGGGCATCGTCGGCATGGGGCAGGTGCAGCAGCAGTTTTTTCCCGACTCGAGCCGGCCCGAAATTCTGGTGGACCTGTGGTCCCCCGAGGGCACCGCATTCACCGCCACCGAGGAAATGGCGCGCCAGGTCGAAAAGCGGCTGATGGCCGAGCCCGGGGTTAGCACCGTGAGTGCCTGGGTGGGCTCGGGTGTGCCGCGTTTTTACCTGCCGCTGGACCAGATTTTTCCGCAGACCAACGTCGCGCAGTTGATCCTGGTGCCGGCGGATCTACCGACCCGCGAGGCGCTGCGGCTCAAGCTCCCCCAGGTGCTGGCGACCGAATTTCCCGAGCTGCGCGCCCGGGTCAAGCTGCTCCCCAACGGGCCGCCGGTTCCCTTCCCGGTGATGTTCCGTGTCATGGGCCCAGACCCGCAGACCCTGCGCCAACGCGCTGACGAGGTCAAGGCCGTACTGCGGGCCAGCCCCAACGCCCGCGGCGTCAACGACAACTGGAACGAGTCGGTCAAAGTGGTTCGCCTGGAGATCGACCAGGCCAAGGCCCGGGCGCTGGGTGTGTCCAGCCAATCCATCGCCCAGAGCACGCGGATCGCCTTCTCTGGCGCCACGGTCGGCCAGTACCGCGAGGGTGACCGGCTGATCGACATCGTGCTGCGCCAGCCCTTGGCCGAGCGCGACGCCATCACCGATGTCGCCAATGCCTATGTGCCCACCGCCACCGGGCGCAGCGTGCCCCTGCTGCAGGTGGCCAAACTGACCTTCACCTGGGAGCCCGGGGTGATGTGGCGCGAAGGGCGCGACTACGCCATCACCGTGCAAGGCGACGTGGTCGAGGGCCTGCAAGGCGCCACCGTCACACAGGAGGTGCTGCCGGCGCTGCGCAAATTGGAGTCGGGCTGGGCGCAGGGCTACCGCCTTCAGGTGGCTGGCGCAGCCGAGGAAAGCAGCAAGGGGTCTTCGTCCATCGCGGTCGGCATCCCGGTGATGCTGTTCATCACCTTCACCCTGCTGATGCTGCAGTTGCACAGTTTCAGCCGGGCGCTGCTGGTCTTCATCACCGGTCCGATGGGTATCGCCGGGGTCGCTGGGGCGCTGCTGCTGCTGGGGAGGCCCTTCGGCTTTGTGGCGCTGTTGGGCGTGATCGCCCTCATGGGGATGATCCAGCGCAACTCGGTGATCCTGATTGACCAGATCGAGCAGGACCGCGCCCGGGGCGTGCCGGCCTGGGAGGCCATTGTCGAATCGGCGGTGCGTCGCCTGCGGCCCATCGTCTTGACCGCGGCGGCGGCGGTGCTCGCCATGATTCCGTTGTCCCGCTCGGTCTTCTGGGGCCCGATGGCGGTGGCCATCATGGGCGGCCTGGTTGTGGCCACGGTGCTCACCCTGCTGGCCCTTCCGGCCATGTATGCAGCCTGGTTCCGGGTGCAACGGCCCGAGCCGGGCGCTGTGTCCGGCACGGGGGAGGGCGGGGTTCAGGGCGGGCCGGCCTGAGCCAAGTCGGCGGAAGGGGGCTTTGCGCCGGTCTAAAATACGCGATTGACCGGATTTCACGCGGCGGGCGGTAAGGGCATGAGCCCCATGACGCCCGCTTTGTTTTCCTGGGCCGCGCGGGTGGCGAAATTGGTAGACGCACCAGGTTTAGGTCCTGACGCCAGCAATGGTGTGGGGGTTCGAGTCCCCCCCCGCGCACCACGCCCCGGAAAACACAGCTCATTGACCGCGCCACCATCCGGACGCCCTGCGAATCGAACACCAGCACTTAGCGAGAAAGAAGCACCATGGCCGTGACCGTTGAAACCCTCGAGAAACTCGAACGCAAGATCACCCTGACCCTGCCGGTCGACACCATCAAGAACGAAGTCGACGCCCGCCTCAAGAAGCTGGCCCGCACCGTCAAGATGGACGGCTTCCGTCCCGGCAAGGTGCCGATGTCGGTGGTGGCCCAGCGCTATGGCTACTCGGTCCAGTACGAGGTCATGAACGACAAGGTCGGCGAGGCCTTCTCGCAGGCCGCCAACGAGGCCAAGCTGCGTGTGGCCGGCCAGCCGCGCATCACCGAAAAGGAAGGCGCGCCCGAGGGCGAGCTGGCCTTTGACGCCGTCTTCGAAGTCTTCCCCGAGGTCAAGATCGCCGACCTGACCAGCGCCGAGATCGAGCGCGTGACCGCCACCGTCGACGCCGCCGCCATCGACCGCACCATCGAAATCCTGCGCAAGCAGCGCCGCACCTTCGCCCAGAAGGCGCTGGGCGAGGCCGCTGCCGACGGCGACCGCGTCACCGTCGACTTCGAGGGCAAGATCGACGGCGAGCCCTTCGCCGGCGGCAAGGCCGACGACTACCAGTTCCTGGTCGGCGACGGCCAGATGCTCAAGGAGTTCGAGGAAGCGGTGCGCGGCATGAAGGTCGGCGAGAGCCGGACCTTCCCGCTGTCCTTCCCGGCCGACTACCACGGCAAAGATGTGGCCGGTAAACAGGCCGACTTCATGGTCACCCTCAAGAAGCTCGAGGCCGCCCACCTGCCTGAGGTGAACGAGCAATTGGTCAAGTCCCTGGGGCTGGCCGAGGGTTCGGTCGACGCCCTGCGCGCTGACATCCAGAAAAACCTGGACCGCGAGGTCAAGCATCGCCTGCAGGCCCGCAATAAGCAGGCGGTGATGGACGCCCTGGTGTCCAAGGCCGAACTTGACCTGCCCAAGTCCAGCGTGGCCGCCGAAGTGGACCGCATGATCGAGGGCGCCCGCGCCGACCTCAAGCAGCGTGGCATCAAGGACGCCGACAAGGCCCCGATCCCCGGCGAACTGTTCACCGCCCAGGCCGAGCGCCGGGTGCGTCTGGGCCTGGTCGTCGCCGAACTGGTGCGCGCCAACAGCCTGGCCGCCAAGCCCGAGCAGCTCAAGGCCCATGTCGAAGAAATGGCCGGCAGCTACGAGAAGCCCGAGGAAGTGGTGCGCTGGTACTACAGCGACAACCGCCGCATGGCCGAGGTTGAGGCGGTGGTCATCGAGAACAACGTCACCGAGTTCGTTCTGGCCCAGGCCAAGATCACCGACAAGACCCTGGGCTTCGACGAGCTGATGGGGCAGCAGGGGGCCTGAAGGGGCACAGCCCTGCCCGGCCGCTTGAAACCCGGCCAGCATGCCCTAAAGTAGGTTCTCGGCCCGGACAAATGCCCGGGCTTAGCCTGAATCCAATTGCAATACCGGAGCCCCTCCCATGAGCGCACTCGACATCCAGGCCCTTGGCATGGTGCCCATCGTCATCGAGCAGTCCGGCCGCGGCGAGCGGTCGTATGACATTTATTCCCGCCTGCTGCGCGAGCGGGTGGTGTTCCTGGTCGGGCCGGTGAACGACCAGACCGCCAACCTGGTGGTTGCGCAGTTGCTGTTTCTTGAGAGCGAGAACCCCGATAAGGACATCTCCTTCTACATCAACAGCCCTGGCGGCAGCGTGTCGGCCGGCATGGCCATCTTCGACACGATGAACTTCATCAAACCGCAGGTGTCTACCCTGTGCATGGGCATGGCGGCTTCCATGGGAGCCTTCTTGCTGGCTGCTGGCGAGAAGGGCAAGCGGTTCGCATTGCCCAACTCCAAGATCATGATTCACCAGCCCCTCGGTGGTACGCAGGGTCAGGCGACGGACATCGAAATCCACGCCCGCGACATCCTCAAGACCCGCGCCCAGTTGAACAAGATCCTGGCTGAGCGCACCGGCCAGTCGCTGGAGAAGATTGAGCGCGACACCGAGCGCGACTACTTCCTGGAAGCCGACGAGGCCCAGGCCTATGGCCTTGTCGACCAGGTCATCGCCAAGCGACCCTGAGCACACACAGTGGTATTGACGGGGTCAGGCCTCGGCCTGGCTCCATTCGTCCTTGCGCCCAAGCGGCGCCTTCCGGTTGCACCGGGGGCGCCGTTCTCATTTGGGTATCATTGTTTCTCCAACGCCAACACCGACATCCATGGCCGACAAAAAAGGCTCCTCCAGCGAAAAAACGCTTTACTGCTCGTTTTGCGGAAAGAGCCAGCACGAGGTGAAGAAACTCATCGCAGGCCCCTCGGTCTTCATTTGCGACGAGTGCATCGACCTGTGCAATGAAATCATCCGCGACGAGTTGCCCGCTGGCGATGAGCAAAAAGAGGCGCGCGGTGACCTGCCCACGCCTGTAGAGATCAAGACCAACCTCGACAACTACATCATCGGCCAGGAACCCGCCAAGCGCATCCTGGCCGTGGCGGTCTACAACCACTACAAGCGCCTGCGCCACAAGGAAAAGGCCAAGAAGGACGATGTCGAGCTCGCCAAGTCCAACATCCTCCTGATCGGCCCGACCGGCTCGGGCAAGACCCTGCTGGCCCAGACCCTGGCCCGCATGCTCGACGTGCCCTTTGTCATGGCCGATGCGACCACCCTCACCGAAGCTGGTTACGTGGGTGAGGACGTCGAGAACATCATCCAAAAGCTCCTTCAGAGCTGCAACTACGTAGTGGAGCGAGCCCAAAGCGGCATCGTCTACATCGACGAAATCGACAAGATCTCGCGCAAGTCGGACAACCCCTCCATCACCCGCGACGTCTCGGGCGAGGGCGTGCAGCAGGCCCTGCTCAAATTGATCGAGGGCACGCTGGCCAGCGTGCCGCCACAGGGCGGACGCAAGCACCCCAACCAGGACTTCCTGCAGATCGACACCACCAACATCCTGTTCATCTGCGGCGGCGCCTTCGCCGGCCTGGAAAAGGTCATCGAGCAGCGCACCGAGTCGTCGGGCATCGGCTTTGGCGCCGCGGTGAAAAGCAAGGCCCAGCGCTCGCTCACCGACGTGTTCCGCGAGGTCGAGCCTGAGGACCTGATCAAGTTCGGGCTCATTCCCGAGCTGGTCGGTCGCATGCCGGTGGTGGCCACGCTGGCCGAACTGAGCGAAGACGCTCTGGTCCAAATCCTCACCGAGCCCAAGAACGCACTGGTCAAGCAGTACGGCAAGCTCCTGTCCATGGAAGGCGTTGAGCTTGAGGTGCGTCCCAATGCATTGCGGGCCATCGCGCGCAAGGCCCTGGCCCGCAAGACAGGCGCCCGGGGCCTGCGTTCTATTCTCGAGCAGTCACTCATTGACACCATGTTCGAGCTGCCCAATACCTCCAACGTCGAGCGGGTTGTGCTCGACGAGCCTACTATCGAGGAAAACAAGCCGCCCCTGCTCGTGTACCGAGAAGCGGCAAAAAAGGCCTGACCCCCTGTCGTCATTTGGGTTGAAAATCGCCAAACGCCCTCCACTCTGTGGAAGGTAGAAAAAGGATCCATATGTCCGGCCACGTTCCGCTCCCTTCAACCCCGATCGAACTGCCGCTTCTGCCGCTGCGCGACGTGGTGGTGTTCCCGCACATGGTCATCCCTCTCTTCGTCGGGAGGCCCAAGAGCATCAAGGCTCTCGAGGCCGCCATGGAGGCCGAGCGCCGCATCATGCTGGTGGCCCAAAAGGCCGCCGCCAAGGACGAGCCCGCCGCCACCGACATGTTCGAGGTCGGTTGCGTCTCCACCATCTTGCAGATGCTCAAGCTGCCCGACGGTACGGTGAAGGTGCTGGTCGAGGGCCAGCAACGCGCCCATGTGGCCCGCATCACCGACGGCGAGGCCCACTTCACCGCCACGGTGGTCCCGGTCGACCCGGCCGCCCAGGAGGCCAAGGCCACTGAAGTCGAGGCTCTGCGCCGCGCGGTCATGCAGCAGTTTGACCAGTACGTCAAACTGAACAAGAAGATCCCGCCGGAAATCCTTACCTCGATCGCCAGCATCGACGACGCCGGCCGCCTGGCCGACACCATCGCCGCCCACTTGCCGCTCAAGCTCGAGAGCAAGCAGGTCGTGCTCGACCTGGCCGACATCAAGGCTCGCCTTGAGAACCTGTTCGAGCAACTCGAGCGCGAGGTCGACATCCTCAACGTCGACAAGCGCATCCGCGGCCGCGTCAAACGGCAGATGGAGAAGAACCAGCGCGACTTCTACCTCAACGAGCAGGTCAAGGCCATCCAAAAGGAGCTTGGCGAGGGCGAGGAGGGCGCGGACATCGAGGAGATCGAGAAGAAAATCATCGCCGCCAAGATGTCCAAGGAGGCCCGCAAGAAGGCCGACGGCGAGCTCAAAAAGCTCAAGCTCATGTCGCCCATGTCGGCCGAGGCCACGGTGGTGCGCAACTACATCGACGTGCTCACCGGCCTGCCCTGGAGCAAAAAGACCAAGATCAAGCACGACCTGGGCAACGCCGAGGGTGTGCTGAATGAAGACCACTACGGCCTGGAGAAGGTCAAGGACCGTATCCTTGAATATCTCGCGGTGCAGCAACGGGTCGACAAGGTCAAAGCGCCCATCCTGTGTCTGGTTGGCCCCCCGGGCGTGGGCAAAACCTCGCTCGGCCAATCCATTGCCAAGGCCACCGGCCGCAAGTATGTGCGTATGGCCCTGGGCGGCATGCGCGACGAGGCCGAGATCCGCGGGCACCGGCGCACCTACATCGGCGCGCTGCCGGGCAAGGTGCTGCAAAGCTTGGCCAAGGTCGGCACCCGCAACCCGCTGTTTCTGCTCGACGAGATCGACAAGCTGGGCACCGACTTCCGTGGCGACCCGTCGAGCGCGCTGCTCGAGGTGCTCGATCCCGAGCAGAACCACACCTTCGGCGACCACTATGTGGAGGTTGACTTCGACCTCTCCGATGTGATGTTTGTCGCCACCTCCAACTCGATGAACATCCCGCCGGCCCTGCTGGACCGGATGGAAGTCATTCGCCTCTCGGGCTACACCGAGGACGAAAAGACCCACATCGCCATCAAGTACCTGCTGCCCAAGCAACTGAAGAACAACGGCCTGAAAGACGCCGAGTTGCAGGTCACCGAAGAAGCGGTGCGCGACGTCGTCCGCTACTACACCCGCGAGGCTGGCGTTCGCTCGCTTGAGCGCGAGCTGTCCAAGATCTGCCGCAAGGTGGTCAAGGGCCTGCAGCTCAAGAAGATGACGCCCCAGGTGGTGGTCAACGCCGACAACCTGAACGACTACCTCGGGGTACGCAAGTTCAACTACGGGCGGGCCGAGCAGCAAAACCAGGTGGGCCAGGTGGTCGGCCTGGCCTGGACCGAGGTGGGGGGCGATTTGCTCACCATCGAAGCCGCGCTCATGCCGGGCAAGGGCAACTTCCTGCGCACCGGCTCGCTCGGTGACGTGATGAAGGAGTCGGTCGAGGCCGCGCGTACCGTGGTGCGTAGCCGCTCACGACGGCTCGGGATCAAGGACGAGATCTTCGACAAGAAGGACATCCACATCCACGTGCCCGACGGCGCCACGCCCAAGGACGGTCCGAGTGCGGGTGCCGCAATGGCAACCGCCATCGTCTCGGCCCTCACTGGAATTCCTGTGCGTGCCGATGTGGCCATGACCGGCGAGATCACCCTGCGCGGTGAGATCACTGCCATTGGCGGCCTGAAGGAAAAGCTGCTCGCCGCCCTGCGCGGTGGCATCAAGACGGTGCTGATCCCGGAAGAAAACGCCAAAGACCTGCAGGAGATTCCCGAGAACGTGAAGAACGGCCTCGAAATCGTGCCCGTCAAGTGGATCGACAAGGTGCTGGAGGTGGCGCTCGAGCGCATGCCCGAGCCGCTGGCCGACGAGGAGGTGGTTGCCGCTGCCCCGGCACCGGCCCTGGCACCAGAGCGCACCGACGGCCCTGCGGCTGGAACTGCACCGACCGACCCAGGGTCTATCAAGCACTGAGCAAGAGGGGAACAAGCACCGAAGCCGAGCCGGAATCGGTCGCTTTTTCCCCTATAATCGAGGGCTCACGCGGGAATAGCTCAGTTGGTAGAGCGCAACCTTGCCAAGGTTGAGGTCGCGAGTTCGAGTCTCGTTTCCCGCTCCAGATTTGACCAAAGGGAAGCCCATGCTTCCCTTTTTGTCTCCAGGCATACCGGCGCAATAGCAAAGCGGTTATGCAGCGGATTGCAAATCCGTTTAGGTCGGTTCGACTCCGGCTTGCGCCTCCAGT
>NZ_JARXAB010000121.1 GCF_029866045.1 Ramlibacter sp. | reverse complement strand
GCGCCCGGGCCAGCGAGGCGCGGGCGTCGGCTGGCAGGCGGGCGTCGTTCCCTAGCCAGGTCACGCTCACCCGCAGGCCTTGTGCGGCCAGTAGTGCCGCGGCTTCGAGGCCGTCGCCACCGTTATTGCCCGGGCCGCAGGCAACCCAGACGCTGCGTGCATGTGGCGCCAAGGCGCGGGCGAGCCGCGCCACCGCGAGACCGGCGCGCTGCATCAAAGTGTGCGGGGGCAGTGCGGCGGCGGCGGTCTGCTCGAGGTGCCGCGTGCCGGCGGTGTCGTGCAAGGGCCAGGCGCGGCCGGGGACGATGCGGTTCATGGGGGCATTGTGCGTTCGTGCCCGTGGCCGCTGGCTCAGGCCGCGCGCGTCTGTGCCAACGCCGCCTCGATCTGCAGCCCGACGTTGAGCACCGTGTCGTCGCGCATCGGCCCGTGCCAGACCATCAGGCCCACCGGCATCTCGCCGGGGGAGTGGCAGGGCAGGGAGAGGGCGCAGCCGTCGAGCATATTGACCACGCTGGGGTTGCGCAGCAGCAGTGCGTTGACGCGGAAGAATTCGGCGTCGCGTGCGGCGTCGGCGGCGGGGTCGCGGCCATCGGCCGGGGCCAGGCTGGCCAGGGTGGGGGCCAGCAGCGGTGTGGTGGGCGAGAGCAGGGCGTCAAAGCCAGCCAGCGCACGGCCGATGCGGGCGATCCAGGCTTGGCGGGCGGTGTGCAGTTGCACGTATTCGTAGGCCTTCATGGCCGCGCCCCGCTCGATGCGCGTGCGCACCCGGGGGTCGTACTCGTTGCCGCGCTCGGCGAGCAGCTGCTGGTGCCAGGCATAACTTTCGGCGGCCGCAAAGCCACCCGCCGCCTGAATGCCCGAGAGCTCGGCGATCTCGGGCAGGGCCATCTCTTGGATGCGGGCGCCGGCGCGGCGCAGTTGCGCGAGCGCCTCTCCAAAGGCCCGCGCCACGGCGGGCTCGAGGTCATCGAGCATGCCGGTGCTGGGCACCGCGAGGCGGTAAGAAGCCAGGGGCGCTGTAGCGCGCAGCACCGGGCGCTGGGTCAGCACCTCATGGGCCAGCACCGCGTCTCTCACTGAGCGGGTGAGGGCGCAGACGGTGTCGAGGGTGGTCGACAAGGGCAGGGCGCCCTCGGTGGGCACCAGGCGGGCGGTGTTCTTGAAGCCGACCAGGCCGCACAGGGCGGCCGGAATGCGGATGGAGCCACCGGTGTCTGAGCCCAGGCCGATGAAGGCCGCACCCGTGGCCACCGAGACGGCCGCGCCGGAGGAGGAGCCGCCGGGGATGTGAGGACCCGTGATGGGGCCGGTGAGGGGCGCGTTGCGGGATTCGGTGCCCGTGACCCGCGCAGCGGCCGGGTTGGCCGGCGTGCCGTGGTGCGGGTTCACTCCCACCCCTGAGAACGCGAATTCGGTCATGACCGTGCGGCCCACCACACTGGCGCCGGCCGCACGCAGGCGCTGCACCGCCCGGGCGTCTTGCTGGGCCGGGTGCGCGTGCTGTAGCACCCGGGAGCCGGCGGGGGTGGGCTGGCCGGCGAGGTCGAACAAGTCCTTCACCGAGACCGGCAGCCCGTCCAGGGGCAGGGGCCGGCCGGCGTCACGGGCGGCATCGGCAGCGGCCGCGGCGGCGCGGGCGCCTGCCGGGTCTAGGCCCAGGAAGGCCAGGTGGCAGGCCGGTGAGGTGGCGGCCTCGATGGCGCGCTCAACCTCCAGCGCCGCCCGGGTGCGGCCTTCGCGCAAGGCGGTGAGGGTGGCGGTGAGGTCGTTTTGCAGAGAGTCGTGGGCCATGGGCCCCAAGTTTGCCAGCCCGCTGTGGCATTTCGGCATGGCGGTCCGGTCCGGGCGGGGCACGGCGGGGCGCGTCTGGGCTTGTGGGCGCGAGCTTGCGGGCTGTGCCTTGCGGAGCGGGGCGGGGCGAAACGGGGCGAAACGGGGCTGAGCCGGGGCCAGATGGGCCCACGCCCTGTGCTAGACTCGTCTGGCTTCGTCGGGGCTGGTTTGCAACAGTGCAGGCAGCCTTCCAGCCAAAGCCAATCGCGGGCCCGCGCACCCTAGGTGCCACCCACTGCAGCAGCAGCCCAGGTGGTTTCAGCGCGGGTTCTAGACCCAACCTAAGAGGAAAGACATCATGTCCGTCACCATGCGCGAAATGCTGGAAGCCGGTGTCCATTTCGGTCACCAAACCCGCTTCTGGAACCCCAAGATGGCCCCGTACATCTTCGGCCATCGCAACAAAATTCACATCATCAACCTGGAAAAGTCGCTTCCGATGTTCCAGGAAGCGATGAAGTTTGCCCGCCAGCTGGCGGCCAACCGCGGCAACATCCTGCTGGTCGGCACCAAGCGCCAAGCCCGTGAAACCGTCGCTGAAGAAGCCCGCCGCGCCGGCGTCCCCTTTGTCGACCAGCGTTGGCTCGGCGGCATGCTGACCAACTTCAAAACGGTCAAGACCTCCATCAAGCGCCTCAAGGACATGAAGGCCCAGCAAGAAGCTGGCCTCGAAGCCATGAGCAAAAAAGAACAGCTGATGTTCGACCGCGAGATCGCCAAGCTCGAAAAAGACATCGGTGGCATTCAAGACATGGTCACCCTGCCCGACGCCATCTTTGTCATCGACGTGGGCTTCCACAAGATCGCGGTGGCTGAGGCCAAGAAGCTGGGCATCCCGCTGATCGGCGTGGTGGACTCCAACCACTCGCCCGACGGCATCGACTACGTCATCCCCGGTAACGACGACTCCTCCAAGGCCGTCGCTCTGTACGCCCGCGGCATTGCCGACGCCATCCTTGAAGGCCGCGCCAATGCGGTGTCCGACGTGGCCCGCGCTGTGGCCGCCGCCGGCGAAGACTCCACCGACGAATTCGTCGAGGTTGCCGAGGGCTCCTGAAGCGGCCCCCTGCCGTATCGCTCGGCATGAAAAGGGGCTCGCGAGCCCCTTTTTTTCAAGGCGATCCGACACCGAACCGCCACCGATCCGAACTGAACTGAACCGAACACACTGACGAGGACAACAATGGCTGCAATCACCGCAAGCATGGTCGCCGAACTGCGCGCCAAGACCGACGCTCCCATGATGGAGTGCAAAAAGGCCCTGACCGAGGCCGACGGCAATATGGAAAAGGCCGAAGAGATCCTGCGCGTCAAGCTGGGCAACAAGGCCGGCAAGGCGTCCTCCCGGGTCACCGCCGAAGGCGTGGTGGCCACCTCCATCCACGGCACCACGGGCGCGCTGCTCGAGGTCAACTGCGAAACCGACTTCGTCACCAAGAACGACAGCTTCCTGGCCCTGACCCAGGCCGCTGCCGACTTGATCGCCAAGCACAGCCCCGCCGACATCGCCGCTCTGGGCGCGCTGCCCTACAGCCAGGACGGCTTCGGCCCCACCCTGGAAGACGTGCGCAAGGGCCTGATCGGCAAGATCGGCGAGAACATGTCGTTCCGCCGCTTCAAGCACTTCGCAGGTGCCGCCAAGCTGGCCTCTTACCTGCACGGCACGCGAATTGGCGTGGTCGTCGAGTTCGACGGCGAAGAGACCGCCGCCAAAGACGTGGCCATGCATGTGGCCGCCATGAAGCCGGTCGCTTTGACCAGCGCCGACGTGCCTGCCGAGCTGATCGAAAAAGAACGCGCAGTGGCCGCCGGCAAGGCCGAAGAAGACCGCAAGACGGCCGAGGCTGCGGGCAAGCCCGCTCAGCCGGCCGAGATCGTCGCCAAGCGCATCGAAGGTGGCGTGCAGAAGTTCCTCAAAGAGGTCTCGCTGTTCAACCAGCCCTTCGTGAAGAACGACAAGCAGACCGTCGAGCAAATGCTCAAGGCCGCGGGTACCACGGTGAAGGGCTTCACCCTGTACGTGGTGGGTGAGGGCATCGAGAAGAAGGTCGACGACTTCGCCGCCGAGGTCGCTGCCCAGGTGGCTGCCGCCAAGGCCGCTGCCTGATCGGTACACTGGAGTCCAAACGATCTGAGGAGCCCCCCGCCGATGACCACCGCCCAGCCTGCCCACAAGCGCATCCTGCTCAAGTTGTCCGGTGAGGCGCTCATGGGAGACGACGCCTTCGGCATCAACCGCGCGACCATCGTGCGAATGGTGCAAGAGGTGGCCGAGGTGGTGAACATGGGCGTGCAGGTGGCCGTGGTCATTGGCGGCGGCAACATCTTCCGCGGCGTCGCAGGCGGTGCGGTCGGCATGGACCGCGCCACCGCCGACTACATGGGCATGCTGGCCACGGTCATGAACTCCCTGGCCCTGGCCGACGCCATGGACAAGCAGGGCCTGACCGCCCGGGTGATGTCCGCCATCGGGATCGAACAGGTGGTCGAGCCCTATGTACGGCCCAAGGCGCTGCAGTACCTCGAAGAGGGCAAGGTGGTGGTTTTTGCTGCCGGAACCGGCAACCCCTTCTTCACCACCGACACCGCCGCTGCACTGCGCGGGGCCGAGATTGGCGCCGAGCTGGTGCTCAAGGCCACCAAGGTGGACGGCGTCTACACCGCCGACCCCCACAAAGACCCGACCGCCACCCGTTTCACCACCATCAGCTTCGACGAGGCCATGAGTCGTAACCTGGGCATCATGGATGCCACGGCCTTTGCCCTGTGCCGCGACCAGAAGCTGCCGATCAAGGTGTTCTCCATCTTCAAGAACGGCGCCCTCAAGCGCGTCGTTCTGGGGCAAGATGAGGGTACTTTGGTTCATGTTTGAGCCCGAGGAAGTCAAGCCATGAGCACCATCGTCGAGATCAAGAAGACCCTGGAAGGCAAGATGGACCAGTCCATCGAGTCCTTCAAGAACAACCTCACCCGCATCCGTACCGGGCGCGCCAATCCCGCACTGCTCGACACGGTGCAGGTTGATTACTACGGCTCCCAAGTGCCCATCAGCCAGGTGGCCAACGTGGCCCTGCTCGACGCCCGCACCATCGGCGTGACGCCCTGGGAAAAGGGCATGGGCGCCAAGATCGAAAAAGCCATTCGCGAGAGCGACCTGGGCCTGAACCCGGCCTCCATGGGCGAGCTGATCCGCGTGCCCATGCCTGCCATGAGCGAAGAGCGCCGCAAAGAAATGACCAAGCTGGTGCGCAACGAAGGCGAAAACGCAAAAGTGGCGGTGCGCAACCTGCGCCGCGACGGCAACGAGCAGGTGAAAAAGCTGGTCAAGGACAAGCTCGCGTCCGAAGACGACCAAAAGCGCGCCGAGGCCGACATCCAGAAGGTGACCGACAAGCACATTGCTTCGATCGACACCCTGGTGTCCGCCAAGGAACAAGAAATCCTGGCGGTCTGAGCGGCCCCGGTGTCCGACCAAGCCGAGCCTGCGCCGCGCGAACGCCCTGCGCGAGCCCGCTGCCCCAGCCGCTTGTCACGCCTGCGCCCGTCACCGCACGCGTGCCGTATCAGCAAGCCCAGCATCCGACAGGCCGGGCCGTGATCGCCACCATGCCCCACCATGTCGCCATCATCATGGATGGAAACGGCCGCTGGGCGTCGTCGCGCTATCTGCCGCGCCTGGCTGGCCACAAGCGGGGCCTCGACGCCTTGCACACCTGCGTGCGTCACTGCGGCGACCGGGGGGTCAAGGTGCTCACCGTGTTTGCCTTCTCCTCGGAGA
>NZ_JARXAB010000039.1 GCF_029866045.1 Ramlibacter sp. | reverse complement strand
GGCATCTGGCTCTGGAGCGTTCTGCTGGCGCTGGTGGCCTGGACGCTGGTGCAGCGCCACGGCGAAGTGAGCGATGTGCGTGACCTGCGCGAGGTCCCAGATGCCTGAGCCCCGCCCGCACCCCCCAGCCTCGGGGCCTGGCCCAGCCCCGGCCTACGTGGCACTGGCCGGCCCGACCGCCTGCGGAAAAACCGCAGCCGCACTGGCCGTGGCGACACGGCTGCCAGTGGAGATCGTGAGTGTGGACTCGGCCCTGGTGTACCAGGGCATGGATATTGGCACCGCCAAGCCCACAGCCGCCGAGCGCGCCGCGGTGCCGCACCACCTGATCGACATTCGCGACCCGCGCGAGGCCTACAGCGCCGCTGAGTTTGCGGCGGACGCGGCCGGTCTGGTGCGCGAAATCCGCGGGCGAGGCGCCTTGCCGCTGCTGGTGGGCGGCAGCATGCTGTATTTCAAGGCCCTGTTCGAGGGCCTGGCGGCCATGCCGGCTGCCAACGCCGCGGTGCGCGCCGCCCTCGACGCGGACGCGGCTGCCCTGGGCTGGCCGGCGATGCACGCGCGGCTGGCGCAGGTCGACCCGCTCACCGCGGCCCGCCTGGCACCGAACGATTCACAGCGCATTCAGCGGGCGCTGGAGGTCTGGCAGATTTCGGGGCGGACCCTGAGCGACTGGCATGCCGGGCAGACCGCGCCGGCTACAGCGGCGACCGTGGACACCTCAGGCCCCGGGGCCAATGGTTCCACACACGGAGCCACCGGCCTTCCCCCCTCTCCCGCAACGCCCCTGCCGCCCGCTCTTTTCATCTCCATGGAGCCCGAGGACCGCGCCTGGCTGCATGGTCGAATTGCCCAGCGCTTTGAGCAAATGCTGGCGGACGGCTTCCTGGACGAGGTACGCGCCCTGCGCGCCCGGGGTGACTTGTCGCCCGACCTCCCCAGCATGCGCTGCGTGGGCTACCGGCAAGCCTGGGAGTGGCTGGACGCACACAGCGGCGAGATGCAGCAGGACGCTGCCTCGCTGTGCGAGCGCGGCATTGCCGCCACCCGGCAACTGGCCAAGCGGCAAATCACCTGGCTGCGCAGCATGCCGGCGCGCCAGGTGATTGCCGGCGACCAGCCGCAGGCGGTGGCTCGGGTGGTGCAAGCCATTGAGAGCGTCTGGACGCGTCTGGACCCATCCGCGACAGCCCTGAGCGGGAGCACGCCATGACAGACGCAGTGCTCCACGCCCAGGGCCTGGCCAAGCGCTATGGGCCGGCAACGGTATTCGAGCAGGTGTCGCTGTCGGTGGCACCGGGCGAATTCGTTGCCATCGTCGGCGAATCGGGCGTGGGCAAGTCGACCCTGCTCAATTGCCTGGCCGGTCTGGACACCTGGGATGCGGGCGCCATCACCCTGTGCGGCCACGACCTCGGCCAGGCCAATGACGACCAGCGCGCCCACCTGCGACGCGCGCATGTCGGCTTTGTTTTTCAGGCCTTTCACGTGCTGCCACACCTGGACGTGGCGCAAAACATCGCCCTGCCCCTGATGCTCCTGGGGCTGCCTGCCGCGGAGCGTGCGACGCGGGTGCAGGCCATGCTGGTGGCGGTGGGCCTGGCCGACCTCGGCGCGCGCCTGCCGCAGCAGCTCAGTGGCGGCCAGTTGCAGCGGGTGGCCATTGCCCGCGCGTTGGTGCACCGGCCGGCCCTCCTCCTGGCCGACGAGCCCACCGGCAACCTCGACCCGGCCACCGCCGCGCGGGTGCTCGACCTGCTGGTGCAGCAAACCCGTGAAACTGGCGCCGCCCTGGTGCTGGTCACCCACTCCGAGAGCGCGGCGCGCCGTGCCGACCGCACCCTGCACCTGACCGCGCACGGCTTCGTCTGAGGCTGCCCGGACCCTACGGGCTCCAACCGTTGCGAGGAGCCCGTTGACTTACCAGCCCTCTTGCAGGGAGCCTCCTCGTTCACGAGAGCCCCTGAGAGCCTTTGAGGGGTGCTGGTCGAAATACTTCGGGCTTTATCAACCCTAGCCCGAGAAAACGCCTCATGACTCATTGGCTGCGCACCACCGCCATCACCGGCGGTCTGCTCCTGTTGTCTGCCTGCGGCGGGGGCGAGACCACCAGCCCGGACCCGACCCCCTCGCGCAGCTACTCGGTCGGCGGCAGCGTCACCGGGCTGTCGGGCGACAGCCTGGCCCTGAAGGTCAATGGCGGCACGGCGCTGACCGTGGCTGAAGGCACCGCCAGCTGGACCCACACCACGTCCGTGGCCAACGGCAGCCCCTACACCGTCACCATCTCCAAGCAACCGGCCGGGCGCCGCTGCACCTTGGCCCAGGCCAGCGGCACCGTCTCGGGCGCCGACGTCACCTCGGTGAGTGTCACCTGTGCAGCGGTGACCTGGGTCACGAGCGCAGTGGCAGGGTCTGACGGGAGAGGCTATGTCAACGCGCAGGGGACACAGGCGAAGTTCAACGGTGTCTACGGGATCGTCACCGACCCGGACGGCTATGTTTATGTAACAGACTACAACAACCACGCGATCCGAAAGATCACACAAGGCGGTACGGTCACCACCTTTTTTGACCAGAACTCCAACAGCTCGAGCATGGGATTCAGCTACCCCTCGGGCTTGGCGCGGGACAGCCAGGGCAATTTCTTCGTTTCGTCGCCCGACTACCACCTGATCTACAAGATCACGCCCAGTGGCGGGTTCAGCATCTTTGCGGGCGGAGGAAGCAGCCAGACGCAAAGCGGCTACACCGATGGCCAAGGGACGGCGGCCTTGTTCAACAACCCACAGGGCCTCGCCGTTGATCAGAACGACAATGTGTACGTGGCCGACACTTCCAACTACGCGATTCGGATGATCACGCCCCAGGGCCTGGTCTCCACCTGGGCTGGCACGGGCACATCGGGAGTGACAAACGGCGTGCGGGGACAGGCGGAGTTCGGTTACCCCACGGGAGTGGCCTTCGGTCCCGACGGATCCCTCTATGTCGCGGACGGCACAGCGAACCAGATCCGGATGATCGCCCCCGACGGGCAGGTCAGCGCGCTCGCAGGCACTGGCTACTCGGGCCAGACCGATGGCGTTGCCAGCAACGCGACCTTCACCGAGCCCATGGGAATTTGCACGGATAGCCAGGGCACCCTCTACGTGACCGAGCGCGATACCAACACGGTCCGCATGGTGTCCCTGCCCTATGAAGTGACGGACAGCCAAGGCAACACCACCCGCTATCCGGCCCGGGTCAGCACCATCGCTGGCAGCGGCCTGGCGGGCGATACCGACGATCCGGCGGGCCCCAACACCACGACCGGGCGCATCGACGCGATCGCTGTGGATCGCGATGGCACTCTGTACTTCACCAAAAACTTCAGAACGCCGACTGACCGGTCGGTGGTTCGGAAGATCACGCCGCAATAACGGGCACGCCAGAAGCCAGCCGTATGGAAGCGGCTTGGAAGGCCTGACCGATACTCAGGCTCCAACTGCCCCCCGGACATGCGCCTGCGCCATCTGCTCGCCCACTTGCTGCTCTTGCTTCCCTCGCTGGTATTGCCCTTGAGCGCAGCGCAGGCGCAGCCCCTGCAGATCGGCGTTGACTGGTGCCTCGCGCCCGCCACCAAGCTTGACGCGTCCGCGCCGCCCTCCGCCTGCGCCTGGGGCGCGCAACCCGGTGGCCTGACCCGCATGCAGGGGGGCACCCTCTGGGCCCGCCTTCACCTGCCCGGGGCGAGCGATCTGCAGCCCGCGCACGAGGTCCACGTCGGACCGCATGCCCTGGGGTCGGTCGAACTCTTGATTCCACGCGGCACCGGCTGGCAAATTCTTCACGCGGGCCATCAGGTCTCGATAGGGGAGGGACAGGCTGGGGGACAGGCCGTCGCACAGGGCTACCGCTTCCAGATTCCCGCCGGTCCAGCCGGGGAGTCGGCCTTTTTAAGGCTGAACATTCCGCCGCTGCAGGCCGTGTGGGTGGACCTGCACCCGGCGGGAGCTGCCAGGCCTGTTGCCGCCGGCTGGGGCCTGGGCCTGCACATGGGCCTGCTGGCCGCGCTGAGTGCACTGGCCCTGGCCAGCGCCTGGCTGGCCCCGGGCGCCGTGACCCGGCGCTTCGCAGCCCTCATGGCCACCGTGTTCCTGTGCGTCCTCTCTGGCAGCGGCCTGCTCCACCTGCTGGTGCTGGGCGACAGACCGGAGCTGGACACCTGGATCTTCCAGGCGCTGATGACGGTGCGTCTGTCCCTGTGGCTGGGTGTGATTCAGGCCCTGCTGGCGCCCTACCCGACGCCGCACTGGCTGCGTCCTCTGGGATGGGCCATCCACGCAGCCACCACAGCCGCCATTGCCGCAGCCGCCTGGGGCCATGCGGAGCCAGCCCTGCTGCTGACTTTTCTCGGGACGGTGCTGCTACCCGTGTTCCTGCTCTGGGGACTGCGGCGAATGGAGCCCCTGCCACGCGCCCTTCGGCTGGCCTTGGTGGCAGACCTGCTCACCCTGCCGACACATGTCGGGCTCATGCTGCTTGCCAGCCTCGTCCACATCCCCGGCATCAACGGGTCGCTGGTGGCCAGCCGCCTGACCGACCTGGGCACTGCAGTGGCCATGCTGGTGCTGGTCATTGTGAACAACCGGGTGTCGCGCCGGGAACTGGAGCAGACACGGATCGCACTGGACCGCAGCGAGTTGCAGGCCCAGTTCGAGCGGCGGTTGAACCAGGAGCGCGGGACCTTGGCTGACATGATCAATCACGAGCTCAAGAACGCGCTCACGGCAATCCGGCTGGCGGCCCACAACCTGTCGGCGCGCCTCACACCGGATGCCGCCGACGCCCGACGGCGTCTGGACACCATCCAGACCTCGGTGCAGACGATGGACACCGTTCTCGCGCGCAACCTGATGGCCATCGGCGCCGAGTCCGCGTCAACGACCAACCCGGATTCAAGCCCCTGGATGCGCACCATCCCGGTCCAGCCAGACGAACTGTTACGTGAACTCGTTCGCCGGCATGACAAATCTGGCCGCATCGCGCTGGACCCACTGCCGCCGCATGGCATCGTGTCGGACCCGCAGTTGCTTTCCATCGTCTTGTCCAATCTGCTGGAGAACGCCTTGCGCTATTCGCCGCAGGAGTCGATGGTGCAGGTGGGAATGGCCGTCGTGCCGGGATCGGGCGAGAACGCCACTGTGCTGAGAATTAACTTCTGCAATGCGGTGGCGCCTGAGCGGCAACCTGATCCTGCCTCGGTCTTCCAGCGTTTCTATCGGCATCCGACAGCGCCGCCCGGCAGCGGCTCGGGCATGGGCCTTTACCTGGTCCACAAGCTCTGCGCGTTCTTGGGGGGCTCTATCAGCTTCCACCCCACCACCGGGCAGGTCTGTTTCATCGTGGAGTTGCCCGGATGAACGAGCTGCTAACCCACGCCACCACCGGCGCCATCCACATCGCCATCGTCGAGGATGAACGCCTGGTGAGGGAGGAGCTGGGAATCTTCCTGCGCGAGCAGGGATGGCGGGTCCACGAGGCCGACTCTGCCCAGGCGCTCGACGAAATTCTGGTTCGCCATCCCTTGGAAGCCGTCATCCTCGACATCGGCCTGCCGGGCGAGAGCGGCATCGAGCTCGCTCGGCGCCTGCGCGAACGGTACCCAGACCTGGGCGTCCTGATGCTCACCGCTCGAACTGGCGTGCCAGACCGGATCGCCAGTTACGACGCCGGTGCGGACCTCTATCTTCCCAAGCCGGTGGTGCCCAATGAACTCCTGGCCGCCTTGCGCAGCCTCCTGCGACGCGCACGCGGGTCGGCCCCCGAGACCGCATGGCGATTGGACATGGCCACCGGGAACTTGCACATTCCCGGTCGCCCATCCCCCTTGCTGCTCAACGACCGCGAAACCCGGCTGATGTGCGCATTGGCCGTGGCCTTGCCACGACCGGCCAGCGGGGAGAGCCTGTGCCTGACCCTGCGCCACGACCCCCATGATCGCCCGATTACGCGGCGAGCGCTGGAGATCACCGTGAGCCGCTTGCGTCGCAAGCTCGCCAGCGCAGCGCCGGACCTGCCGCATGGCGCCATCCGATCGGACTGGCAGTACGGCTACCAGCTGTTGGCAGACTTGCGCATCGAGGCCCGCTGAAGCACTGACGGAGCCTTTGTCTGACAGCGAGCGCCGGCTCAGCCTGACTTGCTGCAGGCACTTGCGGGCTAGGCTCTCGTCCAGTTTCCCAAGGAGATCTTCATGGCCACCTCACGCACAGGCAAGGAAGCCTGCGACCTGCTCGACGCCGACCACCGCGCGATCAAAAAGCTTTTCAAGACCTACGAGGAGCTTGCCGGCTCACGTGCCCGTAGCGCCAGCCAAAAAAAGCTGGACCTGTCGCGGCGCATTGGTCAGGAACTCACCGTGCATCTGCAGATCGAGGAGGAGTTGTTCTATCCCGCCCTGCGCGCCGTGGTCAAGGACACCGTCCTCCTCGACGTGGCCACGGTGGAAGACGATCTGATCAAGGAACTGGTGGCACAAATCCAGCAGGGCGAGGGGCACGCGCTGACCGACGCGCGGGTGCGGGTGCTCGGCGAGTCCATCGACCGCCATGTCAAGCAACAGCGCAACACGATCTTTCCCAAGGCCCGCGCCGCACGCAAGCTCGACCTGATCGCCCTGGCTGAGCAGCTCGAGGCGCGCAAGGAGACGCTGCTGATGGAGATGACCGACACAGGTGCGTTGGTGGACTGAGTCCGCCGGGCAGGGCGGCCCGGTCCCCGCCACAATCGGCGGCATGCTCGCCCTGCTGCGTTACTACTCTTGGCCGGAGCTGCGCCACCACCCCTGGCGCAGCGCTGCGGCCGTGGTGGCGGTGATGCTGGGCGTGGCCCTGGCCTTTTCAGTGCACCTGATCAACGACTCGGCCCTGGGCGAGTTCGCCAGCGGCCTGCGTCAGGTCGACGGCCAGCCCGACCTGGTGCTGCGCTCCACCCAGGGCGGTCTGGACGAGTCGCTCTACGCCCGGGTCGCCAGCCATCCCGAGGTTGCCCTGGCCAGCCCGGTGCTCGAAGTGAGCACCCTGGCCACATCGGCCAACCTGGTCAACTCGGCCAGGGCAGCCGCCCCGCCCACTTCGCCTGACTCGCCCGCCCCTGGCCGCCCCTCGCGCCTGCCGCTGCGGGTCCTCGGCATAGACCCGCTGGTCGCGGCGGCCTTTGCGCCCGAGTTGTTGCCCCGGCCGGCCGCGGGCGCGGAGCGCCTGTCGATGTTCGCCCCAGGCCAGGTCTTTCTCAATGCCGCGGCGGGCGAACGCCTGGGTCTGCCGCCGGGAACCTCCGGCGCGTCGCTCGAGCTGCAAGTGGGTCTGCGCCTGGTGCCGGTCACCGTCGCCGGCGAGGTGGCGGCCGCGGGTCCGCCGATGGCCGTGATGGACATAGGAGCCGCGCAAGACCTGTTCGGCCGTCAGGGCACGCTCACCCGCATCGACCTGCGTCTGGCCGCCGGCGTCGACCGCGACCGCTTCCGGGACCGCTTGCGCGAGGCACTCCCCCTGCCCGCCGGCGTGCTGGCCTCGGAGCCAGGCGACACGATGGCGCGAGTCGACAGGCTGTCACGCGCCTACCGGGTCAACCTCACCGTGCTGGCGCTGGTGGCCTTGTTCACCGGCGCCTTCCTGGTGTTCTCGGTGCTGTCACTGAGCGTGGCCCGCCGCAGCCAGCAGCTGGCCCTGCTGGGCGTGATGGGTCTCACCGCCGCGCAGCGTCTGCGCCTGGTGCTGGCCGAGTCGCTGATCCTGGGCGTGGCCGGCAGCCTGTGCGGCGTGGCCCTGGGCGCGGGGCTGGCCGCACTGGCCTTGGCCGTGCTTGGCGGCGACCTGGGCGGTGGCTACTTCCCCGGCGCGGCGCCGCGCTTGCAATGGAGCGGGCTGGCAGCGGCGGGGTACGGCGCGCTCGGCTTGGCCGCGGCCGCTGCGGGCGGCTGGTTCCCGGCGATGCAGGCCCGGGGCCTGCCGCTGGCGGCGGCCCTCAAGGGCCTGGGCAGCGGGGCGAGCGGTCGCCGCCAGGGCTTACCGGGGCTGCTGCTGATCGCCGCCGCGGTGGCCCTGGCCTTTGCGCCGCCGCTGGGCGGCATCCCGGTGGCCGCCTACGTGGCCATCGCCCTGCTCCTGGTCGGTGGCATCACGGTGCTGCCCTGGGCCGTGGCCGCCGTCTACGACCGGCTGGCGCCGCACGCTGCCGACCACGCGCTGGCGCTGCTGGCCATTGAGCGCGCACGACGGGTGCGCGAGACCGCAGCGGTGGCCGTCAGCGGCGTGGTGGCGGCGCTGGCGCTGGCAGTAGCGCTCACGGTGATGGTGGCCAGCTTCCGCACTTCAGTGATGCAGTGGCTGGACACCGTGCTGCCGGCCGACCTGTACCTGCGCACGGCCGAGGGCGGCGCCACCGGCGACACCGTCTTTCTGGACCCGTCCCTGGTGGTGGCTGCGGCGCGCGTGCCCGGTGTGGCTGCCGTCTCCACCCAGCGGGTGCGCTCGATCACCCTGGACCCTGCCCGTCCGGCCCTGGCCCTGATCGCCCGGCCGCTGGAGGACGCCAGCCGGCAACTGCCCCTGGTGGGCGACCCGGTGCCGCCGCCATCGCCATCGCCATCGCCATCGCCGACACCACGCGCAGCACCCGCCGCATCGCCATGGATCCCGATCTATGTGAGCGAGGCCGTGGTCGACCTGTACGGCGCCCGGCCCGGCCAGGCCTTCGCGCCACTGGGCCGCGCCCTCGGGCTGGCGGGCGCTGAGGCAGCAGGCGACCTGGGTGCCGTCCAAGGTGGCGACCTAGGTGCCGTCCAAGGTGACGTCCAGGTTGGCGGCCCGGGCGTCACCCGAGGCCACTCCTTCTACGTCGCCGGCATCTGGCGCGATTACGCGCGCCAGAGCGGCTCCATCATCATCGATGCCGCCGCCTATCAGGGCCTGACCGGCGACAACCGGGTCAACGACCTGCTGCTGTGGCTGGCCCCCGATGCGCAAGCGAGCGAGGTTCAAGCCGCCCTGCGCGCCCTGCCCCAGGCGGGCGAAGGCGGCCGCCTGCTGGAGTTCGCCTCCACCCAGGACATCCGCGCGACCTCGATGCGCATCTTCGACCGCAGCTTCGCGGTCACCTACTGGCTGCAGGCGGTGGCCATCGGCATCGGTCTGTTCGGCGTGGCCGCCAGCTTCAGCGCGCAGGTGCTGGCCCGGCGCAAGGAGTTCGGCCTGCTGATGCACCTGGGCCTGACCCGTGCGCAGGTGCTGCGGGTGGTGGCCGGCGAGGGACTGGCCTGGACCGCCATCGGCGCCGCCGCCGGCCTGGCGCTGGGCCTGGCAGTGGCGGTGGTACTGGTGCATGTGGTCAACCCGCAAAGTTTTCACTGGACCATGGAGCTGTGGGTGCCGTGGTCGCGGCTGATGGCGCTGGCGCTGGCGGTGATGGTCGCGGGCACGCTCACCGCCTGGGCCTCGGGACGGGCCGTGGCCGGACGCGACATGGTGCTGGCGGTGAAGGAGGACTGGTGATGCCCGGGCGGCGACCCTTGCTGCAGGGCCTGCTCGGGGCTGGTGCCCTTATGGGCCTGGGTGCTTGGAGCCGCTCTGCGCAAGCGCAGGGACTGGCAAAGACGCAGCCGCAGTCGCCATCGCAAGGCCAAGCAGCCACACGAGCGCCGGGACCCTCCGCCCCACAGGCGCCGCCCACCGTGCTGGCACCACGCACCTTGCGCTTTCCGCGCGACCACGGCGCCCATCCCGAGATGCGCACCGAGTGGTGGTACCTCACCGGCCAGGCCGCAGCCGGCGACCGACGCTGGGGCTTTCAGGTGACTTTTTTTCGCAGCCGGGTCGACGCCACCCGCGGCATGACCTCGGCCTTCGCCGCGCGCGAGCTGCTGTTTGCCCATGCGGCGGTCACCGACCTGGCCACCGGTCGGCTGCACCATGACCAGCGCATCGCCCGGGCCGGCTTTGGCGTGGCCCAGGCAGGGCTGGCCGATACCGACCTGCGCATTCGCGACTGGACCTTGATTCGTCAACCCGACGGCCGCTACCTGGCCCGGGTCGAAGGCGGCGACTTCGCCCTCGAGCTGGACGCCACACCGACCCAGCCGCTGCTGCTGCAAGGGCAGGACGGCCTCTCGCGCAAGGGTCCCGAGCCCACGCAGGCCAGCTATTACTACAGCCAGCCGCAGCTGCAGGTGCAGGGACGCCTGCGCCTGGGCAAGCAGGCGTCGGGGGTGACAGGGCGGGCCTGGCTGGACCACGAGTGGAGCGAGGCGCTCCTGCACCCCCAGGCCGTGGGCTGGGACTGGGTGGGCATGAACCTGGCCGATGGCAGCGCGCTCACCGTTTTTCAGCTTCGGCGGGCCGACGGCAGCGCGCTGTGGGCAGGAGGCTCCTGGCGCGCCGCAGGCGGCGCCGTGCAGGCCTTTGGGCCGCAGGCGGTGCGGATGGTCCCCACCCGCTACTGGAGCAGTCCGTTGACCGGTACGCGTTACCCGGTGGCCTGGACGCTGGACACGCCGCAGGGTCGATTTCAGGTGGAGGCGCTGGCAGATGCGCAAGAACTCGACAGCCGCCGCTCCACGGGGACGGTGTACTGGGAGGGCCTGTCCGAGCTGCGCGATGCAGCGGGCCAGCCGCTCGGCCAGGGCTACCTGGAGCTCACCGGCTACGGCGACCGTCTGCGAATCTAGGGCTCAAGCGCCTTCGCGCAGGTCCAGCGTGCCGGCATCGGGGGACAGTCCGGCCGCCAACCTCAGACGCAGCGACAGGTCGGTGCGCGAGTCGGCATGCTCCAGCGCCTGCTGCGGGGTGATCTCACCGGCCTGGACCAGGTCATAGAGCGACTGGTCAAAGGTCTGCATGCCCACCACGCTCGATTTGGCGATGGCAGCGCGCAACTGGTCGAGATCGCCCCGCTGGATCAGGTCAGACACAAAGGCGGTGAGCAGCATGACCTCGACAGCCGGAATGCGTCGGCCCTGCCGGCGCTCGATCAGGCGCTGGCCGATGACACCCTTGAGGTTGAGTGAGAGATCCATCAGCACCTGCCGGCGTGCGGACTCCGGATAAAAGTGCAGGACGCGCTCGACAGCCTGCGCGGCGTTGTTGGCGTGCAGGGTGGACACGCACAGGTGGCCGGTTTCCGCGTAGCGCAGCGCGTGACGCATGGTTTCTTCGTCACGGATCTCGCCGATCATGATGACGTCGGGCGCCTCGCGCAGCGCGTGGCGCAGCGCGTCGTGAAAGCTCAGCGTGTCCAGACCCACCTCGCGCTGGTCGACGATGCAGCGGCGGTGGCTGTGGAGGAATTCAATCGGGTCCTCGACGGTCAGGATGTGACCGGGCGAGGTGAGGTTGCGGTGTTCGAGCATGCCCGCCAGCGTGGTCGACTTGCCCGAGCCGGCCGAGCCCACGACCAGCACCAAGCCCTGGCGCAGCAGGGCCAGCTTGGCCACCACCGCCGGCAGGTTGAGGGATTCGAGCCGGGGCACGTCGTACTTGACCAGGCGCGCCACCACACTCACCTCACTGCGTTGCAGGAACACATTGAAGCGGAAGCGCCCCAGGCCGCTGACGCTGACCGCCAGGTCGCACTCGAGCGTCATCTCGAACTGGCGGATCTGCGACTCGGTCATGACCGAATAGGCCATGCCGCGCACCGAGCCAGGTCGCAGTGGCTCGGCGCCAACGGCCACCATGCGGCCCTCAACCTTGATGGTGGGCAGCGCGCCCACCGAGAGAAACAGGTCGGAGGCCCCGACCTTGACCATGTGCTGCAGGAAAGCGCTCAGGTCGCCCCTCTCCGCGGGACTGATGTCGTCGGGCTCGTGCAAGGGGCGGGTCATCGGGTCAACTCCGGGGGGCGATAACCGATTCTACTGACAGCTTGTCAGCGGTCAGGCTCGGTCCTCGATCGGGTGGGTCGCGCGCATCGCGATCCCAATTCAGACGTTGGGGGGCGGGCAATAATTTCCTCGCCTGGGGCCCTTGCACCGCCAGGGAGCACGTGCCGCGGGGACAATCACCCATGGCTCGAAAAGAACTCCCAGACGCGCCCAAAGGCGCGCCCCGCTCGCTTGGGGGGCTGCTGCCCTTCCTGCGCCCCTACCGCTGGCAGATCGCCCTGGCCGGCCTGTTTCTGCTGCTGGCGGCTGCCGCCACCCTGCTCTTTCCGGTCGCCCTGCGGCACCTGGTCGATGCCGGCATGGCCACGGGGCCCGGCGCCTCGGGCGGCACTCCGGACCCGGTGGCCAGCGGTGAGCGCCTCGTTGCCCTCCGGGGCTACTTCCTCTGGCTGTTCGCGGTCGCAGTCGCCTTGGGCCTGTTCTCGGCGGCGCGTTTCTATACCGTCACCTGGCTGGGCGAGCGTGTCACCGCCGACCTGCGCACCGCGATCTACCGCCATGTGCTGCGCCAGAGCCCCGAGTTCTTCGAGACCACCCAGACCGGCGAGGTGCTCTCGCGCCTGACCACCGACACCACCCTGGTCCAAACAGTGGTGGGCTCCTCACTCTCGCTGGGTCTGCGCAACGCGGTCATGGGCCTGGGTGCGGTGGCCATGCTGGTGTGGTCGCACCCGCAGGTCATGGGCCTGGTGCTGGGGGTGGTGGTCGGGGTGGTGTTGCCTGCACGCTGGTTCGGCGGCCGGGTGCGGCGGCTCTCGCGCGCCAGCCAGGACCGGGTGGCCGACTCCAGCGCCATCGCCGCCGAGGTGCTGAACGCGATCCCGGTGGTGCAAAGCCATGCGGCCGAGGGCCGCGAAGGCAGCCGCTTCGCACAAGCCACCGAGAACGCCTTCGCCACCGGCGTGCGCCGCACCCGGGCGCGGGCGGCGCTGGTGGCCTTCATCATCATCACCAGCGCAGCGCTGATGCTCTGGGGCATGTACCAAGGCACGCTGGCGGTGATGGCCGGCAGCCTGTCGCCGGGCCAGTTGGGTCAGGCGGTGGTCTATGTCATCTTGCTGGCCGGCTCGGTGGCTGCGCTCGGCGAGGTCTATGGCGACCTGCTGCGGGCCGCGGGCGCCACTGAGCGGCTGATGGAGCTGCTGCATGCGCAATCGCCAGTGGCCGAGCCGGCCGAGCCGCTGTCGTCACCGGTGCCTGTCAAGGGCAGCCGTGTGCAGCTGGAGGCCCTGACCTTCCACTACCCTTCGCGGCCGCAGACGGCGGCCCTGGACCATGTGGACCTGGCGGTGGCGCCAGGCGAGACGGTGGCGCTGGTGGGCGCCAGCGGCGCCGGCAAGACCACGGTGTTCCAGCTGCTGCTGCGGTTCTATGACCCGCAGGCCGGCCGCATTCTGATGGACGGTGTGTCCATCGACCGCCTGTCGCTGGCCGAGCTGCGCGGACGCATCGCCATCGTGCCGCAAGAGCCGGTGATTTTTTCCAGCAGTGCGATGGACAACATCCGCTACGGGCGCCCCGAGGCCAGCGACGACGAGGTGCGCACCGCGGCCCGTGCGGCCTATGCCGAGGAGTTCATCACCCGCCTGCCCGAGGGCTACGACACTTTTCTGGGCGAGCGCGGCGTGCGGCTCTCGGGCGGCCAGCGCCAGCGCATCGCGATTGCGCGGGCCATCCTGAAGAACCCTCCCCTGCTGCTGCTCGACGAGGCCACCAGCGCGCTCGACGCCGAGAGCGAGCGCATGGTACAGGCGGCGCTCGAGACCGCCATGCGCGGGCGCACAACGCTGGTCATCGCCCACCGGCTGGCCACGGTGCAGCGGGCTGACCGCATCGTGGTGCTGGACCAGGGCCGCCTAGTGGAGTCGGGCACCCACGCCGAGCTGCTGGCGCTGGGCGGCACCTACGCGAGGCTGGCGCAACTGCAGTTTCTGGAATAAGCGGCCGCGGCTGTGGCAAGTCCATAGCCGCGTTGCTGGCGTCAGCCGGCAGGCAAACAGGAGGGCCACGGGCAGGTCCTTCGCAGTAATCATGGGCGACTGTCCCCGCTCACACCAAGGCGGGCTCTGACAGAAATCGGCAGCTGCAAGTTGCCCCACCAATCTCAATTTGAGATAGGATGCCCATGCGGATCATCAGCCACCGCGCGCTGCGGGAATTCATCGGGTTTCATCCCCAGGCAGAGGCTGCCTTGCAGGGCTGGCGGCGGGTGATCGAGAAGAACCACTTTGCCCACTGGGCTGCGCTCAAGTCCGTGTTCAACACGGTGGATAAGGTGGGGGAACTGGCCGTGTTCGATATCGGGGGCAACAAGTACCGCTTGATCGCCCATCTCCGTTTCGAGGCACAGATCGTTTACATCAAGGCGGTGTTGACCCACCGCGACTACGACAAGGGCGATTGGAGGTCATGAAGTCATGAACGCACCCATCGATATGCGCCGGCTTCTGCCGGCCTGGGAAAAGTTCAGCGCCGAGAGCGGCATCGCGCCGATTCGCGATGAAGCTCACGCGGTACAGATGTCGCAATTGCTCGAGGCCTTGCTTTCGGAGGCGAAGGGCGACGAGCGCCACCCGGCCATGGCCCTGGCCGATATCGTCGGAGACCTGATCTCCGACTACGAAGCCGAGCACCATCCCTTGCGCGAGGCCAGCGGCCTGGAGGCGCTGGCCTTCCTGATGGCGCAGCACGGCCTCCGGCAAGGCGACCTGCCCGAGATCGGCAGCCAAGGCGTGGTGTCTGAAATTCTGGCTGGCAAGAGAGAGCTCAACATCCGACAGGTACGAGCGCTCAGCGAGCGCTTCGGGGTTTCAGCGGCGACCTTCGTTTGAGACCGGGCTTTGCGTTGGCCTATGCGTTGGCGTGGAACGCGCCGTGTGTGCGGCAGGGGCCCGGCGGCTTCGATGCAGGGGCCCTTCGGGCTCCCTTGCGGTGCTCGGTCGCCAGGGGCACGCGAGGCAAACTAGCCCCTTCAGGGCTCAAACATGCCTCGCTCTTCGGCCCCCAGCGGCCTGTGCGCCTCAGCCCCGCATAGGCGCCGCCGAACCCCTGCCGCACA
>NZ_JARXAB010000026.1 GCF_029866045.1 Ramlibacter sp. | reverse complement strand
TCGGCCGCCCGAGTCAAGCGAACCTTGAAGCTCACTTGCGAGTCTTTGAGGCCGGGGTCACTCGCGCGCGCGCAGCTTCAAGTTTGCGCTGCAGGCCTGCCACGACATCGTCGGCGTCGACATAGTCGCCTGTGCGCCGCGATTCGTCCCGAGAGGGAAGGCCGCGGGCGATGAACTCCGCATGGACGCGCCGCCGCTCGAGGCTGGCCCGCACGGACGATTCAACAAACTGGGAGAGGCTCTCACCTTCGGCCAGTACGGACTCAACTTCAGCCCGCAATTCGGGCTCGACCCGTATGGAGGGGAAGGCAGCTGATTTCATGATCAGAGAGTGTGTCGCATTTGCGCTGCACGATCAAGCCCGGGTCACTGATTCGTTTTTCATCTGAGCGATTGAGCCCGCTGATGAGGCGGTCATCCGCGGAGTGAGCCGGTCATCGCGATCCAGGGCGAAGTGTTCCGGGCGCAGCGACCAGGTGCAGGCGCACAGGCAAATTTCGGCCTTCAGGCCTCTTGATCAGGCCGACCGAGCCACAAAGCACTGTCGTTGCCGGAGCGCCGACCCGGAGTGCCTCGACTGCTCCGCGTCCAAGGCGGACTTCGTGGCGGTGGCGATCTAGAGAGAGTGGAGGGGGCGGCAAGCGAGGCGGCACCGTTGGCTCAGACAGGACCCGATCTCCGTCTTAAAAGCCACTCTCCCGAATCCAGATGGACAGGGCGTGTCGCCAGTAACGGCCCAGGATACTTTCGGATTTGGCCTCGAGCAGAACCCGCCCGGTCTGCTGCAAAGCGGGTGCCTGTGTGTCGTCTAGAGGTTCGAGCTCAATCTGGTACCAGGCCCCTTCGAGTCGTAGCCCCTGTTGAACCTTGCGGGTCGGCACCGACCCACCGTAATCGGTGGCCAGCTCGGGCCAGGGCAGGGACTGCAAGGCGGTGTAGTCGATGCGCACCAGCTTCAGCTCCAGCCGCGGTGCACCCGGAAGATCGGAGATCCACACCGCCCGGGCGCCATCTTCGAATCGGTACAGGTCTTCGGTGGAGGTCAAGGCAATCAGGCGTACACCTTGCTCGGATCGCAGTGTCAGCAGCGGCGTGTTTTGTGAGACCCACTGACCTTTCTGCAGGGGCTCAATGCGGCTGACGTTGCCTTGGATCGGAGCCCGCAGTTGCAGGCGGGCCTGACGGTCCGCCAGCCCTTGAATGCGGGTCTGGAGCTCTTCACGCTGCCGCGACAGAATCAGCGCGTCTTGCAAGTCGCGGGTCGACCCCACCTGGCGTGCAATCTTTTCGTTCACGAGACTCAGCTCACGCTGGCTTTGCAAGAGGGTGTGCTCGATCTCCGGCTGCTCCAAGCGAATGAGAAGGTCGCCTGGTTTGACGGGGTCTCGCTGGCCGACCGCGACGCTCACCACACGCCCTTGCTCGGGTGCGAACACGGTACGGAAATCACCCGCCTGCAAAACTGCGGGCAGCGATACCGAGGAACGCCAGGGCAGCGCCAGCAGCAGGGCCACCGCGAGGAGCAGCAGGCCGAGAACCAAGGTATGCCTGTTGAGTCTAATTTTTTGCCTCCGCAGCCACCATTGCCGAACTTCGTTCTTCACCGGCAGCAAAATGAACCAGATGATCTCTACCAAGAACAACACGATGCCCAGTAACTTGAAGGCAAAGTGGTAAACCAGCAGCGCAATCCCGATGAACAGCACCGCCCTGTAGGCCCAGGTGGCGTAGGCATAGGCGATGAACAGCCGACGTCGCCAAGGCCCTATTTCTTCCGGTGGCGGCTCTCCCAGCCCGAACAAGGCCTCCCGAAGTTGCCATCGCGCCAGGGCGAAGGACCGGGGTTGGAGATTCTCCGCGTGCAAAAAATCCGATAGCGCAAAGTAGCCATCGAAGCGCATGAACGGACTGATGTTGACCAATACCGAGCTGACCCAGCTGGTCGTCGCCACAAAAAATGCAGCGCTTCGCCACATGCCGTCTGGCAAAAAGCACCATGCAAAGGTGGCGGCCATGGCCAGGTGAATCTCGGTGTTCACACCGGCCAGGACAATCTTCAGGCGCTGTCGATTCGAGCGCAGCCGCCAAGCGTCGGTGGTGTCTGTGTAGAGAACAGGAAACAGCACGAGTAGCGCAACGCCGATCGCGCCTACTTTGCAGCCGTACTTCTTGGCGGCATACGCGTGGCCGAGTTCGTGGGCTGACTTGACCACCGCCAGCGTGACGCCATACAGGGCCAGTCCCTCCCAAGACCAAAAATGCAAGAAAGTGGCGACAAAGACGTCCCACTGCTGAAGTACCAGCAACAGGCCGATCAAGCCCAGCGCACGTACCGACCAAATCAGGGGCGGCCCGGTCACCCTGGAGACCCAAGGCCAGGTTCGCTCCAGAAAGGCGTCGGGGCGCCAAAGCGGAATGCGGAAAAAAAGGTAATGGTGAAGCAGCCAGGTAAGCCAGTGCTGCCGCGCGCGGCGCTGGGCTGCGGCTAGACGCGCAAGCCCTTGCTCCTCGGACACCTCGACCAGCTGGTTGCCGACCAGGAACTGAAGCAGTCCCTTGAGTTCGGTCTCGTCCAGGTCGATCCCGTCGGCCTCGCAGACTTTGAGAAATTCGTCGGTAGACAGTCCGGCCTTCCAGTGGCGGATGACGCGAAACGCATCCAATCGAAGTCGGAAATAGGCGTTGCGACTGAGGTCGTGAATCAGCCAGGTGGGAGAGCCGTCTTCCGCGGCGCTACCGGCCAGCAGGGCCAAGTCGGTCCTGAGTGCCGGCAAGGCGCTTGCGGCCTCCATCACCATCCCAGCCACTGACGCGCCGCCGTGATGGGGCGACGCAGCAGGTAGTAAAACAGTGTGGTGTCGCCGCCATAAATGCGGGCGGTGCCGCGTAGTCCGATGCGCGGGGCAGCGTCCTGCGCATCGAGGGTGGCGTTGACCTTGTAGGCTGGCCACTCGCCGGTCAGGGTGGACTCGTACACCACGTACTTGACCGTCCCGCGCAGACTGCGCAGGGGATCGGTGTCCAGGAACAGCCGGATCTCATTGCCCGCCTCCAGCGCCACCGCGTCCTTGACCGGTACCCAAATCGTGACCTCGATACGCTTGGGATCGGCGATGCTCATGATGCGCTCGCCGACCCGCACGGGCCGACCTTTCCACAGCTGTGGATCGTCGATCACCACAACCCCATCGCGGTCGGCTTTGAGCTGCGTCTTGGACAGTCGGCTTTGCGCGAGCGCAAGCTCACGCGTCTTGAGGTCGACCTGTGCTTGCATGGGAGCCAGATCAGCCTTTCGGGACGGATCCAGAAAAGAGGCTTGCTGCGAGCGACGGCGCTCGGCCTGGGTCACTTCAAGTGCTTTGGCCGCAACATCCTGGATCCCCCGCAGATCACCCGATTCCAGCTCGGCCAGCACCCGCCCTGTTTGGACCGCCTCATTGGGCCTGACCTTGAGTTCGCGTACGACGCCATCGATGGGCGCAGTGACCACAAAGGGATCGGCCGCGACGATTTCGGCCGGGGCCAGCACACTCAAGCGAACCGGAATCAGCGCAGCCAATACCAAGCCTGCAGTGGCTACCGAGGCCCCTACCACCATGCGCCAGCGGGCCCAGAGCGACTGGTGATGCCGTTGAAATCGCTCCAGCGCGTGGGCATAGACGATGGACAGGTGGCCCAGGAGAGCGACCTCCTGGTTGCTCCAGGCCTCCTCACGGCCAAGCAGCAGCGCGCCCTGCATCTGCCCCTCACGTGCCACCAGCGGGATCCATAGCAAACTGGCGTTCGCGAATTCCACCCACTCCCGCCGCAGCTCAGGGGTCAGTTCGTCGGGCGTTAGGGGGTGTAGCGCCTGCGACCGACCCGACTGGGTCAGGTGCTTGGCCAGGCGCTCCGTCCAGGCGAGAAAGGGCGAGGACCGGTCGACTTCGCTGATGTTCGAAAGGCTGGTGGTCTGCAAGGCGCCACCTGGCCTGCCAGTGAGCAAAATCGCCTGGATAAAGGGCGACAGCTGGCGTGTGGCGTTGGTGATGACAAACCGCGTCTCGGGCAGCGTCTGGGCTTCCAGCACCAGCTTTTCGAGCTGGAGCAGGCTGGCAAAAAGATCCAGCGGACTGGCCGACGGTGCGGGGTTCATGCGGCCCTGCTTATCGAAGCTTCGCGTCGCCTGTCATCCCGGGCAGCAATTTGGGGTCGCTGGCCAGGCGGGCGCGGACCGTCACGGTTTGGCTCACCGCATCGACCTGACTGCCAATGGCCACGATCTGCGCGCTGTGGCGACTGCCAGTTTCATCGATGCGGACATCGAGAATCTGGCCCGCGCGCAGAAAGCGGAGCCATTGAGCCGGGGCCACGGCCATGACTTCAAGGGACTCGGTCGAGACGATGCTCAAAACCTCTTGCTGGAGCTTGGCCACCTCCAACTCCTGGGCCTTGCGGGCAATCACCCGGCCAGCCCAGGGAGCGCTGATGGTGCAGCGGTCGGTGTTGATCTTCGCCATGCGCCACTCTGCCTGGGCACGCTGGACTGAGACCTCCGAAAGGACAACCTCGAGCGCCCCGATGGAGCGCGTCTTGACCAGTTGCGCGTCGTTGTCGAGTTTGGCCTGGGCCGCGCGCAACTCGGCGCTCACCTTGTCGCGCTGAGCTTCAAAAATCTCGCAGTCAAAGGCCACCAGGGTGTCACCCTTGTTGAAGCTGTCGCCCTCCCGCAGGGGCATGCTTTTGATGCGTGCGGCGATCTCGGCTGACAGGGTCGCTTGCATGAGTGCCTGCACCACCACCCGCACCGGCTTTTGCGTGGGCGGAGTCTGGGCCTGCGCAGGCAGCAGCAGGCTCTGGACCACCCAGCCCAGGAGCAGCGCGGCCCGGGCGTGGGCGCGCAGACGTGTCGGGGCGATGCGCATACCGGTCGGCTTCATCTGTTCTTGGAAAGTGAGCGCATGCCGCAGCGGCCGAATGCCCGCGCGGCTCCCCGTCATTTCTTGCCCCCGACGACGGTGATCTGCAGACGAACGACGGTGATGCCGCCGGCCTCATCGGCCACCCGAACGGGGACAAACACGCTCCTGATGTCGCCTTCAGTCAAGGTCTGATAGGTCGGATGGCGCGGATCAAATTCCCAACGGCCATCGGGCACCAAGGTAAAGCCATCGACGACGCGTTGCCCGAGCAACTCAAAGCTCAGGCGCGCGCCTTCGTCGACGTCCCTGGCTTCAATGCGGCCAGTGACGGGTTTGCTCGTGGTGTCCAGCCTGATGTCGGCAGGCTGAGGCGCCTCAGGCGGGTTGTTGACGCCCGTGATCTCGAGGATCAGATTGAGTGTGCCCAGGCCGCCGTGCGGGTCGGAGGCGGTAAACCGCATCGGCACCTGCCGCTTGGCGCCCGCTTTGGTGGTGCGCCAGAAGGGTGTGGCAGGATCAAAACGCCATTGCCCGCTGGGCTCGATGCTGAACCCGGGCGCCAGTGTCTGGCCCCCAGCCAAGGCAAAGGACAGCTTGTCGCCATCGGGGTCGACTGCATCGAGCTTGCCCGTGACGACCGCGCCGCCCTCGACAGCTGTGATGGTCTTCTGGACGCCCGTCTGTGGGGCATCGTTGACGTTTTCCAGCCGAAGCACAAAGCGATCGGACGCTTTGGCGCCAGAGGCGTCCACTGCGACGACCTCGAAGTTGTAACTGCTGCGGTCAGCGGGCGGATTGCCGCTGAAAGTTTG
>NZ_JARXAB010000176.1 GCF_029866045.1 Ramlibacter sp. | reverse complement strand
GGGCAAGACCCACGAAGACTATTGGCAGCCGGTCTTCAAGGGCTACGAGTTCGTCAAGCAGTGGGAAAAGGCCCAAAAGCCCGATGTGGTCTTCTTGGTCTACAACGACCACGCCACGGCCTTTAGCCTGGACTTCATTCCGACGTTCGCCATCGGTACGGCCGCCGAGTTCACGCCGGCCGACGAGGGCTGGGGCCCGCGCCCGGTACCCCAGGTCCATGGCCATCCGGAGCTGGCTGCGCACATTGCGCAGTCGGTCATTCAGCAAGACTTTGACCTCACCATCGTCAACAAGATGGATGTGGACCATGGCCTCACGGTACCTTTGTCGCTGATGTTCGGCCAGCCCGAAGCCTGGCCCTGCAAGATCATTCCCTTTGCGGTGAACGTGGTGCAGTACCCGGTGCCCTCGGGCCAACGCTGCTTGAACCTGGGCAAGGCGCTGCGTAAGGCCATCGAGTCCTTCGACGAGGACCTGAACGTGCAGATCTGGGGCACGGGCGGCATGAGCCACCAGCTCCAGGGCCCGCGTGCCGGTTTGATCAACAAGGTGTTCGACAATGCCTTCCTCGACCGCCTCATCGCTGACCCCGAGGGCCAGGCCGCCGTACCGCACATTGACTATGTGCGGGAAGCCGGGTCGGAGGGCATCGAGCTGGTGATGTGGCTGATTGCCCGCGGCGCGATGGCCGACCTGGCCGGCGGCAAGCCGCCCAAGCCCCTTCACCGCTTCTACCATGTGCCCGCTTCCAACACGGCGGTGGGCCACCTTGTTCTGGAGGAACAGAAATGACTTTGAAAATCGCCCTGGCCGGTGCCGGTGCATTCGGCATCAAGCACCTCGATGGCCTGAAAAACATCGCGGATGTGGAGGTGGTCTCCCTGATCGGCCGTGAACTCGGCAAGACCCAGGAAGTCGCCGACAAGTACGGTATCGGCCATGTCACCACGAACCTCGCCGACACCCTGGCGATCAAGGAAGTGGACGCTGTCATCCTGTGCACGCCTACCCAGATGCACGCCGAGCAGTCGGTCGCCTGCATGAAGGCTGGCAAGCATGTGCAGATGGAGATCCCTCTTGCCGACAGCCTCGCGGGCGCCCAGTCGGTCGACGCGATGCAAAAGCAGACCGGTTTGGTGGCCATGTGCGGCCACACCCGCCGCTTCAACCCGAGTCACCAGTGGGTTCGCAACAAGATCGTCGCCGGTGAATTCAATATTCAGCAGATGGACGTGCAGACCTTCTTTTTCCGCCGCACGAACATGAACGCGCTGGGCCAGGCCCGTTCCTGGACCGACCACCTGCTGTGGCACCACGCCGCTCACACGGTGGACTTGTTCGCCTACCAGGCGCGCAGCCCGATCGTGAAGGCCAATGCGGTGCAGGGCCCGATTCACCCGGCGCTGGGCATTGCGATGGATATGAGCATCCAGCTCAAGGCCGCCAACGGCGCCATCTGCACCCTGTCGCTGTCGTTCAACAACGACGGCCCCTTGGGCACCTTCTTCCGCTACATCGGCGATACCGGCACCTACATCGCCCGCTATGACGATTTGGTCAACGGCAAGGAGGAGAAGATTGACGTCTCCCAAGTGGACGTGTCGATGAACGGCATCGAGCTGCAAGACCGCGAGTTCATCGCCGCCATCCGCGAAGGTCGTGAGCCTAATTCGAGTGTGGCCCAGGTGCTGCCTTGCTATGAGGTTCTGCATCAACTCGAGCAGCAACTTGCCTGAGTGACACGGCAATAATCAAGGCCCGCAGTCGCGGTAGCGACGCGGGCTTTTTCCATTTCTGGAGATACGCATGAAAACCCGCAAGATCGGCCCGTTTGAAGTCAGCGCCATTGGCCTGGGCTGCATGAACCTCTCACACGCCTACGGCGCTCCGCCGTCCGAGGAGGATGCCGCGCGCGTGTTGCTCACGGCCCTGGATGCCGGTGTCACCCTGTTCGATACCGCCGCCCTCTATGGCTTTGGTGCGAACGAAACCCTGGTGGGGAAGACCCTCAAGGCGCATCGGCAGAAGTTCACCCTGGCCAGCAAAGGGGGGCTCGGCGGCTTTCCGGACGCCCAGGGCAAGGTGGTGCGCGGCATCGACGGACGCCCGGAAACACTTCGGCGTTATTGCGAGGACAGCCTGCGCCGTTTGCAGACAGACGTGATTGACCTGTACTACCTGCACCGGTGGGACAAGAAGGTGCCGATCGAAGACAGCGTAGGCGAGTTGAGCCGTATGGTGGAGGAGGGCAAGTTGCGCACGCTGGGCCTGTCGGAGGTTTCCGCCGCCACCCTGCGCCGGGCCCATGCGGTGCATCCCATCGCTGCGGTACAGACCGAGTATTCGTTGTGGGCCCGGGAGGCCGAGATCGCCATCCTGCAAGCCTGCCGGGAGTTGGGCGTGGCTTTTGTCGCCTTCAGTCCCGTGGGGCGCGGCTTCCTGGCCGATGGTGTGCCCGATGTGGAGGCCTTGGAGGCCAACGACATCCGTCGGGCCATGCCGCGCTTTACCCCCAGCCACTTTCCGACCAACCTGGAGCTGTTGCGGGCATTCCGCGCTATCGCTCAGGAGGCCGGCTGTACCCCGTCCCAGTTGTCACTGGCCTGGCTGCTGGCGCAGGGCCCGGACATCATTCCGATCCCTGGCACTAGGCGCGTTGACCACTTGCTCGAGAATTTGCGGGCGGCCGACATCAGCGTCTCGCCGGACCTGCTGGCGCGTGCTGGCGCCTGTATCAATCACCGCACGGTGTCCGGGCCGCGGTACGCGGAACGGTCGCAGTCGGAAGTAGATACCGAGCAGTTCCCGGCTGAGTGAGCCCACCCGGTGCTGCCGGGAACCTCGCGGGTGTCGGCGTGACCCATGGGCGGCACGCCCAGATCCTGTTCGCGCCTACCTTCCAGCCACGCACGTTCTCGTCACGCATATTTCCGCCACCTCCATGCACGGCTTGCGCGCCACCCGTCTGTTCCCGACCCGCAGCCAGCGCCCCTGGTTACGCGGCAGGCGCCGCGTCGCCTTTGCAGACCTCGTTCGTGCGGCGGAGTCCGGCGACGCAGACGCGATCGAAGGGCTGCTCAGCCTGGCGCTTTCGCCGGACGAGGGTGACTCGCCTCTGTCCCGGCAGGCGCTCGCCACACTCGAGGACTTGCTTGCGGAGGGCGACCGCCGCCCCCGCACATTGGCCGCCCTAGAGGCCGAGGCCCAATGCTTTGAGCTGGCCGAGAAGGAGCATCAGATTGTCGAGCGTATGCCCGGCCTCCTGCTTCGGGCCGCCAGCCGCCATGCCGCAGACCGCGGTTATCACGTGACCGGGGAGCGCATCAGCCTGGCACTTGCCGCAAGCGCCAGGGTTGGCGGGCCGACGCAGCCCGGGTCTTCAGCCTCGAATCCTCCAGCACCATCGGTCGAATGAGGGCGCAGGAGGGGTTGGCTGTCTGTCACCCCGGGCGCGACCCCTCAGTACAGCTTGAAGGCCTGCTCTGGCGTCATGTGGAAGACGCGGTCGTAGCACAGGTCGTAGCTGCCCCGGATCTGGGTATCGAGGCCCGCCACGGCGGCGCTCCACTCGGCGACGTTGCGCCTTTCGTTGTCTGCCTGGATGGCGACCGGCGTTTCTTTGCAGCGCTCTTCCTTGCGTGTGGTACTGGCCTCCTTGCAGATCGTCTGCTCACCGCGCTTTTCGCAGATGCTCTGCTTGCCTGTGGGCACATCGACCATTTGGCACTGCCGGTGAATACGGTACCCACGGCCCAGAGCCTCTTGGGCAGATTGGATGCCCGCCAGGTAGGACTGCCTGCTGGCCCGCAGGCTGCGTACCGTCGGGTCCCGGTCACACACGCGGGTTGCACGGTCTTGTGCAGACATCTTTCGGAAGTCATCGACCGTTGTGCACCCCGCCAGGGTGATGGCCGCCAACAGGATGGCGATACGCATAACTTTTGCTTCCACGCTTTCCCCCTTGTTGGGATGCGCCGGCCGCATCCTTGGGTGTCAAACTTAAGAATTCAATTGATTCGTGATGATTGCTCACCTGCCGGCTTGCGTCAACGGCTGAACCCTTTAGCCCCCGGAATGTTCAGTGGCAATATCAAGCGCGGTGTCGAGCCCAGCGCGGATAAAACCAACGAGCCCCCGCGACCCCGGTCGCGGCAAGACCGATCGACTTGGCAAGCATGTTCAAAAAAAAAGGGCCAGCATCTGCTGGCCCTTCCCTGATGGACAGGGCCTGAAGCCCCCTGCCTTGTTCAAAGCGAGTCGATGAACGAGCGCAGCTTGTCGCTGCGGCTCGGGTGCTTGAGCTTGCGCAGCGCCTTGGCTTCGATCTGGCGGATTCGCTCTCGGGTCACGTCGAACTGCTTGCCCACTTCTTCCAGCGTGTGGTCGGTGGACATCTCGATGCCGAAACGCATGCGCAGCACCTTGGCCTCGCGCGGGGTGAGGCTGTCGAGAATGTCCTTGACCACGTCGCGCAGGCCGGCTTGCATGGCCGCTTCGATGGGGGCGGTGTTGTTGGTGTCCTCGATGAAGTCGCCCAGGTGGCTGTCGTCGTCGTCCCCGATGGGTGTTTCCATCGAGATCGGCTCCTTGGCGATCTTCATGATCTTGCGGATCTTGTCCTCAGGAATCTCCATTTTCTCGGCCAGGATGCCGGCGTCCGGCTCGAAGCCAAACTCCTGCAAATGCTGGCGCGAGATGCGGTTCATCTTGTTGATCGTCTCGATCATGTGCACCGGGATGCGGATGGTGCGCGCTTGGTCAGCGATCGAGCGGGTGATGGCTTGGCGGATCCACCAGGTGGCATAGGTCGAGAATTTGTAGCCGCGGCGGTATTCGAACTTGTCAACCGCCTTCATGAGGCCAATGTTGCCCTCTTGAATGAGGTCGAGGAACTGCAGTCCGCGGTTGGTGTACTTCTTGGCGATGGAGATCACCAGGCGCAGGTTGGCCTCAATCATCTCCTTCTTGGCGTCGCGCGAAGCGGCCTCGCCTTCGTTCATCCGCTTGTTGATCGCCTTGAGTTCAGACAGTGGCACCACCACCTTCACCTGCAGGTCCGTGAGCTTTTGCTGCAGTTCCTGAATGGGCGGGATGTTGCGAGCAATGATCGTGCTCCAGGGCTTGCCGGCAGCAGCTTGCTTTTCGACCCATTTCAGGTTGAGAAGGTTGGGCGGGAAGTCCTTGATGAAGACGTCTTGGGGCATGCCGCACTTGTCCACGATGATGCGGCGCAGCTCACGCTCTTTCTTGCGCACATCGTCGACATGGGTGCGCACCATGTCGCACAGCTTTTCAATCGTCTTGGCCGTGAAGCGGATGGTCATCAGCTCCTCAGACAGGGCTTGCTGTGCCTTCACATAGGCCGGGGTGCCGTAGCCTTCCTTGTCGTAGATCTTGTGGACCTTCTCGAACAGAGAGGCAATTCGGTCGAAGCGCTCGAGAGCCTGGGTCTTGAGCTCCTCGAGCTTTTTGGTCAGGGCCTTGGAGCCGCCGTTGCCGTCGTCATCATCGTCGGCATCGAACTCGTCGAAATCTTCTTCGGCCACATAGTCGTCGGCCTCATTCGGGTTGGAGAAGCCGTCCACCACGGTCGAAATGACAACCTTACCCTCGCGAATCTCGGCGGCCAGCCGCAGGATTTCAGCGATGGTGGCGGGAGAGGCCGAGATGGCCTCCATCATGGCCATCAGGCCGCCCTCGATGCGCTTGGCGATTTCAATTTCGCCTTCGCGGGTGAGCAGTTCCACCGTGCCCATTTCGCGCATGTACATGCGTACCGGGTCCGTGGTACGGCCGAATTCGCTATCCACCGTCGTGAGGGCGGCTTCTGCTTCCTCTTCCGCTTCCTCGGCCGTGGCCGCCGTCGGCGTGGTGTTATTGAGCAGCAGCATCTCGGCGTCGGGCGTCTGCTCGTACACCGCCACACCCAAGTCATTGAGCATGGTGACCACGGCTTCGAGGGTCTCCGCCTCGATCAGCTTTTCGGGCAGGTGGTCGGTGATCTCGGAATGGGTCAGGTAGCCGCGGGTTTTGCCCAGCGTGATCAGCGTCTTCAGGCGCTGGCGGCGCTTGAGCATTTCCTCTTCGGTGAGGACGGTCTCGTCCAGACCGAATTCCTTCATCAAGGCCCGCTCCTTGGCCTTGCTGATTTTCATACGCAGCGGCTTGACCTTTTCGGTGGTCTCTGCAGCGGGCTCTTCTGCAAATTCGGCTTCGATGTCGGTCAGGTCTTCTTCGCCGATATCCGCCCCCTTGCCGGCTCCCTTCGCGGCGGCCTTGGGCTTACGGCCGCGCTTGGCAGGCTCTTTGGCGGGGGCTTCAGACTCGGCCGCGGCGGCCTTGGGCGGCCTGCCGGGCTTTTTCTTCAAGACCTCTTCGGAAGCGTCGGGGGCCTTGACGGCTTTCTTCGGCTCAGTCTCAGCCTTCACTGCCTTGACCGGGGCTTTCACGGCGGGTTTCGCGACCGCCTTCACGGCCACCTTCGCTGAGGCCTTATTGGCGGGCTTATCGGCGGGCTTATCGGACTTGGTGCTGGATTTCGGAGCGGACACGGAGGGGGCTTTCGTTGCTGGCTTGGCTGGCGCCTTCGCGCCCGCTTTCAGGGCAGCCTTGGGCTCAGCCTTGGTCGAGGCTTTGCTGGCTGCCTTGGCGGCGGGCTTGGCGGCGGAAGCGGGTTGGATCGCTTTCTTCGCAACGGGTTTCAAGGCAGTCTTGCTGGGCTTTGCTGGTTTCTTCTGTGCGGGCATACAAGGCACTCCGGTACTTCAAGATCGGCAGAAAAAAAGGGACACAAGCGGGACACGAGCAGAGATCAATGCGCCAAGAAACCCGGCGCGGGGAGACGAGTTGTCACTTTTCCCAATCTTCCCTAACCCTCCCGGATGGGAGGGCAGCGAGCAAAGCCTGCAAAGGCCCTGAGGGAAAAAGTGATCGCTCAGTGGCAAGTGAGGAGGGCGAACATTTGGAGTGCAGTCCTTGCGGTAAGTTGGCGGGTCGTGCGCTTTGGCACAGTTGGCCGGGCCCGGAGGTGCTGCTGTCGCTCTTGCCGCGAGCAACTTGGATTATACCGGCGTCGCTTGCACTCAGCCGCGATCCCGGGTTTTCGCGACCAGTTCTTTCAGCCTTTCGTATGCACTCGGATCGCTCCCCGCGCGTTGTGAAAGCGCCTGCATCTCCTCTGCTACACGCGCTTGGCGCTCACGCGTGAGGATGTGATCGAGCTCCAAGGAGTCCGGCTCAATTTTCGAAGGCATTCGCGCCATGAGCCCGAGCGCGAAATCGGCATGGGGGTGAGCGCTGAGCTGACCCTGCAGGCTTTCCCAGGGCTGGGGCCCCTCGTCATGCAGTCGAGCGTCCAGCCAGGCAAAGAGAGGGCCGTAGGGCTCCGCGAGCTCGCACAGCATTTGGTGATCCTCTTGCGACAGGCGCTCCCAGGCGGCAGCGTCGGACAGCAGGATCTGCAGTGCCCGGTCGGCTCGGCCTGGCGGTAATTGCCGGCCAGGGGTGCGCCTAGCTTTCTGGCGCCAGGGGCTGCGGGTACCTTCAACGCCGGTGGCCTCGCGCGGCCAATCGCTGCTGGAGACGGAGCCGTCTCCACCGAATTCCGGGTCTGGTGACTCGAAGGCGGTATCACGGCCCCGGCCCCGGGGCCGATTCCCTGCGCCCGCGCCGTAGCCCCGTGTGCTTGATCGCCCCGCCGGGCCGGCGCCCCACAGGCCGGACAGTTCGCGCCCGTCCAGTTGCCCCAGGTCGGCCAACTCTCCCAGCAACTGGCGCTTGAGGGCGCCCTCCGGCAGCAGGTTCCAAAGCGGCTGGGCATGTGCGAGCATCCGCGCCCGCCCCTCGGCCGTGGACAGGTCGCAGCCCTCGCGCGCACTGTCCACCAGGAAGCGTGAGAGCGGTGTGGCTTCGCCCACATAGCGGGAGAAGGCGTCTGCGCCATGGGCCCGGATGTAGCTGTCCGGGTCGTGCTCAGCAGGAAGAAAGAGAAACTTCACCGTTCGTACGTCGGTGGCGTAGGGCAGGGCACCCTCCAGCGCCTTGCGCGCCGCGCGTCGACCCGCCGCGTCGCCATCAAAGCTGAAGACCACGCTCTCGGTGAAGCGAAAAAGCTTTTGCACATGGTCGGTGGTGCAGGCGGTGCCCAAGGTCGCGACCGCATTGGGGAACCCTAGCTGCGCCAATGCGACCACGTCCATATAGCCTTCGGTCACGAGGACATAGCCCTTTTCACGCAGCGCCTGGCGAGCCTCGAACAAGCCGTAAAGCTCGCGGCCCTTGCTGAATACCGGTGTCTCTGGCGAATTGAGGTACTTGGGCTTTTCGTCCCCAAGTACCCGGCCGCCGAAGCCGATGCACTCCCCTTTGACATTGCGAATGGGGAACGTGACGCGGTCCCGGAAGCGGTCGTAGCGCTTGGCGTCCTGCCCGTCTTCCTCGCCATGGACGATGACCAGCCCGGACTCCGCCAGCAGCGGGCTGTCGTAGTCGGGGAACACACTGGCCAGGCTGCGCCATCCCTCGGGCGCATAGCCAAGGCCAAAGCGCTTGGCGATCTCGCCCGACAGGCCGCGCCCCTTGAGGTAGGCCACTGCCTTGGGGGAGGCTTTCAGGTGCTTGCGGTAAGCCTCTCCCGCTTTTTCCAATACGTCGGTAAGGCTGTCCTGCTTCTGCCTCTGCTCGGCGGCCCGGGCGCGGTCCTGGGGCGAGCGGTCATCTTCTGGCACCTGCATGCCGAACTGGCCTGCCAGGTCCTGGACCGCCTCCACGAATCCCATGCCGGCGTGCTCCATCAGGAAGCCGATCGCATTGCCATGCTTGCCGCAGCCGAAGCAGTGGAAGAACTGCTTGGTGGGCGAGACGGTGAAGGAGGGAGATTTTTCGGCGTGGAAGGGGCACAGGCCCGAAAAATTGGCGCCCGATTTTTTGAGCTGGACATAGCGACCGACGATCTCGACCACGTCGGCGCGCGCCAGCAGTTCTTGAATGAATGAATCGGGGATGGCCATGCCGGATCTATTGTGCCCCGGGCGGCTAAGTCACCTGCGGTCGCTTGGCAGGCCACCTCGGGTTGGCCTGTCTGTGCCCCCTCAGTCCCCCATCACCACGCCCTCGCGGCGCGGGTCGGCACCGCCGAACCAGCCCCCGGGGGTGCGGGTGATCGCCTGAAGACCACTTGTCATCGCTTGCTCACGGACCTCGGCTCCTCGGGCGCGCAAGGCGTCTGCCGTCCCAGCGGGAAAGCGACCCTCTTCGAGCAGGGTCGGGCCGCCGGTCGAGCCGAAGTTGGGCAGGTCGATGGCCTTTTGCGCATCGAGCCCCCAGGCCAGGGTGCCCCATAAGGTCTTGGCTGTGAAATGGATGATGAGTGCGCCGCCCGGACTGCCGAGGCTGGCCACCAGTTGTCCGGTTGCCGGATCAAAGACCAGGGTGGGTGACATGGACGAGCGAGGCCGCTTGCCGGGCTGCACCCGGTTGGCCACGGGCCGACCTTGCGCGTCGGTGGGAGCGAAGCTGAAGTCGGTCAGTTCGTTGTTCAACAGAAAGCCGCCGCTTTTGCCTTCCAGCCCCACCATTTGGCGAGCGCCAAACTGATCTTCGATGGTCGTGGTCATGGCGACGGCATTGCCGCGGCCATCGACGACGCTGATGTGTGAGGTGCCATATTCAGGCTGGTCCGGCATGGGGGCCCAGCTGCTGCGCGAGCCTCCGGGCTGGCCAGCGGATGCGACCCGCATGCTGCGTTCCCCGATCAGGCGGGCCCGCTCACGCAGGTAGTCGGGCGCCAGCAGGCTGTCCCAGCGGCCCGCTGGCGGTGCAACAAAGTCCGGGTCCCCCAGGTACTGGGCCCGGTCGGCAAAGGCCAATCGTGCGGCCTCGGTGTAGAAGTGCAACCAGTCGGAGGAGGGGCGTGCGTCGCGCAGCGGCATGGCTGCGGCGGGCGTGTGTTGCAGCATTCCCAGGATCTGCCCGATGGCGATTGCGCCGGAGCTTGGAGGCGGGAAGCCGCAGATGCGCCAGGTGCGCCCGCCGGCCCGTGCGTCGTGGCACAAGGGCTCGCGTTCGCGCGCCTGGTAGTTCCGCAGGTCCTCCAGCGTCATGCGCCCGGGGTTGCCTGGATGGCGCTGCACCTTGGCAATGATCGCCTGTGCGACTTCACCCTGATACAAGGCGTTCGGGCCCTCTCGCGCGACACGGCGCAGCACCTCGGCCAGAGCGGGGTTGCGCAGCCGATGCCCCACCGGGTGTGGCTGACCGTCGGGCTGGTAGTAGAAGGCCGCCGCCAAGGGATCTTTTCGCAGGTGGGCGTCGGCTTTAAGCAGCGTATTGAGGCGGGGGCTGACCGCAAACCCCTCCTCGGCGAGCGTGATCGCGGGCTGGATCAACTGGGCCCAGGGCAGTTGGCCGTGCTGGCGATGGGCCATTTCGAGCATGCGCAGCAGGCCTGGCACGCCCACAGACCTGCCGCCCACCACGGCCTCGTAGAAGGGAAGGGGCTTCCCGTCGGCGCCCAGGAAAAGCCGCTCGTCTGCGGCGGCCGGCGCCGTCTCCCGGCCGTCATAGGCGCGCACCTGCCGCCCGTCGGAATGCAGAAGGAAGGCACCGCCGCCAATTCCGCTGGATTGGGGTTCGACCAAGGTCAGCACCATCTGGACCGCAATCGCCGCGTCGACGGCGCTACCACCGGCTTTCAACACCTGGTAGCCGGCATCCGTGGCCAGCGGGTTGGCGGCGGCGACGGCAAAGCGTTGTGTTGCCCAGCCCGGCTTGGCGCCCAGCCCGGAGGCTGCTTCCGGCAGGTCCGGGCGGCGATAGGTGAAGCCCGCAGCAGGGGCTGACCCGGAGGATGCTGAGGAGGCTGAGGGGGCAAGTCCGCCAGCGCCAGATGGGATGGAGGCACAGCCAGCGACCCAGGCGCCCGCGATCAAGGTGAGCGCGGCAACGCGCGCAGTCCTGCGGAGGCTGGAAGCGGGTGTTTGTGCAGCGCGCTGCGGCGTGTGTTGGGGCTTCAGTGTGAAGTGCATGAGCCTCATCCTAGACCAAGCCCAGACCCAACCTGAGTTGGCGCGCCGCCCAGGCCGGGACTCCCCCAGGGTGTCAGCTCAGCGCGGCGCGAGGCGTATGGCGCCGTCGAGGCGGATCACCTCGCCATTGAGCATGTCGTTTTCGAAGATGTGCCGCGCCAGCTTGGCGTAGTCCTGCGGCGTGCCCAGGCGCGAGGGGAAGGGGACGGCGGCGGCCAGTGCGTCCTGCACCTCCTGGGGCATGCCGAACATCATCGGCGTGCCGAAGATGCCCGGGGCGATGGTCATGTTGCGGATGCCATTGCGTGCCAAGTCTCGGGCGATGGGCAGGGTCATGCCGACGACGCCGCCCTTGGAGGCGCTGTAGGCGGCTTGGCCGATCTGGCCGTCGTAAGCGGCTACCGAGGCGGTGGAAATGATGCAGCCGCGCTCTCCCGTGGTCTCAGGCTCGTTCTTCGCCATCGCGTCTGCCGCCAGACGGATCATGTTGAAACTGCCCACCAGGTTCACCGCGATCACCTTCTGGTAGACCGCCAGGCTGTGAGGGCCGGTCTTGCCCACGGTTTTCTCTGCTGGCGCAATGCCCGCGCAATTCACCAGCCCCATGAGTTTGCCTAGCGAGGTGGCCTTGGCGATCACGGCCTGTCCATCGGTCTCGTTGCTTACGTCACACCGGACGAAGGCCCCGCCGATCTCCCGTGCGACTTGCTCGCCCTTTTCGGCCTGCATGTCGGCTATGACCACTGTGCCGCCTGCGGCCGCCAGCATGCGGGCCGTGCCCTCGCCCAGACCCGACGCGCCGCCGGTGACGATGAAGACCTTGCCTTGGATGTCCATGGAATGCTCCCGGAAAATTTGACGTTGACGTTGACGTTGACGTAAACGTCACATTATGCGGGCTCGACCGAGTGAGAGGGCTGCGAGTGCCGCCGGGACCACCCGGTGTGAAAAGCCCGGTCAAAGCCGGGCTGTGCGGGGCAGGAGGGTGGTCAGTTGTTCACTTGAACCCGACCCGGTCCAGCATCTGCTGCACCTTGACCTGGTGTGCGCCCACCGCGGCCAGCGGAATGGTCTCGGCCTTGAACGCGCCATTGCTCATGGCCAGGAGGGCGGGGTTGGTCAATTTGACACCCTTGACTGTGGGCCACTCATTGTTGCCGTTGGCGAAATAGTCCTGGGCCTGCGGACTCGCGAGGTACTCCAGGAAGCGCTGTGCAGCCGCCGCATTCTTGCTGTTGCGCGCCACAGCGCCGCCTGCGATGTTGAGGTGGGTACCCCAGCTGCCTTGGTTCGGAAAGACGATGGCCACCCGCTCCATCAGGGCCTTGTCCTCCGGGTTACTCGACCGCATCAGGCGAGCGATGTAGTAGGTGTTGCTCACGGCAATCTGGCACTCGCCGGCGCCCACCGCCTTGATCTGGTCGGTATCACCCCCCTTGGGATCGCGGGCCAGGTTGGCCACCACCCCTTTGAGCCACTGCTCGGTCCGCTTCTCGCCGAGATGTTCAGTGATGGCACCGAAAAGTGAGAGGTTGTAGGGATGGGAGCCCGAGCGGATACAGATGCGGCCTTTGTTGCGGGGATCAGCCAACTGCTCGTAGGTCTGCACTTCCTCGCGCTTGACCTTTGCCTTGTCGTAGACCACCACCCGAGCGCGGGTGGAAAAGCCAAACCAGGTGGTCCCGTCGGCGGTCGGAGCGGCGCGATACCCAGGCGGAATGGCCTCCTCGAGGGCCTTCGACCGAATCGGCCGGAACAGACCCTCGACCTCCCCCTTGTACAGGCGGGCGGCATCGACCAGCAGGATCACGTCGGCCACCGACGCCGCGCCCTCGGCCTTGAGCCGGGCCAGGATGCCAGCATCGTCCGAGTCGACCCGCTTGATGCGGATTCCCGTTGCCTTGGTGAAGTTGTCGTAGAGCGCCTCGTCTGTCGAGTAATGACGCGCGGAATAAAGGTTCAGGACTTGTTCCTGGGCCTGGGCGAGATGCGCAGAGGCCAGGGTGAGGCCGAGGGTGAGGAGGGCGGTTCGGAGCACGAGGTGATTCTTTGAATCGGTCAGAGCGCCATGATACCCCAAATGAGAACGATTCTTGTTGGTATCTGGGTTCGGTACGATTTTCCCCGGCCGAGCAGGAGCGGCGACTTGCTGAGCCTCGCTATCCCCGCAGCCAGCACACGGCCGGTTGTTTGGCGGTGACGGTCGCGCCACGGCCAAAAAAAAGCCCCGGAACTTGCCGGGGCTAAGGATCCCTGAACCACGAAGGTGTCGAAAGGACCCGAGGAGACAACCTGAAGACGCCAAGGCGCCGCGGAGTCTGTAACCGCCCCTGGCGACAGGTTCCTGTCGCCAGGGGCTTCGGCCATCAGCGCTTGGCGCGGCTGGCGGTCTTGGCAGCTTGGGTGGCGGTGTCGGCCACCGCGTGGAAGTTGGCCTGGGCCATATCGGAGGCTTGCTTCACGGCCTTTTGAACCGACTCCAGGGCGTTATTGCCAGCGGACAGGGCGGTCTTGAAGGCGGCGACGGCGCTTTCGCTGCCGGCCGGAGCATTTTTGGAGGCGGTATCGACTGCAGTCATGAACTTCTTTTGCATGTCGGTAGCTTGGGCTTCGAAGGCCTTGCCGAATTCGGTGCTGGTGGTGGTGGCGATCTCGTACAGGTGGCGGCTATAGGAGGCGGTTTTCTCGGCCAGCGGCTGGAAGAGTGTGGCTTGCAGGGCCAGCAGTTCCTGCGCGTCCTTCACGGACATGGCAGCCTTGGAGTTGTCCGCGACTTCGATCAGGGCGGCCTTGGAGGCGGTCATGTTCAGGTCGACCAGCTTCTCCACGCCTTCGAAGGCCTTGGCGGTCAGGCCGAACAGGGTTTCGAGGTTGGCTTTCTGGGAGGCGAGGACTTGTTCGGGGGTCAGCATGTTTGAAAATTTCCTTTTGAGGTTAAAGAGGGGGGGAGCACTGCTTCTTGCAACTTGCCGCCCGCCTTCGGGATGCTTTGGTGCGGTGCAGCATGGTTTGAAGTATAGGGGGCTTCCCTCGGTTTTCAAGCAGTTTTTGGTGCGATGCAGCAAAAATTTTGCTTTGCAGTTGAGCTGACTCCCAAGTGGTCAATAAGAATTACATCCGGCGCGCTCGAATGCCCCCCTGCGCAGACATGCCGGCATTGCAACGCAACAATGCGCGGATGCAGGTGTTCTATGCCACGCAGTTCGTGCTTCAGCTTCCGCCAGGGCATCGCTTCCCGATGGTCAAGTACGCCATGCTCCGGGAGCGTCTTATCGCGGAGTTAGCGGACTTGGTGCTTTGCCAGGCCGAGCCCGCCAGCGACGGCGAACTGGCACTGGTCCATGTGCCCAGCTATATCCGCGGCATCGCCGACGGCTCGGTAGATCCCCGCATCCTGCGTGAGATCGGTTTTCCCTGGAGCGATGCCATGGCCGACCGTGCCCGTCGCTCTGTCGGTGCCACCTTGGCGGCTTGCCGGGCCGCCATCCGTGAAGGCGTGGCGGCCAATATCGCCGGGGGCACCCACCACGCCTACGCGGAGCGAGGGGGCGGCTTCTGCGTGTTCAATGACGCCGCAGTGGCTGCGCGACTGATGCAGGTCGAATGGGCGCGGCAGGCGCGCGGGGCGGTCGGCCGTGCGGGTTTGAGGGCGGGATCGGGATCGAGGCGCAATGGCCCGGACGCCCCGCTTCGGGTGGCTGTCATTGATCTCGATGTACACCAGGGCAACGGCACGGCGCGCATTTTCCAGGGGGATGACAGCGTCTTCACACTGTCGCTGCACGGCGCGAAGAACTTTCCCTTCCGAAAGGAGGCCGGGGATCTTGACGTGTCTCTACCCGACGGATGTGGTGACGCGGAGTATCTGGAGGCGCTGGAAGGTGCGCTCGACGAGTTGGATCGGCGCTTTTCCCCGGGGCTCGTGATCTACCTGGCGGGCGCGGATCCGCATGAGGGCGACCGGCTCGGTCGCCTCAAGCTCACCTGGGATGGCCTCGAGGCCCGGGACAGGCGGGTGTTCGACTGGGCATGGCAGCGACGGGTCCCCTTGGCCATGGCGATGGCTGGCGGCTACGGCCACCGCGTCGAGGACACCGTCCAAGCGCAGGTGACCACCTTCCAGGTCGCCGGCCAGTACTGGCGTCGCTGGCAGAATGTGGGGTGATGCGTGAGACCAAGGACAGCCGCCCCCAGCCGGAGCCCCGTAGTGCCTACCGGGTTTTCCGCACGATCGGCACACGCTGGGCCGACAACGATGTGTACGGGCACGTCAACAATGTTGTCTATTACAGCTGGTTCGACACGGCGGTAAACGCACACCTGATTGAACAGGGCGCGCTCGACATCCACGCAGGTTCGACCATCGGTCTCGTGATTGAGACCCAGTGCAATTACTTCGAGCCCCTGGCCTTCCCGGAAAATGTGGAGGCCGGCATTCGCGTGTCGAAGCTGGGCGCCAGCAGCGTCCGATACGAGGTGGGCCTGTTTGCGCAAGGCGCGGCTCAGACGGCCGCCCGCGGTCACTTCATTCATGTCTACGTGGACCGCGAAACGCGCCGCCCCGCGCCCCTGCCCGAAAAACTGAGAACCCTACTGGAGACCCTTCAATGAGCATTTCCCAAGTTGCCACCCGGATCGAGGATCCGGCCAGCGTCGACGCCGCCATCGCCAGCCGCTTCTCGACCCGCGCCTTCCTGCCCAAACCGGTGTCGCGCGAGACCATTGCCGACATCCTGCGTGTTGCCAGCCGCGCCCCTTCCGGCGTGAACACCCAGCCCTGGAAAGTTCATGTATTGCAAGGTGCCAGCCGCGACAGCCTGGTCGCCAAGGCATGTGCCGCACTCGACGCCATGCGCGCTGACCCCTCGCTCGCCGCCCAGCACGCGGAGGCCTATGACTACTACCCCAGCCAGTGGTTTTCACCCTACATAGACCGTCGGCGTGAAAACGGCTGGAGTCTCTATGGGCTGCTTGGCATCGGCAAGGCCGACAAGGACAAGATGCACGCCCAGCACCAGCGCAACTTCCGATTCTTCGACGCGCCGGTGGGCCTGATTTTCACCATCGACAAGCGACTCGGCCGCGGCTCCCTGCTGGACTACGGCATGTTCATCCAGAGTGTCATGCTGGCTGCGCGCGCGCGCGGCCTGCACACCTGCCCACAGGCCGCCTGGAACGGCTTCGCAGACATCATCCTGCCGCATATCGGCGCGGACGAAGGTGACATGGTGGTCTGCGGAATGTCCCTCGGTTACGCCGATGAGGCAGCGGTGGTCAATACCTTCCACACCCCGCGCGAGACCGTGGACCAGTTCACCCGCTGGTTCGACTGAGGGGCGGGCGATGAGGCTTGCTGGAACCACGGGTCCGCGTCCACTGCGCGGCGGAGGGCCTCACTACGCCCGCCGCTTCCTGGCCGTACTTCGCAGCCTGCCCTTGCTTTTGCCCGGTCTGGCCAGCGCGGCCAACCTGGACGGTAGCCAGCTTTCGGTGGTGTGGGGCGTGCCATTCGCTGGCCTCCTACTGTCTATCGCGCTGATGCCACTGCTGGTCCCGCACCTGTGGCACCACCATTTTGGAAAGATCACCGCGGCCTGGGCGTTCGCTTTCTTGCTCCCTTTTGCTGCACTCTTTGGTGCGGGCCTTGCTGGCAGCACGGTCGTGCATGCGCTGGTGGCGGATTACATCCCCTTCGTGATCCTGCTCACGGCCTTGTTCACCGTGTCCGGTGGCATCCATATCCGCGGCAACCTGCATGGAAGTCCGGGTTTGAACACCGCGATTCTGGCTATTGGTGCGGTGCTGGCGAGCTTTATGGGCACCACGGGTGCCTCCATGCTCTTGATCCGGCCCCTGATCCGGGCCAACGACAACCGCCGTCATCGCGCCCATGTGGTGGTTTTTTTCATCTTCATTGTCTCCAACGCCGGTGGTTCGCTCACTCCCTTGGGGGATCCGCCCCTGTTTCTCGGCTTCATCAAGGGCGTGGATTTTTTCTGGACGGTGTCCCACATCTTTCCTGAGACTCTGTTCCTGGTGGGCAGTCTTCTCTTTGCCTTTTATTTTCTGGATCGGTGGTACTACCGCCACCGCGAGGAGGTGGCACCTCAGGACCCAACGCCCGACACGCCGGCCCTGCGCTTTGACGGCGCGCGCAACTTTTGGCTGCTCGGGGCGATCATGGGCCTGGTCCTCATGAGCGGGCTGTGGAAGTCGCCGGTTCAGTTTCACCTGTTTGGCACGGCGGTGGGTCTGCCCGGCCTGGTGCGCGACTTGGGCCTGGTTGTGGTCACCCTGCTGTCCCTGCGCATCACCCCCGCCTCGGTGCACGAAGCCAACGAGTTTTCCTGGGCGCCGATGCAGGAGGTCGCCAAGCTGTTCGCCGGCATCTTTCTCACCATCGTGCCCGTGATCGCCATGCTGCAAGCGGGCAGCGCGGGGCCCTTCGGTGCAGTCATTGCCGCAGTCACCCGACCGGACGGTCAGCCCGATCCCGCCGCCTATTTCTGGGCGACAGGTTTCCTCAGTTCATTCCTCGACAACGCCCCGACCTACCTCGTTTTCTTCAACACCGCGGGCGGTGATCCCCAGGTGCTGATGACGACGATGGCGCCTACGCTGGCCGCCATTTCTGCGGGGGCCGTTTTCATGGGCGCGAACACCTACATCGGTAACGCGCCCAACCTGATGGTCAAAGCGATCGCCGAGCAGCGGGGCGTACCCATGCCCAGCTTCTTTGGCTACATGGCCTGGTCCGGCTGCGTACTCTTGCCCCTTTTCCTTGTCATGACATGGCTGTGGTTCCTATGAGCAAACCTTCCATCCTGGTGGCGCGCGCCATCTTTCCCGAAACGATTGCCCGCCTGGCGCAGCACTTCGAGGTCACGGCCAACCAACCCGACGAGCTGTGGGATCGCGCCACGCTGATCGACAAGCTGCGCGGCAAGGCCGGTGTCTTCACCACCGGCGGTGAGCGCATCGACGCCGAATTGCTGGCCGCCTGTCCTGACCTGCGCATTTGCGCCAACATGGCGGTGGGCTACAACAACTTCGACCTGGCGGCGATGACGGCTGCGGGCGTCCTGGGTACCAACACCCCCGACGTGCTGACCGAGACGACCGCCGACTTCGGCTTTGCCCTCCTGCTGGCCACCGCGAGGCGCCTGACCGAGTCCGAGCACTTCTTGCGGGCGGGCCAATGGAACAAGTGGGCCTTTGACATGTTCGCCGGTGCCGAGGTCAATGGCAGCACCCTGGGCATCCTGGGCATGGGCCGCATCGGCCAGGGCATTGCCCGCCGGGGTGCGCACGGCTTTGGCATGAACGTGATCTATCACAACCGCTCGCGCCTCGATGCGGCCACCGAGGCCGATTGCAAGGCCCGCTATGTGGACAAGGCCACGCTGCTGCGCGAGGCCGATCATCTGGTGCTGGTGCTGCCCTACTCGCCGGCCTCGCACCACGCCATTGGTACCGCCGAACTGGCGCAGATGAAGCCGACCGCAACCCTGGTGAACGTGGCCCGCGGTGGCATCGTTGACGATGCCGCGCTGGCCCAGGCGCTGCGCGAACGCCGCATTGCTGCTGCCGGCCTTGATGTGTTCGAGGGGGAACCCAGGGTCCACCCGGACCTCCTCACCGTTCCCAATGTGGTTCTCACCCCGCACATCGCCAGCGCCACGGTGCGTACCCGCCGCGCGATGGCCGACCTAGCCGCCGACAACCTCATCAACTTCCTCACCCAAGGACAGCCTAAGACGCCGCTCAACCCCGAGGCCCTGGGCGGAGCGCGCCGCTGATGGAGTGGATGCTCCTCGTTCTCGGGCTGGCCAATGTGGGCCTCCTGGGGTTCTTGCTGGTGCGCAAGACGCCAGTAGACGAGAGCGCCGCTACCGCCTTGCAGGTGGGCATTGAACGCCTTGAGCGGGAAATTCGGCGCGAGGTCAGCGAATCCTCGCGGGCGCTGCGCCAGGAACTGGGCCAGACCCTCACCCAGTTCCAGGAGTCCTTGGTGCGCCAGGGCGGCGAGGCCACCCGCACCCAAAGCGACCGCATCGACGCCTTCGGCCAGCAACTGGCGCAGATGCAAAAGCACTTGGCCGATACGCTGGCCATGCAGCTGCAGGGCCTGAGCGAGGCCAATGCGCGCAGGCTTTCAGAGGTGCGTGCCACCCTCGAGGCCCAGCTGGGCCAGCTGCAGCAAAACAATGCGGCTAAGCTCGACGAAATGCGCCAGACGGTCGACGAAAAGCTGCAGTCGACCCTGGAGGCTCGCTTCACCGAAAGCTTCAAGCAGGTGGCGGAGCGGCTCGACCAGGTCCATCAGGGTTTGGGTCAGATGCAAAGCTTGGCACAGGGGGTGGGCGACCTGCAGCGCGTGCTGACCAATGTGAAGACCCGGGGTATTTTTGGCGAGGTGCAGCTCGAAGCCCTGCTCGAGCAGGTGTTGACCCCTGAGCAATATGGCAAGCAGGTCGAGACCCGGCCCGGCAGCCGGCAGCGGGTCGACTTCGCGGTGCGCTTTCCCGGCCGCAGCGGCGACGGCCAGCCGGTGTGGCTGCCGATCGACGCCAAGTTTCCGCGCGAAGACTACGAGCGTTTGCTCGAAGCGCATGACCGGGCCGACGCCGTCGGCGTGGAAAGCGCCTCGCGCGCACTCGAGGCGCGCATCCGGCAGGAGGCCAAGTCCATTTGCGAGTCCTACCTGTGCCCGCCGAACACCACCGATTTCGCTGTGCTGTTCCTGCCGGTTGAAAGCCTCTACGCCGAGGTGCTGCGCCGGCCGGGTCTGATGGACCTGCTGCAACGCGAGTACCGGGTGACACTCGCTGGCCCGACCACTTTGTTGGCGATGTTGAATAGCCTGCATATGGGTTTTCGCACCCTGGCGCTGGAGCAGCAGGCGTCTGAGGTTTGGAAGGTGCTGGGTGCGGTCAAGACTGAGTTCGAGCGATACGGTGACTGGGTAGCACGCATCAAGGAGCAGGTGCAAAAGGCCGCTGATACGGTCGACAAGGCCGAAACCCGCACTCGGCAGATGCGCCGTGCACTGAAGGTGGTGGAGGCGCTGCCTGAAGAACAGGCGCAGGTGCTTCTGCCAAAGGCTGTCGATGCGACCGATGCGGGGGACGATGCAGACGCCTGATGTCAAACCGGAATCGGGCGGTTCGGTCCGCCTGTTGGTCCGCCTGATTGCTGGCCAGGCCTGCCTGCACGCCAGCATGTCCGGTATGCGTATGGCAGCGCCCCTCCTCGCCCTGCGCGAGGGCTACAGCCCCCTGGCGGTAGGTCTGTTGCTGGCGCTGTTCGCACTGACCCAGATTTTTCTCTCCTTGCCAGCAGGCCGCTTTGCCGACCGGCATGGCTTGCGCCGCCCGGTGGGCCTGAGCGTGATCGTGGGTGCCGTGGCGGCTGCGCTGGCGGCTGCCTGGCCCGTCTTCCCGGTGCTGTGCCTAGCCGCCCTCATGACCGGCGGGGCGACCGGTGCCGCCTCCATCGCACTCCAGCGCCATGCCGGCCGCTCTGCCAGCGGACCGACCGAGTTGCGTCAGGTTTTTTCCTGGCTGGCGATTGGGCCGGCTTTTTCCAATTTCCTTGGGCCGGTTGCCTCTGGCCTGCTGATCGACCACTTTGGTTTTCGGACGGCCTTCGCGGCCTTGTCGGTGGTGGCCTTGTGTACCTGGGCGTTTGTGCGCGGTGCTGGCGAGCTGCCGCCGCCCGAGCGGCCCACCGGGGAGGCGCCGTCCACCGCCTGGACTTTGGTGCGTGAGCCGGGTTTCCGCCGGCTGTTGATCATCAACTGGCTCATGGCCTCGTGCTGGGATGTCCACACCTTCGTGGTACCGGTGATCGGGCACGAACGCGAACTGTCTGCTTCGACTATTGGCAGTTTGCTCGGAGCCTTTTCGATCGCGGCAATGGCGGTGCGGATCGTATTGCCCATGATTGCCGGGCGCGTGACCGAGGCAGCGGTGATCGCTGTGGCCATGGCCTCGTCTGCGGTCTTGTTCGGTATCTATCCCCTCATGCAGACCGCCCTGGGCATGGGCATCTGCTCGTTCATCTTGGGCGTGGCCTTGGGCACGATCCAGCCGATGGTCATGAGCATGCTGCACCAGATCACGCCCGAGCACCAACATGGCGAGGCGCTAGGACTGCGATTGATCGCGATCAACGCGTCCAGCGTGCTCATGCCGCTGTTATTTGGCGCAGCGGGCGCAGCAGTGGGGGTGTCCGCCGTCTTCTGGGCGGTGGGCATCATGGTCACGCCTGGCATCCGCTTGGCCTTGCGGGTGAAGCCGCCTTAGAGCTCGTAGAACTCGCGGATCGTGTCCCAGGCCTGTCCGGGATCGTCGCAATAGGTGAAGAGAGAGAGGTCCTGAGCGGCAATCATGCCTTCCTCCACCAGCGCTTCGAAGTTCAGGATGCGCCGCCAGTAGTCGCTGCCAAATAGCACGATGGGCACTGGCTTGGCCTTGCGTGTCTGCACCAGGGTCAGCACTTCGAACAGCTCGTCGAGGGTGCCGAAGCCGCCAGGGAATGCCACCAGCGCCTTGGCCCGCATCATGAAGTGCATCTTGCGCAGTGCGAAGTAATGGAACTTGAAGTCGAGGTTGGGTGTGACGAAGGGGTTGGCCGCCTCCTCCATGGGCAGGGCGATGGTCAGACCCACGGACTCGCCGCCGCCCTCGTAGGCGCCACGGTTGGCGGCCTCCATGATGCCGGGCCCACCTCCAGTGCAGATGTAGAGCCGATCCGCCGCGTCTCTTCCGGCGCTGTAGGTGGCCACCATCTTGCCAAACGCGCGGGCGTTCTCGTAGTGGCTGGCGTTACGCACCAGCGCGCGCGCGCGGGCGATGGTGTCCTCGTCGCCGCCGCTTTCGGCTGCCGCGAGCAAGGCCTGGGCTTCCTCCTGGCTGCGGATGCGGGCGCTGCCAAAAACGACGATGGTGTTCTCGATGCCGTGCGCGGCCTGGGCCAGATCCGGTTTGAGCAGCTCGAGCTGAAAACGGATGCCGCGGGTTTCACGGCGCAGGAGAAACTCGGGGTCGGCGAAGGCCAGGCGGCTCGAGTCGGCATCGACGGGCAGGCCGTTGCTGGCATGTGAGCGAATGGTCGCCCAGGCGTCGGCCAAAGGGTCTTGCAGCTTGCGGTGTGGGGGCATGGCGGTGATTGTGCGATGAAATCGCTGACCCCTAAAGGGCATGCCAAGCGTGGTGCTCAGCCTCGATTGACCATCCGGTCCTCGATCCGGTCTACCTCCTGGCCCACGATTTGGCCTACTTTCTAGCCCACCAATGAGAAGGGCTCCGAGAGGAGCCCTTTGTGGTCGCGGCCCGCCGTGGGGCTGGACCTTTTCCGGATATGCCGCCAGCCGTGCTTACACGCGGCGACGGTATTCGGCGGTGCGGGTGTCGATTTCGACCTTGTCGCCCTGGGCCACGAAGATCGGCACGCCGATTTCGAAACCGGTGGCAATTTTGGCGGGCTTGAGCACCTTGCCCGAGGTGTCGCCCTTGACCGCAGGCTCGGTCCAGGTGATTTCGCGCTCGACGCTGGTGGGCAGTTCGACCGAAATCGCCTTGCCGTCATAGAACACCACCTCGGCGGACATGCCGTCTTCCAGGTAGTTGAGGGAGTCGCCCATGTTCTCGGCCTCAACCTCATACTGGTTGAACTCGGAGTCCATCCAGACATACATCGGGTCGGCAAAGTAGGAGTAGGTGCACTCCTTTTTGTCCAGGATGATCTGGTCCATCTTGTCGTCGGCCTTGAACACGATTTCAGTGCCTTGGTTGGACAGCAGGCTCTTGAGCTTCATGCGCACGGTGGCGGCGTTGCGGCCACCGCGGGCGTACTCGGTACGCAGGACGACCCAGGGAGCGCCGTTTTGCATGATCACGTTGCCGGCGCGGATTTCTTGAGCGATTTTCATAGGGGTAGCCTAGGGAGGCAGGTTCGAAGAGGGGCCTGGGGTGGCCTGGAGTGACGTTGAGAGGCGATCGGGGGCCACGGGTGATGTCAATTGCCCGCGCGCGTCACTGCCAAGGGCAAGTGAAGGCGCTGGGCGCCGCGGCGGGGCATGACCGCGCCAAGAAGATGTGGATTTTAGCTGGTTTCGTCGGGGCTCCCGGCGGGGGTCTTGGGAGCGTGCCCCACCCAAGCACCGGCTGCGGCCATCAACTGCGCCACCAGCTCGGGGCCGGCCCCGAGCCGCTCGCGGGCTGCGCGCGCGGTCTGCGTCCAGGCTGGCAGGTCCAGCGCTGGCCAGGGTAGGGCGCCTTGACGGGGGAAGGTTGGGTCCGTGCCTGCCCGGGCTTGCGCCTGATTCCAGGCCGCATGCGCTTGGCGCAGCGAGGCCGGAGCCTGCAGCCAGTCCAGAAAGGCGGCCAGTTTGTCCAGGTGCACGCCATCGTGCTGCGGGTAGATCTGCCAGACGAAGGGGCGGCCCGCCCACAGCGCCCGGACCAAGGAGTCCTCGCCCCGCACAAAATTCAGGTCGCAGGCCCAGAGCAGTTCGTCAAACCCGGTCTGGGGCAGGGGCGGCAGCAGGTTCCAGGCAGGCTTTGGGGCCGAGCCCAGCGTGACCAGCGCGGCCTCGAGCGCCACTTGGGCCCGCCCAGGTGTGACCAGCAGGCGGGCACCTTGGGCGGCAAGTTGCCCCAGCAGCGCGGGCAGGGCGGGAGGCTCGTAGCAAAACAGGCTGACCAGGCGCTCGCCCCTTGCCGGCGGGGGCAGGCCCAGACCGGCCATCCAGGTGCCGCGGTCGAAGCGGGCCTGGCGATCGTCCAGCCCGGTCTCTCGGATCAGGCCTCCGGTCTCCGGTGTGAAGCCCGGGTAAAAAAAGCGCTTGCCCAGGCCGGCCGCCGACCCATCCAGCACCGGAGAGGCCAGGCCATGGCAGCGGGCCACCCAAGCTTCGGCCGAGAGGTACTCGAGATTGAACCAGGCCGGCGGCGCGCCGCGTACACGGGCGGTCTGCGCCATCGCGGCAAGAAAGCCCGGATGCGGGTCGCATCCGAAGGCCTCTACGACGACCTCTGCGGGTTCGTCTTCCACCAGGCTGCTGGGGTCCCAGTCACGCAGTGCCACACCCAAGCGCGCAGCGCCGGCTCGGCCGCCTGGGACCATCCAGGTCAGCGGGTCGGGCGCATCGACCCACAGGCGCACCGCCTCGCCCCGCGCCGCCAGTTCGGCGGCCAGGCGCCAGCAAACCCCGATGTCGCCCAGGTTGTCGACCACGCGGCAGAAGATGTCCCAACGCATGGCCCGGATAATAGGCCGCATGTCCCAGGCTCCGGCGCACCCTCCCGAGTTGCTGGCCCAGGTCGCTAGCCTGCCGGCCTTGCCCGGCGTCTACCGCTATTTCGACGCCGAGGGCGGCGTGCTTTACGTGGGCAAGGCCCGCGACCTGAAAAAGCGCGTCTCCAGCTACTTCCAAAAGAACCACGACGGCACACGCATCGGCCACATGGTGTCGAAGATCGTGCGGATGGAAACCACGGTGGTGCGCTCCGAGGCCGAGGCGCTGCTGCTCGAAAACAACCTGATCAAGGCGCTCAGTCCGCGGTTCAACATCCTGTTTCGCGACGACAAGAGCTACCCCTATCTGAAGATCGGTGGCCCGTCGAGCGCGTTCCCGCGCATGACCTACTACCGCGGCGCGATCGACCGCAAGCACCGCTATTTCGGGCCTTACCCGAGCGCCTGGGCGGTGAAGGAGTCGATCCAGTTGCTGCAGAAGGTGTTTCGGCTGCGCACCTGCGAAGACACGGTTTTTGCCAACCGCACCCGGCCCTGCCTGCTCTATCAGATCAAGCGCTGCTCCGGCCCCTGTGTGGACCTGGTCAGCGCGGACGACTACGCGCGCGACGTGGCTCATGCCGAGGCTTTTTTGCAGGGCCAAGCCGGCGAGGTCATGGCAGACCTCGAGGCGCGGATGATGGCCCACGCCGACAAGCTGGAGTTCGAGCAGGCAGCCGAATTACGCAACCAGGTCAGCGCTCTGTCTCGGGTGCTGCACCAGCAATCGGTCGAGACCGCCGACGACCGGGACGTGGACATCTTGGCGGTGCGGGTGCAGGGCGGGCGCGCCTGCGTCAACCTGGCCATGGTTCGGGGCGGTCGCCATCTCGGTGACCGACCTTACTTCCCCAGCCATGTCGACGACGCCCAGGCGATGCGGGCGATCGATGGGCCGCAGCTTGAGCCCGAGCCGCTGGTGCTAGAGGCCTTCATCGCCCAGCACTACATCGACATCGCGGTGCCACCGGTGCTGGTGATCAGCGACCCCGTGCCCCGGGCGTTGGTGCAGGCCCTGTCCCAGCAGGCCGGGCACAAGGTGGTTGCGGTCCACCAGCCCCACGAGCGCCGGCGGGCTTGGCTCGAGATGTGCGAGAAGAACGCTGCGCTTCAACTGGCCCGGCTGCTGGCCGAGGAGGGCTCGCAACAGGCGCGCACCCGCTCCCTCGTGGAGGCGCTTGACCTGGCGGTCGCCGACCTCGAGGCCCTCCGCATCGAGTGCTTCGACATCTCGCACACCTCCGGTGAGGCCACCCAGGGCTCCTGCGTGGTGTTCCACCATCACAAGATGCAGGCGGCCCAATACCGTCGCTACAACATTGACGGCATCACGCCGGGCGACGACTACGCCGCCATGCGCCAAGTGCTCACGCGCCGCTACGGCAAGGTCGAAGACGGTGGCATGCCCGATGTGGTACTGGTCGACGGCGGCAAGGGCCAGGTGAGCATGGCCCGGGAGGTCTTTGTCGAGCTGGGCCTTGATCTGTCCCGCATTGTGGGCGTCGAAAAGGGCGAGGGCCGCAAGGTCGGTCTGGAGGAGTTGGTCTTCGCCGATGGCCGGGAAAAGGTCTACCTTGGCCGCGACTCGGCCGCGCTGATGCTGGTCGCCCAAATTCGCGATGAGGCGCATCGCTTCGCCATCACCGGCATGCGTGCCCGCCGCGACAAGGTGCGGGTGGGGGGTGGCCGGCTGGAGGAGATTCCCGGCATCGGTGCGAAGAAGCGGGCCCGCCTGCTACAGCGCTTTGGCGGCATCCGTGGCGTGGCTGACGCGAGCGTGGAAGACCTGGTGACTGTCGAGGGCATCTCGCATGCGCTGGCCGAGACGATTTACCGGGCCTTGCGCTGACGCAGGTCGGGCCGCGCCGTGCCAGAATCGGTCCCATGTTCTTCACCATCCCCACGATCCTCACCTGGACGCGCATCGTCGCCATCCCCTTGATCGTCGGGGTGTTTTACCTGGGCCTGGCGCCCGAGGTTCAGAACCTGATCGCGACCGTGCTCTTCGTGGTATTCGCGCTGACCGACTGGGCCGACGGTTGGCTTGCCCGTCGGCTCAACCAGACCTCCTCCTTCGGGGCCTTTCTCGACCCGGTGGCCGACAAATTTTTGGTGTGCGCCAGCCTGCTGGTACTGGTGCACCTGGGGCGCGCCGACGTGTTTGTCGGGCTCATCATCATCGGTCGCGAAATCGCGATCTCGGCCCTGCGCGAATGGATGGCTCAAATTGGGGCCTCGCGCAGTGTGGCGGTCCATATGCTGGGCAAGGTCAAGACCACGGTGCAGATGGTGGCCATCCCCTTTCTTCTCTACGACGGCGTCCTTTTCGGGGTCATTGACACCGGCTGGTGGGGCGTCTGGCTGATCTGGGTCGCGGCTGTCCTCACGGTCTGGTCCATGGTCTATTACCTGCAGCGTGCGCTGCCGGAGATTCGTGCCCGGGTCCGCTAGGCGCTCGTTATGCTCTGCGCCGCTGTCCGCGTGCCGGCGCCCGCAAACCCTTAAAAAAAAATGTAAGCCGTTAGTTTTTTGCCAGAGGGCAAGCCGTATTGACAGCACGCAGCAGCCGTGGCTTTAATCGTTGGCAATCCCCCTGCCAAGAACTCTAACCAAACACCCTGAGAAATATTCGTGAACAAGACCGATCTGATTGAACACATCGCCAAGCACGCTGACATCTCCAAGGCCGCCGCCGGCCGCGCACTGGAGTCCATGATTGGTGCCGTCAAGACCACCCTGAAGAAGGGCGGCTCCGTCTCCCTGGTGGGTTTTGGCACCTTCGCCGTGACCAAGCGCGCCGGTCGCACGGGGCGTAACCCGCGCACGGGGGAGGCCATCGAGATCAAGAAAGCCAAGGTGCCCAAGTTCCGCCCGGGTAAGGCGCTCAAAGACGCCCTGAACTGATTGCGTTGACCCGGCTTCGGGTTGCAGTGAGGGGTGCTTAGCTCAGTTGGTAGAGCAGCGCCCTTACACGGCGTAGGTCGGCGGTTCGAGCCCGTCAGCACCCACCACCCTCCTGCCCCCCGCCCGGTTCACCCCCAGCCCAGCCCGGTCCTCGCCCGCTTAGGCAGGCTTTTCATTTCTGGGGGATGGGTAAGACCACCTCCACCCGCGTTCCCGCCGCGTCGCTGTGCAATTGCAGCGAGGCGCCCACCCGCGCTGCGCGCTGGCGCATATTGCCGAGGCCGCGACCTTCACGCGCGCCGGCGCGCAGGCCTTGACCGTTGTCGGCAACAGTCAGATGCAGGCGGTTGGTGTCATAGCGCGCGCTGACCTGGATGTGCTTCCCCCCCGAGTGACGCAAGGCATTGGTCAATGCCTCTTGCACCAGCCGCAGCAGCTGCAATCCGCTGGTTGCCGGCAGAGGCGGCAGGTTCGCCAGGTGCAGGGTCCACTGCACCTGCACCGGCGCCGAACCGAGCCGCTGGGTGATGCGGTAGCGCAAGCTGCCCAGGGCGTCGGCCAGCTGGGCCTGCGGCCCGGAGGCGTCGATCAGGAGCCGCATGTCATCGATGCAGTCGTCGATCAGCTCGCGCACCTGCGCGGGAGGCAGGGTCTGGTCGTCGAGCAGGATGCGCGCGCTGGCCAGGTTGGAGCCCAGGCCATCGTGCAGGTCCCGCAGCAGTTGTTCGCGCTCCTCGTTTCGGGCATGGCGGCGCTCAAACTCGAGAATCTTCTGGTGCTGCTGGCGCAGGTCGGACTCTGCTGCCGCTACTTGGTCGCGCAGGGTCTCGTTGAGGTTGGCGGTGACCGCCAGTGCGTGGGCCATCCTGCCGATGATGATGCTGCCCAGGGTGAGCAAAAGGATGCCATTGGCCATGGGCAGCGCCATCGGCCGGTCAAAGCCGCTCGGCGTTGCCAGCACCCAGACGTCGTGCAGTCCGCAGGCCAGGAGCGCGAATAGTGCGGCCAACATCAGCATCGCGGTCCGTGAGCGCTGGGCCAGCACCCAGGCGCTGATCACTGGAATCAGGAAGAGCGCGATGAGCGTGCCCGGCACCGACAGCAGCATCGCCCAGTCCGTGCGTGCGCCGGTGGCCGCGACGAGAAAAGGCAGCGTCGCGCCGTAGATCACCAGCCACCGCTCCAGCCTGGGCAGTCGATGTTCGAAAAAACTCAGCAGCGTCAAAATCATGACCGGGATCGACGCCAGCCTAGCGGCGGTGAAGGCCCATTGGACCCAGAAGGCATCGTCGTGGACGGCGATGCTGGTCGCATAAAGATTGCTTGTCGCCCGCAGCATGCAGGCCAGCCCGAACCACAGAAAGCCCCGCCGCTGTGGGCTGGCATAGCGCAGGCCGATGAAAAGGGCCAGGACGCCAAAGGCCGCCGTCGCCCAGCTGACCGCCGTGACCAGGTCTTGGCGCCAGAACTGGGCCGGCTGGTGGCGCTCGTCGTAGAGGGCCTGGGCAGGTCCCACCAGCACCCGCGACACGCCATTGGTCTGCATGCTGTTGGCGAAAACTTCCACCTCAATCTGGTTTACGCCAGATTGCCAGACCGCGTCGGGGGCTTGGACAAACAGGGGCGCCTGCGCGCAGCGCAGGCCTTCGAGGGGGCCGGGTGCGCAGCTGCCCAACTCGTGGCCGTTCACGCGAATGGCGGCCGATCGGCTTGCCTTGACGATGGATACCGCCAGGGGGCTCGTGGGCTTCTCGGCCAGGGTCAGCGTTAACCGGTAAGTGACCCGCTCACCGGACGGCGCGAATTGGCCTCTTGCGAGCGTATGCGGCAGCGTGACCCGGGTTTGCTGGTCGCGTATCCCCAGGGTTGCTTCGCCGAGTTCTTGAATTGCCGGTGCGCTGCCGGCTCCCGCCAGACCTTGCCAGAGGAGGGCGCATCCCAGCACCAGCCAGCAGGCCAGGCGTTTGGCGTTCACAGAAGCCCTTGCGCTCTCGCCTTGCCGACCGCCTGGACCTGCGAGCGGACCTCGAGCTTGCGGTACAGGCTTCGGATGTGCGACTGCACGGTCGACAGTGACACGCCCATGTCATGGGCCACTTCCAAATAGGACATGCCCAGGGAGATACAGCGCAATGTCTGTAGCTCCCGGTGTGTGAGCCGCACCTGGGGCGCGGTCTGCCCCGTTGGGTCAGGCCGTACCAGGTTGAACAAGTAGCGGGCCAGCGAGGGACTGATCGGGTAGTGGCCTTGCAGGACCTGGGCGATCGAACCGGTCAGCGCGTGCAGCGGATCGCTCTTGTGCAGGTAGCCGCGTGCACCCTCGGCGATGGCGTCGACCACGCTGCGCTCACTCGACAGCGTAGAGACGACCAATGCCGGCACGTCGGGGCGCAACTGCCGCAAGGCGCGGATCACCGCCAGGCCCGAGCCGTCGGGCAGGGTCATATCGACCAGCGCCAGTTGAAGGTCGTCGCCCGCCGCCTCCAGCATCGCAATCCCCTCGGCCACCGTCGTCGCCAGGTCCGCCTGCCAGCCCTCGCCCAAGCCGCGCACCGCGCGCCCCATGGCCCCGGCGAAAACCGGGTCGTCCTCAATCAGCAATGCGCGCAAGGGACCCCCATGCAGGTGAGAAATATGAGGCCGATGTCGCCACACCGGGCATAGGGGGCGATATACATATTCATGCGATTGTGAGGTCTGGAGAAACGCGGGACAGTGAGTAATTGAGAGGTTCCACTCGGGGTGAGAGAGCCGGTCTGCCCAAGCCGGCGCACTCGCCGTTATCAAATTGATTCCTTTGGAAGTGTCAGTCCTCAAAAGGGATAAATAAAGTCCACGAAAGTTCGCATGCCTGCCGGCTTTCGCGGCGGCACCCAACACCTCATGCCGCCCCTTTCCTCGACCCCCATCATCGGCAAAAGCGCCTCGACCCAGGCCTTGCTCGCACTGATCAAGGTCCTGGCCAACTCACATTCGACCGTGCTGGTCAGTGGCGAGAGCGGCACTGGCAAGGAACTCGTTGCACAGGCGCTACATCGCCAGAGCCCCCGGCGAAAGGGTCCGTTTGTCCCGATCAATTGCGGCGCAATCCCGAAGGACCTGCTCGAGAGCGAACTGTTCGGCCACCGTAAGGGTGCCTTCACTGGCGCGATAGCAGACCGTTTGGGCCGCTTCGAGATGGCCGACGGCGGCACGCTGTTCCTCGACGAAATCGGCGACCTGCCGCTGGACATGCAGGTCAAACTGCTTCGCGTTCTTCAGGACCGGGCGATTCAGCCGGTAGGTGCTACGCGCCAGGTGGACATTGACGTCCGGGTCGTGGCCGCTACCCACAAAGACCTGGCGGCCGCGGTGGACGACGGACGCTTTCGGGAAGACCTGTACTACCGGCTCAATGTCCTGCCGTGCCACACCACGCCCCTGCGTGAGCGGCCGCAGGACGTGCGAGACCTGCTTGATTTCTACGCTGCTCGCCATGCGCTGGATGGACAAGAGCCGATCTCTTTTGCGCCGGACTTGTCCCAAGCCCTGCTGGCTTACGCCTGGCCGGGAAATGTGCGCGAACTGTCCAATCTGGTTGATCGGTTCACCACCCTATTTCCAGCCCGGCGCGTGACACTGGCAGAGATTCCGCTGCCCATGTTGCCCCCGGGTATGCGGCCGCGGGCGGCGGCGGCAGTGTCGGCGGTAGCGGCTGCGCCCGTCATCATGCCGACGACCGCCAGCGTGGCCGCGGTGCCTCCCCTGGCTGGGGACGAGATGATCTTCACCCTGCTCGGCGAATCGGGTCTGCCGCCCGCGCCGGCCCACGCAGCGGCGAACGCGGGTGTGATGTCTATGCCTGACGCCAGAGGCTTGGTTGGGCACGGGACATCGGTGCAGGCCGCCCCTCCCGAGGCTGGCCTGCTGGGCGTGGCGGGAGGAGATTCTGCAGGTTTCGGCGCGACAACAGAAGTCATGGGTGATGAGCCTCTGAACCGGGTGGAGGAAATCGTCTGCCTGGCCCAAGGTATTGTGAGCTTGCCCCCCGAGGGCCTGCCGCTCAAGCAGCAGCTCACGAAGATCGAACGCAGCCTGATAGAGCAGGCCTTGCTGCGCACGAACGGCAACGTTTCGCAGACCGCGCGGCTGCTTCAGCTGCAGCGGACGACGCTCATCGAAAAGATCCAGAAGTACGAGCTACGGGTTGGCTGACCCATTAGAGTCGGTCACCAATCGCGGCCCTTCTCCGGTCCGACGCACAAGCTCGAACGGCAAGCTCGAAGCGAAGATCCAAACCACATCCTGTCTGCAGACCCTTCTGCCGCGCGGCCCCAGAATGATCAGGGCTGTGGCTTGGGCGGGACCGAGATCACGTTCGGATTCACGTTTGGATTTGTCGCAGGCTGCGCATTCGGGCTGGCCGGCGGCTGCGGCCGCGGGTATTGCAGGGTGGCCCGGTCGTTGCCGGCCTCGCGGTCGGTCGGGCGCGCTGCTGCCGCCGTCCCTGGAAATTGG
>NZ_JARXAB010000162.1 GCF_029866045.1 Ramlibacter sp. | reverse complement strand
AGCGAAGGCGGCATGCTGGAGCGCCCAGGCACGGTGCCGGGCAGGGCCGTGCGCACCGGCGCCGCAGGCAGGGTGGGCGCTGCGGGCGAGGCGCCCGTCGCAGCCACCGGGCGCGGCGGCGGCGGCGGCGGCGGCTTGCGGAGTGCGTACAGCTGCATCACCGTGCGCACGTAGTTCTGGGTTTCCTTGATGTTGGGAATGCGGTTGCCGGCGCGCTGCACCGCGCCCTCGCCGGCGTTGTAGGCGGCCAGGGCCAGCTCCAGTTGTTGCGGGAACAAATTGAGCAGGAAGCGCAGGTAACGGGCACCCGTGCGGATGTTGGTGTGCGGCTCGGCGAGCTTGCGCTCGATCGGCTGGCGGGCATCACCGCTCACCCCAAAGCGCGCCGCAGTGGCGGGCATGACCTGCATGAGGCCGATGGCGCCCTTGGGCGAGACCGCCTGGGGATCAAAGCCCGACTCGGCGGCGATCAACGCCTTGAGCAATTCCTCGTCGATGCGGTGGGTGAGGGCCGCCTCCCGGATCAGGGGACGCGCCAGTTGGTAACCGGCGGTGCCCTCGATGTAGGTGGCCAGCCGCAAGGCCTGCGGTGAGGAGCCCCAGCTGGCGGCGCCGGATGCCGACGGGAGCCCCCCGGCCGCAGGCGCCGTGGCAGCGTTGTCCGGCAGAGGGATGCTGGCCGCTTCAGCCCCATCGGACTGAGGTTTGGCCGTCATGCCCCCGCGAAGGAACAACTCGTAGCGATCGTCGAGCTTCTCTGAAGCGAAATGCAGGATGCCCCGCGCATCGACGTAGGCCCAGATATCCGCATGGGCGGCTGGCGCCACAAACCAGCCTGCGGCCGCCACCACTGACGCCAAACCCAGGCGCCGACAGAGGCGGCAGGCGGGCAACAACAAGGTCAGGCGCATAGGGTGGACTCGGCGATGCTCTGGCGGCAACTAGATATCGACTTCGACCGAGTCGCCGTGCAACTCCATCAGCTCGCGGCGGGCCGCGGCCTCGCCCTTACCCATGAGCTTGGTGATCAGCTGCTCGGTGCCCGTGAAGTCGAAGGCGCCCAGGCGCACCGGCAAGAGGCGCCGGGTGTCCGGGTTGAGCGTGGTCTCCCACAGCTGCTCGGCGCTCATTTCGCCCAAGCCCTTGAAGCGGCTGATGGACCAGGCGCTCTCACGCACGCCCTCCTTGCGCAGCTTGTCGAGGATGGCCGTGAGCTCGCCCTCGTCGAGGGCATAGGCCTTGGAGGCAGGCTTCTTGCCGCGAGCCGGCGCGTCCACGCGAAACAGCGGTGGGCGCGCCACGAACACATTGCCAGAGTCGATCAGCTTGGGGAAATGGCGGAAGAAAAGCGTGAGCAGCAGCACCTGAATGTGCGAGCCGTCCACATCCGCGTCGGAGAGGATGCAGATCTTGCCGTAGCGAAGGCCGGAAAGGTCGGGCGTGTCCTGGGGCCCATGTGGGTCGACGCCAATGGCCACCGAGATGTCGTGGATCTCGGTGTTGGCAAACAAGCGATCCCGCTCGACCTCCCAGGTATTGAGCACCTTGCCGCGCAGGGGCAGCACCGCCTGGGTCTCCTTGTTGCGACCCATCTTGGCGCTGCCGCCGGCGGAGTCGCCCTCGACCAGGAACACCTCGTTGTGCAGGGTGTCGCGGCTTTCGCAGTCGGTGAGCTTGCCGGGCAGGACCGCCACGCCCGATCCCTTGCGCTTTTCAACTTTCTGCCCGGCCCGCTGGCGGGTCTGGGCTGCCTTGATGGCCAATTCGGCCAGCTTCTTGCCGTATTCGACATGCTGGTTCAGCCACAGCTCGAGAGCCGGCCGCACAAAGCTGGAGACCAGGCGCACCGCGTCGCGGGAGTTCAGACGCTCCTTGATCTGGCCCTGGAACTGCGGGTCCAGCACCTTGGCGGAAAGCACATAGGAGGCCCGGGCGAACACGTCCTCGGGCATCAGCTTCACCCCCTTGGGCAGCAGGGCGTGCAGATCAATGAAGCTCTTGACCGCAGTGAACAAGCCGTCGCGTAGGCCGCTGTCGTGCGTGCCGCCGGCGCTGGTGGGAATAAGGTTGACATAGCTCTCGCGCACCGGGGCGCCGTCCTCGGTGAAGGCCACGCACCACTGCGCGCCCTCGCCCTCGGCGAAGTTGTCGTTGCTGTCGGCATAGCCCTCGCCGTCAAACAGCGGAATGACCGGGTCGGCGCTGAGCGTCTGCATCAGGTAGTCGCGCAGGCCGCCCTTGTACTGCCAGCTCTGGGTTTCCTTGGTCTTTTCGTTGACCAGCGACACCGCAACGCCGGGCATGAGCACCGCCTTACTACGCAGCAGGTGCACCAACTCGGGAATCGGAAGCTGGGAGGACTCGAAGTACTTGGCGTCGGGCCACACCCGCACGCTGGTGCCCTGCCTGCGGTCGCCCTCGCCGGCCTTGCGCAGTTGCAGGGCCTCGGTGACGTCGCCGCCCTCGAACACCAGGCGCGCCACCTGACCCTCCCTGTGGGAGACGGCCTCCAGGCGCTTGGCCAGCGCGTTGGTGACGGACACGCCCACGCCGTGCAGGCCGCCGGAGAAGCTGTAGGCGCCGCCCTTGCCCTTGTCGAACTTGCCGCCGGCATGCAGTCGGGTGAACACCAGTTCGATCACCGACGCGCCCTCTTCTGGGTGCAGACCGAAAGGAATGCCGCGGCCATCGTCGTCCACGCTCACCGAGCCGTCGGCGTGCAAGGTGACCTTGATGCGCTTGCCGTGGCCGGCCAGCGCCTCGTCGGCGGCGTTGTCGAGCACCTCCTGCACGATATGCAGGGGGTTGTCGGTGCGGGTGTACATGCCAGGCCGCTGCTTCACGGGCTCAAGGCCCTTGAGCACGCGGATCGAAGCTTCGGAATAGTCGGGCGTGGGTTTGCTTGCCATGGGTGGCCGCATTGTAAGCAAGACGGGGCAAATATCTGTATGAATCCACAGCCCCGCTTGGAATTTGCAGGCAAAAGGGGCTGCCAAGGGCGCGGGCGCTGAGGCGACAGGGCCAGTCGCCGCGGTTCGTTACAGTCCGGGAATGGCCCCGAATTCACCGCCCAAGCTCTCCCTTTTTCAGGTGCTCGCTTGCGGTGCCCTCATCGTCACCCTCTCCATGGGCGTGCGCCACGGCTTTGGACTGTGGCTGCAGCCGATCACCCAGGTCCAGGGCTGGACCCGGGAGAACTTCGCCTTCGCCATGGGAATTCAGAATCTGGCCTGGGGCATCGCGGGCATCGGCGCCGGCATGCTGGCTGACCGATTCGGCGCCTTCAAGGTTCTGGTGGGCGGCGGCGCCCTCTACGCCCTGGGCTTGGTAGGAATGGCCCTGTCCACCAACACGCTGGTCTTCACCCTGACCTCCGGCGTGGTGATTGGCCTGGCCCAGTCCGGCACGACCTACGCCGTCATCTATGGCGTGATCGGCCGTCAGGTCGACCCGGCCAAGCGCTCCTGGGCAATGGGCACGGCCGCGGCAGCGGGGGCTTTTGGCCAATTCCTGATGGTGCCGGTCGAGGGTTTCCTGATTGCGTCCATGGGCTGGCAGCAGGCCCTGCTGGTGCTGGCCGCCGCCACGCTTCTGATCGGACCGCTGGCCCTAGGCCTGCGCGAACCGGGTTTCGCCGGTGGCGCGACCCCCGTGCGGGAGCAGACCGTGGCGCAGGCACTGCGCGAGGCCATGCGTTACCCCAGCTTCATTCTGCTGGTGGCGGGCTATTTCGTCTGTGGCTTCCAGGTGGTATTCATCGGCGTGCACATGCCCAGCTTTCTGAAGGACAAGGGCCTGTCTCCCGAGGTGGCCAGCTACGCGCTGGCGCTGATTGGACTGTTCAATGTCGTTGGCACCTACATCGCGGGTGCCCTGGGCCAAAAATTGGCCAAGCGCAAGATCCTGGCGTTCATCTATTTCGCTCGGTCGGTGGTCATTACGGTGTTCCTGTGGGCGCCGCTGTCGCCGATGTCGGTCTACCTGTTCTCGGCGGTCATGGGACTGCTGTGGCTGTCCACCGTTCCGCCCACGAGTGCTACGGTGGCCCAGATTTTTGGTGTGTCACACCTATCCATGCTGGGCGGCATCGCCTTTTTCAACCACCAGCTGGGCTCCTTCATGGGCGTCTGGCTGGGCGGTTACCTCTATGACCATACGGGCAGCTATGACCTGGTCTGGTACATCGCCATCGCCCTGGGCGTGGTGGCGGCCGGTCTGAACCTGCCGGTGCGGGAGGCGCCCATCGTTCGGAAACCGATGGGGGCCGCGCTCGCCACCGGCCAGGCCGCATGAGCGCCGCCCGGATTCTGGGCTGGGCCGTGGCGCTGGCCGCGCTGGCCGGGGTGTTTGCGCTTTACCTGCAACCGACCATGCTGGTGGCCCTGTCCGAGCTGGTCTGGGCCTGTTTCAACTGATCACCTTGCAGCCTTTGGCCATACCGGCATCAGCGGTAAAGACGGCAGGATGGAGACTCGCCTCTGGCTAGAATGCCCGGATTACTTTTGAAGAGCCCCCCATGACAGCGATCACCGGCAGCCTCGTCGCCCTGCTCACCCCCATGCTCGAAGACGGCCGTGTGGACTACCCCGGGCTTCGCAAGTTGATCGACTGGCACATTGCAGAGGGCACGAATTGCATCGTCGTCGTCGGCACGACGGGCGAATCGCCAACGGTCACTGTCGAGGAGCACCGCGAGATCATCCGTGTGTCGGTCGAGCACGCGGCTGGCCGGGTGCCCATCATGGCCGGCTGCGGCGCCAACTCCACCGCCGAAGCCATTGCGCTGGCCAAGTACGCCCGCGAGGTCGGCGCCAACTCCCAGCTGCAGGTCGTCCCCTACTACAACAAGCCCACCCAAGAGGGGCAGTTCCAGCACTTCAAGGCCATCGCAGAGGCCACCGGCGACCTGCCCATCGTGCTCTACAACGTTCCCGGCCGTACCGTGGCAGATATGCAGCACGAGACAGTGCTGCGCCTGTCCGAGGTGCCCGGCATCGTCGGCATCAAGGAGGCCACTGCCAACCTCGAGCGTGCCCAATGGCTGATCCGGGACGCGCGTCCAGGCTTCTCCATCCTCTCGGGTGATGACCCGACAGCCGTCGCACTAATGCTCTGCGGCGGCCACGGCAACGTGAGCGTCACCGCCAACATCGCCCCGCGGCTGATGAGCGAGCTGTGCAAAGCCGCTATCGCGGGTCAGCGTGAGCGGGCAATGGAAATCCAGCGCAAGCTGATGCCGGTGCACCGCCACCTCTTCGTCGAGGCCAACCCGATCCCGGTCAAGTGGGCTGCAGCACGCATGGGCCTGTGCGGCGGCACCCTTCGCCTGCCGCTCACCCCTTTGTCGCCGGCCCAGCACCCCGTCGTTGAGGCCGCACTCGCGGCCGCCGGCCTGCTGTCGTGAACCGCCCCCTTTCTTTTTCTCCGCTGGCTGCAGGAGCCTCCCCCATGCAAATTCAAACCAGCCTCCGGCTATCGCTGACGGCCCTGTCGGCAGCCCTTTGCTTGGTGCTCACCGCCTGCTCCACCATCGAGGACGGCGGCAAGATCGACTACCGAAGCGCCACCAAGGCGCCGAACCTCGAGGTGCCGCCTGACCTGACCCAGCTGGCCCGCGACAGCCGCTACGCCTTGCCAGGCGCTGCTAGCGTCTCGGCCAACGAGCAGCGGGGACGCTCTCCCGACGGTACAACGACCGCTCCTGCTGCCGTGGGAGATGTGCGGGTCGAGCGCTCGGGCAACCAGCGCTGGCTCGTGGTTGCCCGGCAACCCGAGCAGCTGTGGGCGCCAGTCAAGGATTTCTGGAGGGAAAACGGCTTCGTGCTCAGCATGGACCAGCAGAACCTGGGCATCATGGAAACCGAATGGGCCGAAAACCGCGCCAAGATCCCGAACGACATCATCCGAAGCACCATCGGCAAAGTCTTTGACGGGCTGTACTCCACCTCGGAGCGAGACCGCTTCCGCACCCGCCTGGAGCGGCGGGCCGACGGCGTGACCGAGGTCTACATCTCCCATCGAGGCCTCGAGGAGGTCTACACCAGCGCCAACAAAGACCGGACCACCTGGCAACCCCGCGCCTCGGACCCCGAGCTGGAAGCCGAATTCCTCCGGCGCCTGATGGTCAAGCTGGGCGTATCTGCCGAGCAGGCCAAGGCCGTCGCCAGTGCGCCACCAGCCAGGCCGTCTGCCCGCGCCGCACAGGTCGGCGAGATTCCGGTGGTAGAGATAGACGAGTCTTTTGACCGTGCCTGGCGGCGCGTGGGACTCTCGCTGGACCGGAGCGGGTTCACTGTGGAAGACCGGGACCGCGCCCAGGGCATCTACTTCGTTCGCTATGTCCCGCCAGTCGCTGAACGCAAGAGCGAGGGCTTCCTCGCCCGGCTGCTGCCGGGCTCGGACAAGGGCACAGCCCCGGTCAAGTACCGCATCGTTCTGCGCAGCGAAGGCCAGGTCACTTTCGTCTCGGTGCTCAATGCCGAGGGCCGCCCCGACGCCTCTGCGGCGGCCAAGCGCATCGTGCAGTTGCTGGCGAACGACCTGAAATAAGCCAACCGCATCCCGGCGGCTGTCAGCGCCCTTTACCGTCTTCGCGTGCTGCGCTTCAAGAACCTGGGATCGGGCAGCTCAGGCAACGCCACCCTGGTGCACGCCCTCAGCGGCAGTCAATCCACCACGCTGCTGGTCGACTGCGGGCTGGGCATCCGCACCCTAGAGCGAAGGGCTGCCGAAGCCGGCGTGCTGCTATCCGACTTGGACGCCATCTTCATCACCCATGAGCATTCCGATCACATCGGCTGCGCGCGCAGCCTGGCGCGCAGGCACCGCATCCCGATCTGGATGAGTGAAGGCACCCATCGCGGGCTGCGCGACGGCGACTTCGACGACCTGCTGCGGATCGCCGCCCACGAACAGCCCATTGATCTGGGGGCGCTGCAACTGCACCCCTTCGAGGTTCCCCACGACGCCGGTGAGCCCTTGCAGCTGCGCTGCACCGACGGCGATGCGCACTTGGGCATCCTCACCGACCTGGGTCATGTCCCGCCGGATGTCATTGAGGCGCTGGCCGGCTGCGGGACCCTGATGCTCGAGTGCAACCACGACGCCGAGATGCTGGCAGAAGGCCCCTACCCCTTTTTCCTGAAAAAGCGGGTGGGCGGCGACTTCGGTCACCTGGCCAATGCGGCTGCTGCCGAGGCGGCGCGCGCCTGGCTGCCGCGCGGGCTGCGGCAGGTGGTGGCAGCGCACCTCAGCCGCCAGAACAACCGACCCGACTTGGCCCGGCAGGTCATGGCGCAGGCCCTGGGCTGTGGGCCACAGGACGTCCATGTGGCAGACCAGGAGACCGGCACGCCCTGGCTGCGGGCCTGAATGAATTCACCAGCGCACGCTTTGAGGCGCCCAAGAAAAAGCCGCCCGAAGGCGGCTTTTTCAATCCGGTAATCGAGGGGTCGATTACTTGGAAGCAGCGGAAGCGGCCGGAGCAGCGGCGCCAGAGGCGGCCGGAGCAGCAGCGGAGGCATCGGCAGCAGGAGCCGGAGCGGGGGCAGCGGCGGGAGCCGGAGCGGGTGCGGGGGCTTCCGGCTTCTTGCCGCAAGCAGACAGGGCGACGGCGGCGAACAGGGCGGCCAGGGCGACGGTTTTCTTCATTTCAGTTCCTTTTTTGGAGATGGAAAATTTTCCGAAAAATTCGTCCCCGTACACACAGAGGGCCCGGGGACAGAAGAACAGGAAGGACTCGAGCTCTTCCTGTTCAGCCCAAGATTATAGGGCCTAACCCTTAGGCGTTTTGGCACAGGTCAATCCGAGGAGTCCAGGACCAACCAGCCCGCGGCGCACCAGTCGGCGAACAAGGCCAGGGCCTCGGGGCTGGCACGCGCCAGGCCGCGAGCGCCGAGGGCACGGGCGTCCGCGAGACGCCGCATCAGGCGGGCGTCTGCGCCGCCAGCGCGCCAGCTCTCGCCGTTGAGGTAAATCGCCCCCTCGTCGTAGAGCATTCGCGAGCGGATATCGAGCCGCACACCGCGCAACAGGCGGGCGCGGCTCGGGATCCGGCAGGATTCGAACCAGACCTGGGCCTTGGGCTCGGTGAGGTACTCGCCAAGCGCCTGTTCGATCGCCCGGGGCTGGCGCAGCGCCGCGCTCACCGCCTCGTGGGCGAAGTCCTGCAGCGAGGCTGGAATAGCCGCCGACGCGTCAACGGCCGGCTGGCCCGGGTCACGGTACATCCGGCCCGCCAGCTCCTCGCCGGACGCTTCGGCCACGCGCTGCAGCAACTCCCGCGCGAGCTCACCGCGCTGCGGCGCGCGAAAGCCGATCGAGTAGGTCTGGCATTCCCCGGACGCAATGCCCTCATGCGCCCAGCGGGGGGGCAGGTACAGCATGTCACCCGGCTCGAGCAGGTACTCCTCCTCGGGCTCGAAATGGGCCAGGATCTTGAGCGGCACGTTCGGCTGTAGCGACAGGTCGCGGCCGCGGCCGATGCGCCAGCGGCGGCGGCCGTGGGCCTGCAGCAGAAAAACATCGTAGCTGTCGAAATGCGGCCCCACCCCGCCGCCGTCGGTGGCGTGGCTGATCATCAGGTCGTCGAGCCGGGCCTCGGGAATGAATCGAAACTGCTGCAGCAAGGCATGCACGCCCGCATCGTGCAGGTCCATCCCCTGGGCCAGCAGCGTCCAGCCCTTGCGGCGCGCCGAAGGGATGGCGCTGCGAGCGAAGGGGCCGCGCCTCATTTGCCAGCGGCCGCCGGCTTGCTGGATCACCAGACGGGACTCGACCTCTTCGCGTCCGGCCAAGTCGAACAGGCGCTCGGTCGCCACCAGGGGCGTCATGCCGGGAACTGCGCCGCGCACCAACAAGGGCTTGCGCTGCCAATGGCGTTTCATGAACTGCTGCGGGGTGAGGCCGCCGAGAAGGGCCAGGGGCTGATCGATTTCCATGGGCGACAATTCTCCTCTATGGAAATCTCGCAACAATGCATCGTCGCCCTGACCTGGGTCCTCAAGGACACCCTGGGCGAGACCCTGGACACCCTGGACGAGCCGGTCGAGTTTCTGGTCGGCGGTGAAGACCTCCTGGCCAAGATCGAGGAGGCCCTGCAAGGCCACGAAAAAGGCGATCGCATCGACCTGCACCTCGAGCCCGAAGAGGCCTTTGGCGACTACGACGAGAACCTCGTCTTTCTGGAGCCGCGCGCCATTTTCCCGGACGCACTGGAAGAAGGCATGACCTTCGAGCAGTTGCCCGAAGGCGCCAGCGACGAGGCGGCCCGGGACGCGCTCTACACCGTCACCGAGATTTACCCCGAGCATGTGGTGCTCGATGCCAACCACCCCTTGGCGGGCATTGCGCTGCGCCTGTCGCTCAAGGTCGAAGCCGTGCGCGAAGCGACCGAGGAGGAAATCGGCCGAGGCAGCGCCGGCGCGGGCTTCTTCCGGGTTCAGCCACAGGCCCCCGGGAGCAGCAGCCTTCACTGACTCTGGCGGGTTGACGTGACCGTCGCGCCAGTCTCCACACAGGCGCGCCCCCAGACACCGCCTTCACCAAGACCGCGGGATCGCCTTCAGCGGCGGTGGATCACGTTGTTCTCGACCTGTACCCGGTCGCCCACTCTGAGCTCGCCGGCCGTGGCCACCTCGTAGGTGTAGACACCGCCCTGGTCCGACTGCACCGAGACCCGGTAGGAGGGCGTGGTGGTGGTGCCTGACGCATTGCGGCCCACCTGGCTGCCCACCGCGGCTCCGGCCACGCCACCGAGCACCGTGGCCACGTCACGGCCACTGCCGCCACCGATGGTGTGCCCCAGAGCCGCGCCCGCCACCCCGCCGACGACGGCACCGATGATGTTGGCGTTACGCGAGGTCTGCGTACCCGGGGGCACGTACTCAATACTGGCCACGCGTCCGTAAACCAGGCTGGGTGAATTTGTGGAGACGGTGGTGGCAGGCGACTGACCTCCCATGGGCGGGTAGTTGGCGCAGCCGGTGGCCAGCAGGGCGGCAGCCACGATCGGAACAGGAATGAAATGGCGCATGGGAATCTCCTGGATGGGAATCCCGACCATTGAAGGGGAGATTGAGGCGCGCGCCTGTCATCGTGCAACGCGAGTCGCTGTCAGACGTCGTGATGAGGCGCTCTGGATGCCGCGCCGACACCCTGTGAAGGCGCGCCCCGGCGCCGCTCAGGCCTTGCCGGTCGAGCCGTAGCCGCCCTCGCCGCGCTCGGTGGCGGGAAATTCGCCGACCACATTGAACTGCGCCTGTACCACCGGCACGATGACCAGCTGCGCCAACCGCTCCATCGGCTGCAAAGTGAACTCGGTCGGGCTTCGGTTCCAGCAACTGACCATCAGCTGCCCCTGGTAGTCGCTGTCGATCAAGCCCACCAAATTGCCCAGCACGATGCCGTGCTTGTGGCCCAGGCCAGAGCGCGGAAGGATCAGGGCCGCATACGAGGGGTCTTTCAGCCACAGGGCCAGGCCGGTGGGCACCAGCTGCCACTGATTGGGTGCCAAAGTCAGCGGCGCTTCCAAACAAGCGCGCAGGTCCAGCCCGGCGCTGCCAGGTGTGGCGTAGCTGGGCATCTGGTCCCCCAGACGGGGATCGAGGATCTTGACATCAACTTTCATGGGGTGACTTTCTTGGGCAGGCGCTGGCCGATCTCGGCCACCAGCTGGCGCGCGAGCGCCAGTTTGGAGGCGCGGGGCAGCTCGCGGCTGCCGGCTTGATCGACCAGCAGCAACTGGTTGTCGTCTTGGCCGAAGGTCGCGGGGCCAATATTGCCCACCAGCAGCGGCACGCCCTTGCGTACGCGTTTGGCCTGAGCGTGGGCCAGCAGGTCATGGCTCTCGGCGGCAAAACCCACACAGAACAGCGCGCCAGACCGGGCCCGCGGGCCCTGGGCGATGTCGGCCAAGATGTCGGGGTTCTCAACGAAAAACAGGGCGGGCGGCTGGCCTGAGCCGTCCTTCTTGATCTTGTGGTCGGCCGCGGCGGCAGGCCGCCAGTCGGCCACTGCGGCGGTCGCCACAAAAACGTCGGCCATCTCGGCCTCGCGCATGCAAGCCGCGTGCATCTCCAGCGCCGAGCGCACATCGACCCGGGCCACGCCACGTGGGGTTGGCAAATGCACCGGGCCCGACACCACCGTGACTTCGGCACCCGCCTCGCGCGCGGCGCGGGCAATGGCAAAACCCATCTTGCCCGAGGACAGGTTGGTGATGCCGCGCACCGGATCGAGCGCCTCGAAGGTGGGGCCGGCCGAAACAAGCACACGTCGGCCCGCCAAGGGCTTGGGCTGGAAGAAGGCGATGAGTTCCTGCGTGATCTCGTCGGGCTCGAGCATTCGGCCGTCGCCGGTCTCGCCGCAGGCCTGGTCACCGCTGCCCACACCCAGCACGGTGGAACCGTCGGCTTCGAGCTGGGCAAAGTTGCGCCGGGTGGCGGGGTGGGTCCACATTTCGCGGTTCATGGCGGGCGCCACCAAGAGCGGTACCCGCTCGATCGGCCGGGCCAGGCACATCAGGGAAAGCAGTTCGTCGGCGCCGCCGTGCAACAACTTGGCAACAAAGTCGGCACTACAAGGAGCAATCAGGATGGCGTCGGCCTCGCGCGAGAGGTTGATGTGGGCCATGTTGTTGCCCTCACGGGCGTCCCACTGCGAGGTGTAGACCGGGCGACCGGAAAGCGCCTGCAGGGTCACCGGCGTGATGAACTGCGCGGCGGCCTCTGTCATGACCACCTGCACCGTGGCGCCCTGTTTGACCAGACCGCGGCACAACTCGGCTGCCTTGTAACAGGCAATGCCGCCGGTAAGCCCCAGGACAATGTGTTTGCCAGCTAATTCGCTCATGGCGAGCAAGTGTAGGGCCTGCGGGCTGCTCGGTTGAACGGTGGCCGAAACAGCCCGCCCCGGCTGCCTATAATCTCGCATTACCACCTCCCATCGGAAGCCGGCCTTCCGACTTGACATGACCAAATTCGTCTTCGTCACCGGCGGTGTGGTGTCCTCCCTGGGCAAGGGAATCGCCTCAGCCTCCCTCGCCGCGATCCTCGAATCGCGGGGCCTCAAAGTCACCCTCATCAAGCTCGATCCGTACATCAACGTCGATCCGGGCACCATGTCTCCCTTCCAGCACGGTGAAGTGTTCGTCACCGACGACGGCGCTGAGACCGACCTCGACCTGGGCCATTACGAGCGCTTCGTCACCACCCGCATGGGCAAGGTGAACAACTTCACCACCGGGCGCATCTACCAGAGCGTGCTCGAGAAAGAGCGCCGCGGCGACTACCTGGGCAAGACGGTGCAGGTCATTCCGCATGTGACCAACGAGATCCAGGAGTACATCAAGCGCGGGGCGCGAATGGACACCCCGGAGGCGGCCGACGTCGCCATCGTCGAGATCGGCGGCACCGTGGGCGACATCGAGTCCCTGCCCTTCCTCGAGGCGGTGCGCCAGATGAGCCTGCGCATGGGTCCGAATAACACCGCTTTCGTCCACCTCACCTATGTGCCCTGGATCGCCGCGGCCGGCGAGCTGAAAACCAAGCCCACCCAGCACACGGTGCAAAAGCTGCGCGAGATCGGCATCCAGGCCGACGCGCTCCTGTGCCGCGCCGACCGGGCCATTCCCGACGAGGAGCGCAGCAAGATTTCCCTGTTCACCAACGTGCCCGAGTGGGGCGTGATCTCCATGTGGGACGTGAACACCATCTACAAGGTGCCGCGCATGCTGCACGAGCAGGGGCTCGACGGCCTGATCTGCGACAAACTCCGCCTCAACACCCCGCCGGCCAGCCTCAAGCGCTGGGACGACCTGGTCTACGAGACCGAGCACCCGCAGGGCGAGGTCAGCATCGCCATGGTCGGCAAGTATGTCGACCTGTCGGACAGCTACAAGTCCCTCAACGAAGCGCTGCGCCACGCCGGCATGAAGAACCATGTGCGGGTCAAGATCGAGTACCTCGACTCCGAGACCCTCACCGACGGCAGCCAGGTGCCGCAACTCGCCAAGTACGACGCCATCCTGGTGCCAGGCGGTTTCGGCAAGCGCGGCATCGAGGGCAAGATCAACGCCGCCCGCTTCGCCCGCGAGAACAAAATGCCTTACCTGGGCATCTGCCTGGGCATGCAGGTGGCCACCATCGAGTACGCCCGCCATGTGGCTGGGCTCGAAGATGCCAACAGCACCGAGTTCGAGCCGGCGTCGCCGCACCCGGTCATCGCCCTCATCACCGAGTGGAAAGACGCCGACGGCACCGTCAAGACCCGCAGCGCCAACTCTGACCTGGGCGGCACCATGCGCCTGGGCGCGCAAAGCTCGGACGTCGCCAAGGGCACGCTGGCGCACAAGATCTACGGCGACGTGGTCACCGAGCGCCACCGCCACCGCTATGAGGCCAACGTCGACTACCTGGGCACGCTGCGCCAGGCGGGCCTGGTGATCTCCGCGCTCACCCAGCGCGAGCAACTCACCGAGATCGTCGAGTTGCCCCAGGACAAGCACCCCTGGTTCATGGGCGTGCAGTTCCACCCCGAGTTCAAGTCCACTCCCTGGGACGGTCACCCGCTATTCAACGCCTTCGTCAGGGCAGCCGTCGACCACCAGGGCTCGGGCGCCAAGCTCAAGGCCGTGGCCTGATCCCGCAAGCGCAGCACCTTCCGTCATGAAACTTTGCGGATTCGACGTCGGTCTGGACAGGCCCTTCTTCCTGATCGCCGGTCCCTGCGTGGTTGAGAGCGAACAGCTGCAGATGGACACCGCAGGGCAGCTCAAAGAAATCACCGCCTCGCTGGGCATCCCCTTCATCTTCAAGAGCAGCTTTGACAAGGCCAATCGGACCAGCGACACCGGCTTTCGCGGCTTGGGCATGGAAAAGGGCCTGGAGATCCTGGCCAAGGTACGGCGGGAGATCGGCGTGCCCGTTCTGACCGACGTCCACCGCGAAGACGAAGTGGTACAGGTGGCTGCGGTGGTCGACGTGCTACAGACCCCGGCCCTGCTGGCGCGGCAAACCGACTTCATCAAGGCGGTGGCCCGCAGCGGCAAGCCGGTGAACATCAAAAAGGGCCAGTTCATGGCCCCGGGCGACATGAAGAACGTGATCGCCAAGGCCCGCGCCGCCGCGCAGGAAGCGGGCTTACCCACCGATGCGTTCATGGCCTGCGAGCGCGGCGTGAGCTTCGGCTACAACAACCTTGTATCCGATATGCGCTCACTGGCCATCATGCGCGACACAGAGGCCCCGGTGGTGTTTGACGCCACCCACAGCGTGCAGCTGCCTGGCGGCCTGGGCACCAGCAGCGGTGGCGCGCGTGAGTTCGTCCCCGTGCTGGCCCGTGCGGCCATTGCGGTCGGCGTGGCCGGTGTGTTCATGGAGACGCACCCAGACCCCGCGAACGCCTTGTGCGACGGCCCCAACGCCGTGCCCCTGCAACACATGAAGGCCTTGCTCGAAACCTTGGTGGCGCTCGATGCAGTGACCAAGAAAAACGGCTTTCTGGAAAACCACTTCGACTGAAGCGGCCTCCACTCACTTTTTCAATATTTCAAAACTTCCCGGAAAGATTCCCCATGAGTGCCATCGTTGACATTGTCGGCCGCGAAATTCTCGATTCGCGCGGCAACCCCACCGTCGAGTGCGACGTGCTGCTCGAGTCGGGCACCATGGGCCGCGCCGCCGTACCCTCGGGCGCCTCCACCGGCTCGCGCGAAGCCATCGAGCTGCGTGATGGCGACAAGTCCCGCTACCTGGGCAAGGGCGTGCTCAAGGCGGTGGAACATGTCAACACCGAAATCTCCGAGGCGGTACTGGGCCTGGACGCCACTGAGCAGGCCTTTCTGGACAAGACCCTGATCGACCTGGACGGCACCGAGAACAAGAGCCGCCTGGGCGCCAACGCCATGCTGGCCGTCTCGATGGCGGTGGCCCGTGCAGCGGCCGAGGAATCGGGCCTGCCCCTGTACCGCTACTTCGGTGGCATGAGCGCGACGCAGATGCCAGTGCCGATGATGAACGTGATCAACGGCGGCGCACACGCCAACAACAACCTGGACCTGCAGGAGCTGATGATCATCCCGGTGGGCGCGCCGAGCTTTCGTGAGGCCCTGCGCCAGGGCGCCGAAGTGTTCCACGCCCTGAAGAAAATCATCCACGACAAGGGCATGAGCGTTGCCGTCGTTGACGAGGGTGGCTTCGCCCCCAACGTGGCCAACCACGAAGCCGCGCTGCAGATGATCCTGCAAGCCATCGAGGCAGCCGGTTACCGACCCGGTGAGGACATCGCCCTGGGTCTGGACTGCGCCGCCAGCGAGTTCTACAAGGAAGGCAAGTACCACGTGGAGGCCGAGGGTCAGGTGCTCGCCGCTGCCGAGTGGACCGACATCCTCGCCACCTGGGCCGACAAGTATCCGATCATCAGCATCGAAGACGGCATGGCCGAAGGCGACTGGGACGGCTGGAAGACCCTCACCGAGCGCCTGGGCAAGAAGGTGCAACTGGTCGGCGACGACCTGTTCGTCACCAACACCAAGATCCTGCAAGATGGCATCGAGAAGCGCATCGCCAACTCGATCCTGATCAAGATCAACCAGATCGGCACGCTCACCGAGACCTTTGCCGCCATCGAGATGGCCAAGCGCGCCAACTACACGGCCGTGATCAGCCACCGCTCGGGCGAAACCGAGGACAGCACCATCGCCGACATCGCGGTGGGCACCAACGCCGGCCAAATCAAGACCGGCTCGCTCTCGCGCTCGGACCGCATGGCCAAGTACAACCAGCTTCTGCGCATCGAAGAAGACCTGGGCGACGTGGCCAGCTACCCCGGGCGCGCCGCCTTCTACAACCTGCGCTGAGACCTACCTACCCTGGTCGACCTGACAATCACTTCGGGTTACATTCCACGCTAGCCATGACCGCCCGTATCGTTCCCGGCCTGCTGATCGCGCTGCTGATCGTGCTGCACGCGCAGATCTGGTTTGGCCGTGGCAGCGTTGGCGACGTGGCCGGTATGGTGCGCAAGCTCGACGGTCAGAAGACAGCGAATCTGCTGGCCCGCCAAGCCAATGATCGGATGGCCAACGAGGTGCGCGATCTGCGCGAGGGTCTGGAGATGGTCGAGGAAAAGGCCCGCATTGAATTGGGCATGGTCAAGCCCAATGAGGTCTATGTGCAGGTCACCCTGCCGGCTGGACAGGCTGGCCGCGGCGCGGCGGCCTCCCGCCCCACGAATTGAGCAACCACGCGCCCCTTTGCATTGTGGTGTTCGGCGCAGCCCGCACGGGTCGCACCCGACTGGTTGCCGACCTGGTGACCGCACTGGCGAGCACCCGCCCTGCCCCTCTCATTGCCGAAGGTGAGGTCTCCTCGCAGGGCCGCCCCCTGATGGCCGGCTCTCCCACGTGGGACATCCGCGCCCCGACGCCCAACCTGATTTTGCTCACGGGCCTCGACCTCCCCGTGCCTGGCGCACTTCCCGACCAGCAAGCCGCTGAAGATCGCCGCCTGCGCCAGGCCCTGCAAGCCGCTGGTGTGGGCTGGCGTGTGGTCTACGGCCAGGGAGAGCAGCGCAGCCACCATGCGCTGCAGGCGGTGGCGGAGGTGGCCCCCTGGGCCTGGACGGCGGCTGTGAGCGAGGCCGAGGCTGGCCGCTGGCAGCGGCTGGCCGCCAACTGCGACAAATGCGGTGACGCCGCTTGCGAGCACCGGCTCTTCACCGGACTGGCGAGGGACTGAGTGCGGCGACGGGGTAGGCCAGCGGCGCGCGCGGACCGCCGAGTGACTACTGCACTGCCCGAGGGACCGGTGGCTGATCGCCCGGCGAGGTGAACAGGCGGGCGGCGTCGACAGCGTCAAAGCGGTACTGGTGGCCGCAAAAATCACAACCAACCTCGATGTCGCCGCGTTCGGCCAGGATGTCCTCGGCCTCTTGCTGTCCCAGGCTGCGGATCATGCTGGAGACCCGGTCGCGGCTGCAACTGCAGGCAAAGCGCGGCGTCTGAGGCGCAAAGCGCAGAACCTTTTCATCCCAGAACAAGCGGCGAAGTACGGTGTCCACGTCGAGCTCGAGCAGCTCCTGGGCGGTCAGGCTAGCCGCGAGGGTCGCAATGCGGTTGTAGTCCTCGTTGACGCCAATCGCGTCCTCGTTGGCGCTGCTCACGAAAGAGCCGGCCAGATTGCCCTCACCCTCCACCGGCAGCCGCTGGATCAACAGGCCAGCCGCCACTTTCTCATCGGCGGCCAGGATCAGCTTGGTGTCGAGTTGCTCGGACTGGAGCATGTAGTGCTCGAGCACCTCAGACAAGCGCTCGAGCTTCTCCAGGCGGTCGCCGTGCAGAGGCACCACGCCCTGGTAAGGCTGCTGGCCAGGGAACTTGTCGCGTGGGTCCAGGGTGATGGCGCAGCGGCCCTGGTTGCCGACGTTGACCATTTGCGGCAAGCGGGCACCAGCGGGCACGTCGCCCACCACCTTGGCGGTGGCGCGCAAGGACAGGTCGGGCTGCACCTCGGCGACCGCGACCTTCACCGGCCCATCGCCGAAGATCTGCAGGACCAGCGCGCCGTTGAACTTGATGTTGGACTGCATCAGGGCGCCTGCGGCGGCCATCTGCCCCATCAACTCGGCGACTTCGGGCGCCCAGGGCCCGGTACCGGTATTGAGCTGCCGGCGCTGCAACACCTCGGTCCAAGCATCGGTGAGGCGAACAATGATGCCGCGCACAGGCAGGCCGTCGAAAAGAAACTTGTGGAGTTCGCTCACGGGGATGTCCGGCAAATAGGCGCGTGGGATCAGGCGCGCGGGGTCAGGCGGGGGATCGGGCGTGGAATCAGGCAGTGAGGCCAGACTCGGCAATGCAGGCAAGGGCCCGGGGCCCTGTCAGCCGACCTTCTTCAGCCCACGGGCGAAGCGGCGGCTGTTGGCGATGTAGTTCTCAGCGCTGGCTGCAAGCCGCGCGGCGGCTGCGTCATCGAGCGTACGCACCACCTTGGCCGGGCTGCCAATGATGAGGGAGTTGTCGGGAAATTCCTTGCCCTCGGTGACCACGCTGCCTGCACCGACGATGCAGTTGCGGCCAATGACCGCGCCATTGAGAACGACAGATCCTATGCCAATCAGGCTGTTGTCGCCGATGGTGCAGCCGTGAACCATGACCTGATGGCCCAGCGTCACGTTATTGCCGATGGACAGCGGCTTGCCTTGGTCGGAGTGCAGCACCGACAGGTCCTGCACATTGCTGCCCTTGCCGATGCGAATCGTCTCGTTGTCACCGCGGATCACCACGCCGAACCAGACGCTGGCGTTGTCGCCAATTTCCACATCCCCCACCACGTCAGCGCTGTCGGCCACCCAGACGCCGCTGCCAAGCCGGGGGGATTTTCCGTCGATTTCGTAGAGAGCCATGCTGTTGCCTTCGAAGATGGGAGACCCAGAGATCTGGCACCGATTGTAGGCAGGCCCGCCCCAGCTGGCCTTTGTGCGACAAGACGCCGGCTGCTTGCAAGCCGTTCACTCACCGCCTGGCTCGCCAGGGCTGCGTGACACAATCGCGGGCGATGTCTGAACTGCGCGCCCTGGCCTTGGCGGCCCTGCTCGAGCCCGACCCGGCGGCCAAGTGCGCCCTGGCGCAGACCCTGCACGCCAGCACCGCGCCAGACCAGGCGCCGCTGGTTGACAAAAGCGGGAGGGCCGTGGCACCCGCCACCTCAGGGCTGGCGAGCGGGCTCGGGCCCCGGCTATCGATCGCCGAAAACCGTCCACCCTGCCAGGGTGAGTTGCCCGGCCGCCCAGTCCGTCCAGACCTGGTACACCCAGCCAAGGTGCCGCGGCGGTCACCGCACAAGCCAGAGGGCCTGGCTGCCCTGGTGCATGCCATTGCGCACATCGAGTTCAATGCGATCAACCTGGCGCTCGACGCAGCCTGGCGCTTTGACGGCATGCCACCCGCCTTTCACCAAGACTGGGTGCGTGTCGCGGCCGAGGAGGCCTACCACCATGGCCTGCTCGCCGAACTGCTGCGAAAGCTGGGCCATGCCTATGGCGACTTCGACGCCCACGACAACCTCTGGACCATGTGCCTGCGCACCCAGGACGACATCGTCGCCCGCATGGCCCTGGTGCCCCGCACGCTGGAGGCGCGCGGCCTGGACGCCACACCCCAGATCCAGAACAAGCTGCGGGCTGTCGGCACGCCGCTGGCGCTCGAGACCGTCGAGGTACTGGACATCATCTTGCGCGACGAAGTGGGCCATGTGGCCATTGGGAACCACTGGTACCGCTGGCTCTGTGCCCGTGAGGGACTGGACCCGGTGGCGCATTACCCCACGCTGGTGGTGCGCTACGCCGCGCCCCGACTGCACCCGCCCTTCAACGCCGCCGCCCGCCGGCGCGCAGGCTTTTCGGACGAGGAGCTCGCCTTCTTGCAGGCCGAGCAGCCTGCGGCCGACCGGCTCGCACCCGCAACCTGAGCCCTTACCGGCTGAACACGCAGACAACCATGCAGCCCGACCAGATACCCCTGATCGACATCGCCGCCCTGTCAGGTGGCGACCTCGCCGCCCGCCGTGCGGTCGCCCACGCGGTCGGCGCGGCATGCCGGGACATCGGCTTTTTCGCGATCACTGGTCACGGCATCCCGGCCACACAAATGGCGCAGGCCTTCGAGGCTGGGCAGCGGCTGTTCGAGCTGGAAGCCGGGGCCAAAGAGGCCTTGTCCATCCGCCGCCACGGCCACAACCGAGGCTATGTGGCCCTGGGCGTGGAGTCGCTCGACGAGAAGGCGGCCCCCGACCTGAAGGAGGCCTACAACTTGGTCTGGGACGGTGCACCGGATCGCCCCGCCAACCTCTGGCCACCGATCGCGGGCTGGCAAACGCCGGTGCAGGCCTATTTCGACGCGGTGCTGGCAGTTGGCCGGCGACTGCATCGGGCCTTCGCCCTAGACCTGGGCTTGGCCGAGGACTTCTTCGCCGACAAGCTCGACCAGCCGATGGCGACCCTGCGCTTCCTGCGCTACCCACCGGCACCGACGACCCAATCAGGGACGAGCGGCGGCGCCCAGGCAGGTGCCGGCGCCCATACCGACTATGGCAACGTCACCCTGCTGGCCACGGACGGCGTGCCGGGCTTGCAGGTGCAAAGCCGGGACGGCCGCTGGATCGACGCGCCACACCTGCCGGGTGCCTTCATGTGCAACATCGGCGACTGCCTGATGCGCTGGTCCAACGACGTTTATCTGTCCACCCCGCACCGGGTCGGCGCGCCACCGCGTCTGCGGCACTCGATCGCCTTTTTCCTCGACCCCAACCCAGACGCGCTGGTCAGCGCCCTGCCCGGCTGCGTCCCCGCCGGGCAGGCGCCCCGTCACCCGCCCATCACCGCCGCCGAACACCTGCGGCAACGGCTGCAGGCCACCTACGGCGGCGAGGCAGGCTGAGTCCCAGCTTGTGCCCTTGGGTTGAGCCCCACGCCGGCTGGGGCCTTGCGGGCGCGGCTACATTGCCCACTTGCTCGCCAACAGACATTCCCGAACCAGGAACCTGCCGCATGCATCGCCGCCTGCCAACCGCACTTGCCCTGACCATGGCCTCGTACTGCGCCGGCCTCGCCTCAGCCGCGGCGCCAGAGGCTCCTCGCGCGGGCGCGGGGATGCAGACCGTGGGGCGCTTCGAGATCGACCGCACCGAGGTGACCCTTGGCGCATTCCGCGAGTTCGCCCGGGCCACCGGCTTCGTCAGCCAAGCTGAACGGGATGGAGGTGGCTCCACCTTCGAAGGCGGCTGGGTGCGCCGCACGGGCTGGACCTGGCAATCGCCGTTTGGCCGCCCTGGCAGCGACCGGGAACCGGCAGTCCACCTGCGCTTCGACGAGGCCCAGGCTTTCTGCCGATGGGCGGGCAAGCGCCTGCCCACCGACGCCGAATGGATGGAAGCGGCCTATACCGAGAGGCGGCCCAAGCCGCCGGCTGGCTTCGTCACCGGCCGCCGCTACCCCTTCCCCACCGGCGAATCCCCGGCTGGCGCCAACTGCGCCGAAGGATGCGGCATGACCCCGACCGTCCTCGCAGAACCGCGTCAAGTCACCTCGCGCGGTCGGGGCCATGCGGCGGTGGGCAGCACGCCCGCCGGCGTGAATGGGCTGCACGAGATGGCGGCCAATGTCTGGGAGTGGACGGACGACGGCGGCCCGGGGGCCGAGCGACCGACCCGGGGTGGCTCCTGGTGGTACGGGACGGCACAAATGCACCACGAGCACCTGCAGTCCAAGCCGCGCGACACCGCCGTCGTGTACATCGGCTTTCGTTGCGCCCGCAGTCTGCCCTGAGGGCGGCAGGGACCGGCGCGCTGCCGCCGGCGGGGTGCAGACCGCCTGTCGAGTCTGCTACGCTTCTGGCGACCCGCTTGCCCGCTGCCTCCAGCGCAGGGGCAGCAGATGCCCGCGAACACTGCGAACCTCTGAACCCAGCACACAAGCCATGAAAACCGCCTACGTCCTCAACGGCCCCAACCTCAACCTGCTGGGCACGCGTGAGCCCCAGGTCTACGGCTCCCAGACTCTCGGCGACGTCGAGACCCTGTGCCGCGAGGCCTGCGCCCGGCACGGGCTGGCCCTGGACTTTCGCCAGACCAACCACGAGGGTGAGTTGGTCACCTGGATCCACGAAGCCGGCCGTGCCCAGGCCGAGGGCAAAGCAGCCGGCGTGATCCTCAACGCAGGCGCGTACACGCATACCAGCATCGCGCTGCATGACGCAATCAAAGGCGCGGGCGCCCTGGTGATCGAGCTACACATCAGCAACGTGCACGCCCGCGAAAGCTTCCGCCACCACAGCTACATCTCACCGGCCGCCAAAGCAGTGATGGCCGGCTTCGGCGTGCCTGGCTATTCCCTAGCGATCGGCGCGCTGGCAGACATGGCGAGGTGAGAGCTTGCCGGCCTTGGTGGCTGGCAGAGCGACCCCACCAAAGACCTAGGCTGCCTAGGCAGCCTAGGCGCCTCCTGCGCCCTCTGCCCGAGGCCGACGCCAGGGACGTACCTCTGGCAGGTTGTCGTCGGTGATGCCTGGGCCGAGCGAGCCCGGGTCGCCGCGGACAATGGCAATGAAATGCGGCACCCCTCCATAGTGGGTGGGCCCCTGGGCGGTGCGCAGCACCGCGAAGGATGTGCTGTGGGGAAACATCAGCAAGTCCTCCCCGCCCATTTCTGAAAAGCCTGGCTCCTGGCAACGGGCAATGGTGTCTTCGGAAATGGCCAGTTCGAGCACCGGCACGCGCTCCTGCGCATGGCGCACATCGGAAGCGCGGGCCAGATAAAAAACCCAAGCGTGCAGCACTTCCATGGCCAGGGCCAGACGCCGCGCGTCACGGCCGGAGATGCCGTGCTCCGGCAAGGTCCAGCTGTCCCAGTCGCTCTCACGGATGGCCGCCGGCGCCAGCGTCTGGGAACCGTGCTGAAGCAAGTTGCGCAGCCGCTGGCCGCGCAAGCCACTCATGTCGAAGTAAGAGCGTTTGAGCATGGTGGGCAGATTGCCCCAAACGCTTCCGGGTAGCGCGGCCGGTCTGGCAGGATTAACAGGGGCTACCGGCAGCAGCGGCATTCCTGCACAGTTATCGGGTCCTGCAAGCCCGCCAACGGCCGCCCGGAGCCCAACCTCAGGCCCGAGGGTGGTGCTTCGCATGCAGCTGTTTCAGCCGCTCACGCGCCACATGGGTGTATATCGTGGTGGTAGAGATGTCTGCATGCCCCAGCAGCATCTGCACCGCACGCAGGTCTGCGCCGTGGTTGAGCAGGTGCGTGGCGAAGGCATGACGCAGGGTGTGCGGCGAGAGCGGCGCGGTAATTCCGGCCTGCTGCGCACACTTCTTCACAATGACCCAAAACATGGCCCGGGTCATGCCGGCGCCACGTGCGGTCACAAACAGGTCGTCCGTCTGCTGGGCGCCGAGGATCTCGCCGCGGGCCTCCTCCAGATAGCGTACCAGCCAGTCACGCGCGACCTCCCCGAACGGCACCAGGCGGATCTTTGCGCCCTTGCCCAAGACCCGCACCACGTGCTCAGACAAACTCACGTTGATCACCTTGAGCGTGACCAACTCGCTGACACGCAGACCGCTGGCGTAGATCAACTCGAGCATGGCCCGGTCCCGCAGGCCCAGCGGCGTCCGCACATCGGGGGCAGCCAGCAGCGCCTCGACCTGACTTTGCGAAAGAGACTTGGGTACCCGCAGCGGCCGCTTGGCCGAGGGCGTCTTGAGGGTCGGATCGACCCGCACCCGACCCTCGCGCAGGGCCCAGCGGAAGTAGCGCCGCAGCACCGCCAAGCGCCGATTGGCCGAGGTGGCCTTGGTCTGTGCGTGACGGGCGGCGAAGTAGCCGGCCAGATCATGCTCGCCTGCGCTGTCGAGGGGCAGCCCCTGCCCGGCCAGCCAGGCGGAGAAGGCCCCCAAGTCACGCCGATAGGCGTCCAAGGTGTTGCGGGCCAAGCCCTCCTCGAGCCAGAGGGCGTCGATAAAGAGGTCGACCGCTGGATCAGACCTTGCCGGGGCGTCTTCGCCAGAGCCAGCGTCAGAGCCGACTGCTGTGTGGCGGGCTTTCAATGCAGAGCACGCGCTGGCAGGCGTGTTCTCAGTGGGGGTCTCAATCGAGGCGCAGCTTGGCGGTATCCACCACGTTCTTGTAGACCTTGAATTCGGCCTCGATCTGGGCGGCGAATTCCTGCGGCGAGTTGCCGATCACCAGGGAGCCGGTGTCCTCGATGCGCTTGCGCACCGCCGGGTCCTGCAGCGCCTTCATCGTACCGGTGTGCACCTTGTCGACCACATCACGGGGCAGGCCCTTGGGGCCGAGGATGCCGTAGTAGGCCATGCGGTTCACTGGCTCCAGGCCCAACTCCTTGAAGGTGGGCACATTGGGCAGCACCGCCAGGCGCTGCGGCGCGGCCACCGCAATCGCGACCAGCTTACCCTCCTTGATGAAGGGAAGGGCAGAGGGAAGGTTGTCGAAAATCACGGGCACATGGCCCGCCACGGTGTCGTTGAGGGCCGGGCCGGCGCCGCTATAGGGGACGTGCAGGATCAATGCGCTGGTGAGACTCTTGTAGAGCTCCATCTGCAGGTGGCCGATGCCGCCGGTGCCGGAGGACGCAAAAGAGTACTTGCCCGGGTTGTTCTTGAGAACTTCGAGGAAGGTCTTGTGGTCCTTGGCCGGGAAGCTCGGGTGCACCGCGATCACATTGGGCGTAGCCGCGATGTTGATGATCGGCGTGAAGTCGGTGAGCGGGTTGTAAGGCGTCTTGGGATTGATCGCCGGATTGGTTGCAGTGGTCGAAACGGTGGCTACGCCCAGGGCGTAACCGTCGGGCGCCGAGCGGACGGTTTCACCCGCACCGACGATGCCGCCGCCGCCGGCCCGGTTTTCCACAATCACGCTCTGGCCCAGAACCTTGCCCAGGGGCTCGGAGATGACCCGCGCCACGATGTCGGTGGTGCCGCCGGGTGCGAAGGGCACCACCAGACGCACAGGCTTGTTCGGATAGGCCTGGGCCAGCGCAGAGCCAGCGCTGGTGGCCAACAGGGCGCAGGCAGACAGGGACAGGGCAAACCATTGGCGGCGTTTCATCACATTCCTCTCGAGGATGGTGGGTGGAAAGGCGCCCATATTAGCGGCGTACGGAGCGACCGGCCATGGGGATTGGCCCCCAGGAAGCTAGGGAATATTGCAAGAATCCGCCAGGGCAGGCCCCTGGCGAGCGCGCCATAGCACTCCTGGGAGCAGGTCTGAGAGGGACACGCGCGCCCTTGGTATCCTCAGCGGGTGAATTTCTTCGAGCTGCTGTTTCCGGATTTTTCCCTCATCATCATCGGCTGGCTCGTATGCCGCTACACCGCGCTGGGGCGCGATGTGTGGCAGCGGGTCGACGGGCTGGTCTACTACTTTCTGTTTCCGGTGCTGCTGTTCCAGGCCATCGTGCGAAAGCCATTGGACCTGGGCGCAACCTCGAACATGGTCGCCGCCGGCCTGGCCCTGGCAGCCACCGGCATCGCACTGGCCTACGCCATCCCCCACCTGCCCTGGCTGCGCCGGCATGTCGACATCCGCGAGCATGCCGCCAGCGCGCAGATTGCGTTTCGCTTCAACAGCTACATCACCCTGGCCATCGTCGAGCGCATGGCCGGCGGCCCCGGGGTGGCGCTGGTGGCGCTCCTCATCGGAATTTGCGTGCCGGTGTTCAACGTGGCGGCAGTCTGGCCGATGGCGCGTCATGCGGGCACGCACTTCGGCGCAGCGCTGGTGCGCAATCCGCTGATCATCGCCACCGTCTCGGGCCTGGCAGCCAACCTGGCCGGCCTGTCCCTGCCAGGCTGGATGGAGCCAGCGGCGACCCGCATCAGCCAAGCGGCCATCGCCCTGGGCCTGATGGCCGCCGGGGCCGGCATGCAGTTCGCCAGCCTGGGCCGGGCCAAGGCCCTGGCGGTCTCGGTGCTGCTGGTCAAGCACCTGTGGATGCCTCTGGCCGCCTTTGTCATCGCGCGCCTACTGCGCCTGGACCCGCTACAGACCGGCGTTTTGCTGGCGTTTTCTGCCATGCCCACTGCGCCCTCGAGCTACGTGTTGGCCAGCAAGATGGGCTACAACGGCCCCTTGGTGGGCGCCTTGGTCACGCTGTCTCATGCGCTCGGCGCGGTCAGTTTGACCTTCGCCCTGGGGCTGCTCAAGCCCCCGGGCTGAGGCTGCCGCGCTCAGGCTGTCTGGGCCAGGGCCCAGGCCACATGCGACTGCACCAGGTCGCTGGGGTGCGCGGACCGTGCCTGCAGGGCGCGCGCCAAGGCTTCGCGTTCGGCACCGGGCGCCAGTTGCCGCAGGGCATTGCCGGCCGCCACCGCCACATTGCGCAGCCAGCGCTCATGGCCGATGCGGCGGATCGCGCTGCCCTCGGTGCGGCGCAAAAACTCCGGCTCGTCCCAGGCCAGCAGCGAAGCGAGCGTGCTGCCCGCCAGGCCGTCGCGCGGATCGAAATCCGGCAAGGGACTGCGTTGGGCAAACTTGTTCCAGGGGCAAGCCAGCTGGCAGTCGTCGCAGCCGTAGATGCGGTTGCCCATTTGTGGCCGCAGGTCCTCCGGGATGGGGCCCGGGTGCTCGATGGTGAGGTAAGAGATGCAACGGCGTGCGTCCAATTGTCCTGGGCCCACGATGGCGCCGGTGGGACACAGGTCCATGCAGGCGCTGCAACTGCCGCAATGGGCCTCAACTGGCGCCGTGGTCGGCAGCGCCAGGTCTAGAAAGATCTCGCCGAGGAAAAACATCGAGCCGGCCTCCCGGTGCAGCACCAAGGTGTGCTTGCCGCGCCAGCCCAGGCCACTGCAGGTCGCCAGCTCGGCCTCCAGGACCGGCGCGGAGTCGGTGAACACGCGGTGGCCCAGCGGTCCCACGCGGCCCGCAATGCGATCAGCCAGCTTCTGCAGGCGGGCGCGCAGCACCTTGTGGTAATCCCGTCCGCGGGCGTAGAGCGACACCACACCCTCGGCCGGCTGCGCAAGCCGCTGCCACTCGAGGGCTTGCCAGTCTTCGGCGCTATGCTGGGGCAGGTAGTTCATGCGGGCGGTGAGCACGCTGACCGTGCCCGGGACCAGTTCTGCCGGCCGCGCCCGCTTGAGGCCATGCGCCGCCATGTAGCCCATCTCGCCGTGGAAGCCCCGGTCCAGCCAATCGAGAAGACCCTGCTCGGCGGAGGAAAGATCGATACCCGCCACGCCAATTTGGGAGAATCCGAGCTCATGGGCCCAGCGCCCGATCTCTGCGACCAGGGAAGGACCGTCAAACTCGCCGTGACCGCTGCCGGATTTCACTCGCCGATTGTAGGAAACCCCCTGCCTCCGCCCCGCTGCATGCGCTGGCGTTCGGAGCAGGACACCGCCGCGTTCGCCCAGGCGCTGGCTGCCCGCGACGACATCCGTGACGCTTTCATCGAACTGCGCGGCGACCTTGGCGCAGGCAAAACGACCTTTGTGCGTCACCTGCTGCGCGCGCTGGGCGTAGCGGGCCGGATCAAATCCCCCACGTACGCGGTGGTCGAGCCCCACGAGGCCCCGCCCGCCCAGGCCGGCGGCCCGCCGCTGGCAATCTGGCACTTCGACTTCTACCGCTTCAACGATCCCCGCGAGTGGGAGGATGCTGGCTTTCGAGACCTGTTCGCCAGCCCGGGCCTGAAGCTGGCCGAATGGCCCGACAAGGCCGCGGGCCTGCTGCCCACGCCCGACCTGGTGCTCACACTCGACACTTTGGACGACGACAGCCGCCAGGTCACGGCCCACGCCGGCAGCCCACGTGGGGCGCGGCTGATGGAGGGTGGATGACGCGGTCGGCCTCCCGCCATTCGGCGTCCATTCGGGTCGGAGCCTCAGAGACCAGCGCCGGCCTGCGACGCCGGGACCTAATTCAGGCCGGCACCCTGGTGCTGCTCCTGGGCGCGCAGCAGATCGCGCGTGGTGCCGGCATCCTCTCGGTACGGATCTGGCCCGCGCCCGACTACAGCCGGGTCACCATCGAGTCCGACGCCAATCTGGTGACCCGCCAAACCCAGATCACCAACCCGCCGCGGCTCGCGGTCGATATAGATGGCGTTGAGCTTTCACCCCAACTGCGCGAGCTGGTTGCCAAGGTGCGGGCAGACGATCCCAACATCGCCGGCATCCGCGTCGGCCAGTACCAGCCGGGGACGGTGCGTCTGGTGATCGATCTCAAGCAAGCAGCCCTGCCCCAGGTCTTCAATCTGGCGCCGGTGGAGCCGTACAGAAACCGACTGGTGCTGGACTTTTACCCGGCGCGGGCGGTCGACCCGCTTGAGGCGCTGATCGCCGAGCGCACGCAGACGCGCGGGCCGGTGATGGGACCGGTGACCCCACCCGCTCCCCTGCTCCCTCCCAGCAACGACCCCCTGGGCGAGTTGATCGCCCGGCAGGCCCAACGCGAGCCTGGTTTCGCCCCGATACCCGCGCCGCCGCCTGCACCCAAGGTCGACCGCCTGATCGTCGTCGCCCTGGACCCGGGCCATGGAGGCGAGGACCCGGGCGCCATCGGACCCGGCGGCACGCGCGAAAAAGATGTGGTGCTAAAGGTGGCCCTGCGCCTGCAGCAGCGACTGAACGAGGCCAGCATCGGAGGCAGCCCCTTGCGCGCCTTCCTGACCCGCGACGCCGACTTCTTCGTGCCCCTTCATGTTCGGGTGAACAAGGCCCGCCGGGTACAGGCTGATCTGTTCGTGAGCATCCACGCCGATGCTTTCTTCACACCCACCGCGCGCGGTGCCAGCGTCTTCGCACTGAGCGAGGGCGGTGCCTCGAGCAGCGCCGCGCGCTGGATGGCCGACAAGGAGAACAAGGCCGACCTGATCGGCGGTGCGAATGTGAAGGCGCAAGACCCGCATGTGGCGCGGGTGCTTCTGGACATGAGTACCACCGCGCAGATCAAGGACAGTTTGCGATTGGGCAGCGCGATGCTGGGCGAAATCGGCCAGGTCGGGCGTCTGCACAAGGCGCAGGTGGAGCAAGCGGGTTTCGCGGTACTCAAGGCGCCCGATATTCCCTCGGTGCTGGTCGAAACAGCCTTCATCTCCAACCCGGAAGAAGAGCAGCGCCTGCGCAGCCCCGAGTACCAGGAGCAACTGGCCGATGCACTGCTGCGCGGCATCCTGCGCTACTTCGCCGCGAATCCGCCGCTGGCACGTAACCGGCCGGTGTGAGTGCTTTGGCGCTTTGGCGCTTGGCGTGGCACGCACTGGGGATGCGGTAGGGGCCCGGCGGCTTCGATGCGGGGGCCCTGCGGGCTCCCTACCGCATCCCCAGTGCTTGTCGTCGGCGAAAGATGTCGGGCGCACAGATTTTTCCGCGGTCGTTTGGATGTTTGCGTGAAATCGTTCGGGTGAGGGGAGCGGCGCCCGCACCGCGCACACGACGCGTTGCAGGCAAAAGACCCACGATGCCCCGGCGAAAAACTCAGCGCGCCTCGCAAATACGCGAACGCGCCTCTTCGTATTCGCGCTTGAGGCGCCCCACCAGTTCGGCAGTGGAGGTTACCGACTTGACCGCGCCGATGCCCTGGCCGCTGCCCCAGATATCCTTCCAGGCCTTCGCCGCGTCGCCACCGAAGTTCATCTTTGTCGGGTCGGACTCGGGCAGGTGTTCTGGGTCCAGGCCGGCCGCCACGATGGAGGGCTTGAGGTAGTTGCCGTGCACCCCGGTGAAGAGGTTGGAGTAGACGATGTCGTCGCTGTTGCAGTCGACGATAGCCTGTTTGTAGGCCTCGGAGGCGCGTGCCTCGTGGGTGGCGATAAAGGCCGAGCCGATGTAGGCGAAGTCCGCACCCATGGCCTGGGCTGCGAGTACCGCGCCGCCGGTGGCGATGGAGCCAGAGAGCGCGATCGGGCCGTCGAACCACTGGCGGATTTCCTGCACCAGCGCGAAGGGGCTCTTGGTGCCGGCATGGCCGCCTGCGCCCGCGGCCACCGCAATCAGGCCGTCGGCACCCTTCTCGATCGCCTTGCGGGCAAAGGCATCGTTGATGATGTCGTGCAGCACCACGCCGCCATAAGAGTGCACCGCGGCGTTGAGCTCGGGGCGCGCACCCAGCGAGGTGATGATGATCGGGACCTTGTACTTCACCACCATCTCCAGGTCGTGCTCGAGCCGGTCATTGCTCTTATGGACGATCTGGTTGATGGCAAAGGGTGCGGCCGGCTTGTCCGGGTTGGCCTGGTTGTAGGCGGCAAGGGTTTCGGTGATCTCGTGCAGCCACTCATCAAGCTGTGACGCCGGCCGGGCGTTGAGCGCAGGCATGGAGCCCACCACGCCGGCCTTGCACTGCTCGATCACCAGCTGCGGGTTGCTGATGATGAAGAGCGGCGAGCCGATGATGGGGAGGGGGAGCTTTTGCAGCGTGGGGGGAAGGCGGCTCATAGAGGATCTCCTGGTTCAGTCGGGGGAGTGCAAGGCGAGGTCGTTGCTCAGAAGGCCTCGAGCGGCATCGCCACCACCGCGTCGGCGCCTTCGACGATGCTGTCGCGAATGCCGGGTGCTTTGGAGAGGATGTGGTCGGCGTAGAAGCGGGCGGTGATCACCTTGGCCTGCATGAAGACCCGGTCGTCAACCTGGGCCGCCTGCGTCTGGGCCACCAGCAGGGCGCGCCCCAGCTGCCAGCCGGCCATCAAGTTGCCTGCCAGCATCAGGTAGGGCACCGAGCCTGCAAAGACTGCATTGGGCGAGGCCTTGGCCTGGCCGGCGACGAAATCGACCACGTCCAGGAAGGCGCGCCGAGCGGCTGCCAGTCGCTTGGCCACGGCCAAGGCATCGGCGCTGCCACTGCGAACCAGCTCACCCTCGGTCTGCTCGATTTGGGTGGCGATGGCGCGCGGGGTCTGCCCGCCATCGCGGGCGGTCTTGCGGCCCACGAGGTCATTGGCCTGGATGGCGGTCGTGCCCTCGTAAATGGCCAGAATCTTCGAGTCGCGCAGGTACTGCGCAGCGCCGGTCTCCTCAATGAAGCCCATGCCGCCGTGCACCTGCACGCCCAGCGAGGCCACCTCCAGGCTCATCTCGGTGCTGTAGCCCTTGACCAGGGGCACCATGAATTCGTAGAAAGCCTGGTTCTGTTTGCGCACCTCGGAATCCGGGTGATGGTGGGCTGCGTCGTAGGCAGCAGCGGCCACCGAGGCCATGGCGCGGCAACCCTCCGTATAGGCGCGCATCGTGAGCAGCATGCGCTTGACGTCGGGGTGGTGAATGATGGGGGCCGCGGCATTCAGGCTGCCGTCCACCGGGCGTGACTGCACCCGGTCACGGGCGTACTGCACCGCCTTCTGGTAAGCCCGCTCGGCCAGAGCAATGCCCTGCACGCCCACCGCATAGCGGGCGGCATTCATCATGATGAACATGTACTCGAGGCCGCGATTTTCCTGGCCCACGAGGTAGCCCACGGCACCGCCCTGGTCGCCGTACTGCAGCACCGCGGTCGGCGAGGCCTTGATGCCCAGCTTGTGCTCGATGCTCACGCAGTGGACGTCATTGCGCGCGCCCAGCGAGCCATCCTTGTTCACCATGACCTTGGGCACGACGAACAGGCTGATGCCCTTGACGCCCTCGGGCGCACCGGTGACACGGGCGAGCACCAGGTGGACGATGTTGTCCGCCATGTCGTGCTCGCCATAGGTGATGTAGATCTTGGTGCCGAACACCTTGTAGGTGCCATCGGGTTGGGGCTCGGCACGCGAGCGCACCATGGACAGGTCTGAGCCGGCCTGGGGCTCGGTGAGGTTCATGGTGCCGGTCCACTCGCCGGTCACGAGCTTTTCGAGGTAGGTCGCCTTGAGCTCGTCAGAGGCAGCGGTGAGCAGGGCCTCAATCGCACCATCGGTGAGCATGGGACACAGGGCAAAGCTCAGGTTGGCGCTGTTGATGATCTCGCCGCACGCCGCACCGATCGTCTTGGGCAGGCCCTGGCCGCCGAAATCCACTGGGTGCTGCAGGCCTTGCCAGCCGCCCTCGGCAAACTGCTGGTAGGCCTCCTTGAAGCCCGGGGTGGTGGACACGACGCCGTCCTTCCACGAGGAAGGCTTCTGGTCGCCCACCCAATTGAGCGGGGCCACCACGCCCTCGTTGAACTTGGCGCACTCCTCCACCACCGCCTGCGCCGTCTCGAAGCCGGCATCCTCGAAGCCGGGGATCTTGGCAATCTCGTCGATGTTCGCCAAGTGGCGGATGTTGAACATCAGGTCCTTGACGGGGGCGGTGAAACTCATGACGGTGTCTCCTGAAATCTAAAAAAAAGGCATCGCTTGCGATGCCTTTGAGCGCGGGCCTCAGGGGCGGGGCGACCAGGCGCTTAAAGCGCCTGCACCAACTCCGGCACAGCGGTGAAGAGGTCGGCCTCGAGGCCGTAGTCGGCCACGCTGAAGATGGGCGCTTCGGGGTCCTTGTTGATCGCCACGATCACCTTGGAGTCTTTCATGCCAGCCAGGTGCTGAATGGCGCCCGAGATGCCCGCCGCCACATAAAGCTGGGGCGCGACGATCTTGCCGGTTTGGCCCACCTGCCAGTCGTTGGGTGCGTAGCCCGCATCGACCGCGGCGCGGCTGGCACCCATGGCGGCGCCGAGCTTGTCGGCCAGCGGCGTCATCACCTCGGCGAACTTCTCCGCGCTGCCCAGCGCCCGGCCGCCCGAGACGATGATCTTGGCCGCGGTGAGCTCGGGCCGGTCGCTCTTGGCGATTTCCGAGCCCAGGAACTGGCTCTTGGCGCTGGCGACTACGGCAGTGGCGGTCTCGATGGCTGCGGAGCCACCAGTCGTAGCGGCCGGATCAAAGCCGGTGGTGCGCACGGTGATCACCTTAGTGGCGTCGCCGGCCTGCACCGTGGCAATGGCGTTGCCGGCGTAGATGGGGCGCTCGAAGGTGTCGGGGCTGATCACCTGGGTGACGTCCGAGACTTGGGCGACGTCGAGCTTGGCGGCCACGCGCGGGGCGGCGTTCTTGCCGCTGGCGGTGGCCGCAAACAGGATGTGGCTGTAGTTGGAAGCCAGGGCGAGCACCTGGGCGGCCACGTTCTCGGCCAGGCCGTGGGCAAAGCCCTCGCCCTCGGCGTGGATCACCTTGGCCACGCCCGCGATCTGGGCGGCCGCTTGGGCGGCGGCGCCGGCGTTGTGGCCGGCCACCAGAACGTGGACCTCACCGCCGCAGGCAGCGGCAGCGGTCACGGTGTTGAGGGTCGCGCTCTTGATCGAGGCGTTGTCGTGTTCAGCGATGACAAGGCAGGTCATGTCGGGGTTCCTCAGATCACTTTGGCTTCGTTCTTGAGCTTGGCCACCAGGGCGGCCACATCGGCCACCTTGACGCCAGCCGAGCGCTTCGGGGGCTCATTGACCTTCAGGGTCTTGATGCGCGGGGCCACGTCGACGCCCAGGTCCGCCGGGCTGAAGGTGTCGAGCTGCTTTTTCTTGGCCTTCATGATGTTGGGCAGCGTCACATAACGCGGCTCGTTGAGGCGCAGGTCGGTGGTGACCACTGCCGGCAGCGACAGCTGCAGGGTCTCGAGGCCGCCATCAACCTCGCGGGTGACCTTGGCCACGCCGGCACCCGCGCCCTCGATCTCCACCTTGGAGGCAAAGGTCGCCTGGGGCATGTCGGCCAAGGCAGCGAGCATCTGACCGGTCTGGTTGCAGTCGTCGTCGATGGCCTGTTTACCCAGGATCACCAGTTGCGGTTGCTCCTTGTCCACCAGGGCCTT
>NZ_JARXAB010000149.1 GCF_029866045.1 Ramlibacter sp. | reverse complement strand
CTGCGATCGGGCACAGGGTCTCCCTGGGCCTGGCGCACCGGGACGTACAGCTCCGCCGACCTGCCGCACCTTACATTCGGTTCACTACCCGCTCTTTTCGGCAATCCCAACATGTCTGTGCACCCCCACGCCACGTCCACGTCCACCGCCACTGGCCGGACCGTGCTCCTGGCCGGCGCAACCGGCCTGGTCGGCCGTGAACTGCTTCGGGGTCTGCTGGCCGAAGCCAGCGTGGCCACCGTGCACGCCCTGGTGCGGCGTCCGTTGGCGGACACGCATCCCAAGTTGGTTGTCCACCTCGTCGACTTCGCGGCACTGCCGCCCCTGCCTGCCGCGGGCGAGGTCTATTTGGCCCTGGGCACCACGATCCGGGTCGCCGGCAGCCAGGCGGCCTTTCGCACGGTGGATTTCGACGCCAACCTGGCGGTGGCACAGGCAGCCCGGTCCAGCGGCGCCCTGCGCGCGGGCTTGGTGAGTGCCATGGGCGCGGACCTGAAGTCCCGGGTCTTCTACAACCGGGTCAAGGGTGAGCTGGAAGCGGCCTTGCCAGCGCTGGGATTCGAAGGCCTGGTGATCGCCCGCCCGTCCCTGCTGGTGGGTGAGCGCGCGTCCCTGGGTCAGCCCCACCGGCCCGGCGAGACCGTGGGCCTGTGGATGGACCGCTGTCTGGGCCTGCTCATTCCCAGGGATTACCGGGCGATCGCGGCGGCCGACGTCGCCGCCGCCCTGCTCCAGGCCGTGCCGGCCAGCACCGGGGTCCAGGTGCTGCGTTCGGGCGTTATGCAGAAGGCGTCGGCCCAAGGGCAGGCCTGAGGCGCAGGTTCAGGCCTGACGCCGCTGGCCAGGCTGCGTCCGCTGGGCCCGCCACTGGGCCATGAGCGCGTCCCATTGGGGCCGCACCTTCGCAAGGTGGCGCTCCTTCACATGGCCGAAGCCGCGAATCTGCTCGGGCAGGCGGGCGATTTCGAGCGCCCGGGCATGGTTGCCGGCGTCGAGCGCAGCAATCACTTCTTCCAGGCTGGCCCGGTAGGCTTCGATCAAGGCCCGCTCGCCGCGGCGCTCGGCGCTGCGACCGAAGGGGTCGAAGTCGGTGCCGCGCAGGAACTTCAGGCGGGCGAGCACCTGGAAGGCCACGCCCATCCAGGGGCCGTAGGGTCGCTTGATCAACTCGCCCTTGTCGTTCGTCTTGGCCAGCAGGGGCGGCGCCAGGTGGTAGTGCAGCTTGAAGTCGCCTTCGAACTGGCCCGCGATCCGGCCCAGAAAGGCGCGATCGGTGTGCAAGCGCGCCACCTCGTATTCGTCCTTGTAGGCCATGAGCTTGAACAGGCCGCGGGCGACCGCCTCGGTCAGCTGGGTCTTGCCCAGGGGCGCCTCGGCCGAGCGGACCCGCTCGACGAAGTCGCGGTAGAGGCGAGCGTAGGCGTCATTCTGGTAGGCCGCCAGATGGGTAGCGCGGTGGGCCAGCAGCCCCTCCAGCGTCTCCCGTGGCTGGAACTGCACGACCTGCGAGGGGGTGAGGAGCTTGTCCACCGCCGCCGGGTCGTGAGCCGCCAGGCGCCCCCAGAGAAAGGCCGCCTTGTTGGCCGCCACCGCCACCTCATTGAGCTCCATGGCGCGCAGCAGCGCCGCCTCGCCAAGCGGAATCCAGCCGCGCTGCCAGGCGTAGCCCAGCATGACCGGGTTGGTGAACAGGCTGTCACCCAGCAAGCGGGTGGCGATCTGCTCGGCCTGCAGCAGGCCCAGCAGATCGGCACCCACCAGGCCAGTCAGCGCGCCGGTGCAGGCCGAGGCCGGGTCGGCCCAGTCGGGTTGGTGCACAAAGGCGGCGGTGGGCGTGCCGTGGGCGTTGAGCGCGACGCGGGTGCGACCCTGGCGGATGCGCTGGGCCGTTTCCTTGCCAGCGGTGACGATGGGGTCGCAGCCGATGATGAGATCGGCCGCTGCCAGCCCCACCCGGGTGGTGAGGATGTGCTCCGGCTGCTGGCCGATCAGCACATGGCTCCAGGTTGCGCCGCCCTTTTGCGCCAAGCCGGCTGCGTCCTGAGTGACCACGCCCTTGCCCTCCAGGTGCGCCGCCATGCCCAGCAACTGGCCGATGGTGATGACGCCGGTGCCGCCAACGCCAGCGACCACGATGCCGTAGGCGCTGCCCTCCAGGGCGGGCAAGGTGGGCTCGGGCAGCGGGCCGAAGCTGGCGGGGTCAGGCGCCAGCGCCTTGGCCTTCTTCTTGAGAGCTCCGCCCTCCACCGTGACGAAGCTGGGGCAAAAGCCCTTGAGGCAGCTCATGTCCTTGTTGCAGCTGCTCTGGTTGATGGTGCGCTTGCGACCCAGGGGGGTTTCCAGCGGCTCCACCGACAGGCAGTTGGATTGCTCGCCGCAGTCGCCGCAGCCCTCGCAGACCGCCTCGTTGATCACGACCCGAACCGCGGGGTCAACCATCGTGCCGCGCTTGCGGCGGCGGCGCTTTTCAGTGGCGCAGGTCTGGTCGTAGACGATGACTGTCACGCCGGGGATCTCGCGCAGCTCGCGCTGAACACGATCGAGGTCGTCGCGGTGAAAAACGTCCACCCCTTCGGGCAGGCGGCGCAGCGCATGCGGGCCAACGGCCTCAAGCCCCGGCAGGTCGTGCGCGCCGTCGTACTTGTCCGGCTCGTCGGTGACGACCACCAGCCGGCTCGCACCCTCGGCCACCAGGGCGGTGGCAATTTGCACCACGCTGTGGCCTTCGGGCCGCTCGCCCACCGGCTGGCCGCCGGTCATGGCTACTGCGTCGTTGTAGAGAAGCTTGTAGGTGATGTTCACCCCGGCGGCGATGGACTGGCGGATGGCCAGCAGGCCGCTGTGGAAATAGGTGCCGTCGCCGATGTTGGCGAACACATGCTTCTCGTCGGTGAAAGGCGCCTGGCCGACCCAGGGCACGCCCTCGCCGCCCATCTGGGTAAAGCCCAGGGTGGCGCGGTCCATCCACAGGGCCATGTAGTGGCAGCCGATGCCGGCCATCGCGCGCGAGCCCTCGGGGACCCGGGTCGAGGTGTTGTGCGGACAGCCCGAGCAGAACCAGGGCGTGCGGTCGCCCTGCACCTCGAGCACACGCAGCGACTTCTCGGCTGCGTCGAGCACGGCCATACGGGCGTCGAGCCGTGCGGCGGTGTCGGCGTCCACGCCCAGCTTCTTGAGCCGCCGGGCGATGGCCCGGGCGATAAGCGCCGGGGACAGGTCGGCATTGGCCCGCAGCAGGGTGTTGGCCGTCGGGTTGGGCATGGACCATTCGCCGCCGGAGTAGTCGCCTTCGACCTCGTCGAACTTGCCCAAGACGTGGGGCCGCACATCGTCACGCCAGTTGTAGAGCTCTTCTTTCAGCTGGTACTCGATGACCTGGCGCTTTTCCTCCACGACCAGAATCTCGCGCAGACCGGTAGCGAACTCGCGGGTGGTCTGCGCCTCCAGCGGCCAGACCACCGACACCTTGTGCAGGCGGATGCCCAGGCGCTGGCACTCGGCGTCCGGCAGGCCCAGGTCGATCAGGGCCTGCCGGGTGTCGTTGTAGGCCTTGCCGCTGGCGATGAGGCCAAAGCGGTCATTCGGCCCCTCGATCACGTTGTGGTTGAGGCGGTTGGCGCGCACATAGGCCAGGGCCGCGTACCACTTGTAGTCAAAAAGGCGCGCCTCCTGCTCCAGCGGCGTATCGGGCCAGCGGATATGCACGCCGCCAGCCGGCATGGCGAAGTCTTCGGGCAGGACGATCTTCACCCGCTGCGGGTCGATGGTGGCGGCGGTGCTGGACTCGACGATTTCCTGGATGGTCTTCATGCCCGTCCACACGCCGGCGTAGCGGCTCATGGCGAAGGCATGCAGGCCCAGGTCAAGAATCTCCTGCACCGAAGACGGAAAGAACACCGGAAAGCCGCAGGCCTTGAAGATGTGATCGCTCTGGTGCGCGGCGGTGGAGGACTTGGCCACATGGTCATCGCCGGCCACCGCAATCACCCCACCCCAGGGCGTGGTGCCGGCCATGTTGGCGTGCTTGAAGACGTCAGAGCAGCGGTCTACCCCCGGGCCCTTGCCGTACCAAATGCCAAAGACACCATCAAATTTTTGCTGCGCCTTGGGCGCAAAGCCCAGCTGCTGTGTGCCCCACAGCGCGGTGGCGGCCAGCTCCTCGTTCACCCCGGGCTGGAAGACGATGTTCTGCGCTTTGAGATATTGGCGCGCCTTCCACAGGGCCTGGTCATAGCCGCCCAGCGGCGAGCCGCGGTAGCCGCTGATGAAGCCCGCGGTGCGCTTGCCCACCAGCGCGTCGCGCTGGCGCTGCAGCATGGGCAGCTTCACCAGGGCCTGCACCCCGCTCATGAAGGCGCGGCCGTGGTCGAGCGCGTACTTGTCGTCGAGGGAAACGGTCTCAAGGGCCTGGCGGATGTGCTCAGGCAGGGGGGCGTTCATGGCGGCGGTCTCCTTCACGGCGGGATGGACCGTGCGTGCGGGCCACCCGGATGGTCTGGCGCAGTGTAGACGGCAGGCGCCGATAAGGGTTAACTGTATCTGGGCAGTGGTTCTGGACTTTTTCAGCCAGCAGTTTGCGGGCCAAAAGATGAACAGCTCGGTAAGTCGCAGGGGCGATTGTTGGGGTCACGGCCCCACGGCGACCCTCTGGAGCCGGTTGATAGGGGAGGCGCTTGCACGGCAGAAAATCCGCGACACGCAGGCAAGCCTTGGACGAAGTCATTGAACAGATGACGCCCTACCACCACCGCAAAACTCGCTCGGCTTTGGGCTCAGTGAGTCCGAGGCGGCTTGAGAAAAGCTGGCACGCGGCACAGCCATTGAAGGCCGCCTAGCTGCGCAGCCAAGGGAGACGCCCAACAGGGGCAAGTTCAGTCTGGCTTGATATTTCGGGCTCGAACGATCTTGCCCCACTTGTCAATCTCTTGGCTGATGAATTTGGTCAATTGCTCAGGACTACTGGGTTCGGGCACCATGCCTTGGCCGGACAGCGTGCTCATCACTTTCGGGTCGAGCATCGCGTTCCGGAATTCTCGATTGAGCACGGCGACGATGTCTTTTGGCATTCCGGCTGGCCCGACAAAACAATACCAGTTGTTCGCAAAATACCCGGGTACCCCTGCCTCGTCGATGGTGGGCACATCAGGCATGCTGAGTTGACGCTTATCGGTGGTCACACCCAAAACTTTGAGCTTGCCCGCTTTGACGAGGGGCAGCGCGGAGGGTGGGCTGGCAAAACTTATTTGGACATGTCCGGCCACCAAATCGGCCAATGCCGGGCCACCGCCCTTGTACGGCACATGAACAATATTGGTGTCTGTCATTGCTCCGAACAACTCCCCCGCCAGGTGACCCGCTGTGGCGTTACCAGATGAAGAGAAGTTGATCGTGCCTGGTTTGGCTTTAGCCAACGCAATCAACTCCTTCACGGAGTTTGCGGGCACGCTGGGATGCGCCACCAAGAGATTACTCAGCACAACACCCTGGGTGATGTGGGTGAAGTCTTTCATCGGATTGAAAGCAAGAGACTCGTAAAGCACGGGCGAGATGGCCAGCGTCGCAATGGCCCCAACGAACAGGCTGTAGCCATCGGGAGGCATGCGCATGACCTGTTCAGCCGCCAGGTTACCTGCGACCCCGGGACGATTTTCAATCACCACCGGCTGGCCCAAAATCTCAGACATGCGTTGCCCAACGACCCGAGCAAACGCGTCGGCACCGCCGCCGGGCGGGGTAGGAACAATCAGTCGGATGGGTTTATTCGGATAGCGTGTGCTTTGTGCCCAGGAGGGCAGGCTGAGTCCACCCAAAGTCAGTGCGAGCGTTTGACGACGATTCAGTTCTGATTTCATGGTCCTACTTTCAACGTGAATGGGTAAAGGCAGGTTTCAACAAGGGACGCAAGACACTGATACGGGGCAGCTCGACCAACTGTATCAGTTGGCTAATGAGTTGTTGGCTGCGCTCGGTACCCAGTACTGGCGCCATCAAGTCTTGCGCTTTGGCCTGAATTTCGGACAGCGTCATGGGGTTTGCCGGGGTGCCGCGAACATGCAAGGTGTGGTGGCGCTTTGTACTTCCATCGCGACAATGCGCGGTGACGATGGCCTGGCGTGAGTTGTCGATAAAGGCTTGTTCCGGACGTGGATCGATCTGGATGCGATCACACAGATCCAACACCTCAGCCTCATGCATGCGAGCCTGGTCATGCCCAGAATCAAAGCTCAGATGCCCATCGAGCAGCAACACAGAAAGTTGAAATTGAAGATTGACTGCCGGCATCTCGCGCCGGTCCACCACGGGCGCCGATTGCACCGGCAAGGAGACCACGATGCGATCGACCTGCTCATGACGCAGGCCTTCGTTTTGCATCAAGTACAGCAAGGAATCCAGGGCTGACTGAATTGGCGAACCGACACACCATTTTTTTATCGCAGTTCTCATCACCTCGTATCGCGTACCCAGTGCTTCTGTGGCCAGGGCCACACGGGCATGTTTGGGATACGCCGCCAGCAGGCCCGGGGTGCCTTCAATGGGCTGCCGAGAACCCGTCATGCCTGATGCCACCATGGTGCCCGCCAGCACGGCATGGTGAGCCGGCATCCCACCGAAGTCGTAGGCTTTTTCTACATGATCGGGGTCGCGTCGCCAGCAAGCATTGCCCGAGGCTTGTTGGACCGCATACGACAGCATGTATTCACATTGACGGGCTGAAAAACCCATGAGCGAAGAAACCGCTGCGGTGGCTCCAAATAAGCCGCCCACACTGTGCGAGCTGTGATGGTCGTCAAAAAACGAGGCGGCTCCTAAAGCCATGGAGATTCGGGGGCCGACGTCATATCCGACGGTGACGGCACGCAGCAAGGCCTGACCCGAGACATCGTGCCAATCCCCGACCGCCAGTGCTGCGGGAACGATGGCGCAGCCTGGATGGGTGAGTGAGAGGGCATGCGAGTCATCGGTTTCATCCGCATGGGCCAACATGCCGTTGGCGAGGGCAGCGTCCGCGGCTGAACTGCGGCACTCGGACCCCACAACCAAGGCATCGGGCCTGCCACCTTGCTGCGTGACCCATTTGAGCGCTTGCACGCCGCCTTGGAGTCGGGTGCCAGAGACCATCGCTGCGACGGTGTCCAGAATATGCAGGGCCGTTTTCTCGACCACTTCGGCAGGTAGTTCGCGCTGAGCACTGCTGGCCATGTGCTCCGCCAGGGTGGCAGTCACCACAGGAAGACACCTCCATTGAGGTGCAAGGTTTGCCCTGTGACGTAGGCCAATTCGTCCGAGCAGAGCAAGGCGACAGCACGACCGACATCGTCCGGAGTTCCAGCCCGCCCGAGAGGGATTTTCTCCAAGGGGGTGTGCTGCCGCCGAAACTGTGTCGACACCGCATCATCTTCGGGAGATTCAACCATCCCCGGCGCAACGCAATTGACCGTGACTTGTGAATCGCCCAAGTCCAGCGCCAAGGCTTTCGTGAGGCCCACCACGCCCGCTTTAGCGGCCACCACGTGAGCGCGCCCGTGCGCTCCGATTTGGCTGGTGATGCCCCCAATATTGACAATCCGTCCGTGACCGCTGCGCCGCAGATGGGGAGCGGCGGCATGACAGCACAAAAAAGTGCCATCCAAAATGATCGACATGATGAGTCGCCATTCTGCAAAGGTGAGGTCTTCGAATTTGACTGGCCGCCGAATGGCGGCGCTGTTGACAAGAATGTCGAGGCGTCCCCAGGTGTCAATGGCGTGTTGCACCAGGGCTTGCACTTGTTCAGGCTGGGTGATGTCGGCCAAGAAAACTTGTGCCTCAACACCCAGTAAACGGATTTGACGGGCCGTCTCTTCAGCCGAGGCGCGGTCAGTTTGTGAATGGACCAGCACATGGGCACCACGTTGTGCCAGCGCAAGCGCGATGGATCGCCCAATACGTCTTGCGCTGCCGGTGACCAGCGCGACGCGCCCGGTTAAATCTTGGGTGCTCATGGTGACTTTCTACTTTCGAGGATTTCAATTCTGCAGGGGCTTTAAGACGGTTGATATCGGCGTATGCAAGGGGGCCTGCAGGCAGTTTTCGAGCAAGCCTTGCGCCCTTTCTTGGCCCATGTGGGGCAGGGCGCAGTCAAGAAATTTGCGCGACAACTCGTCCGCGCTGAGCGGGCGCAAGGGATGCCCCGGGGGATGAAGGGCTTGGCTTCGCAAACTTTTCCCATTGCCCAAACGCACTTCGATTCGGGCAGAAAACAAACCCTGCTCTGCGCCCGCCAGGTCAAAGTGGAAATGCAAACGTTCCGACAAAGCCTTCACATCCGCATCGAGATATCGGCGTCGATCGAACTGATCGGGGGTCAGTGTGCCCTCGAGCAAAGTCATGGCAATCAGCGAGAAAAAGCTGTGATCGGCCGTTTCTCTATCGTGTGGATGCAAATAGGCCGACGAGCATTGATGCCGTATGAGTGGGCTGTCGCCTAAATGGACCTGCACCGACTCGATGGGTGAGGCGGCCTCTTGCAGCGGTGCATGAAGCGCCTGTGCAGCGGATACGGTGGCTTGCGCAGTGCCAATACAGGGATAGCGTTTGATACTGACCGCGTCGAGATGCTGGTCCAGCAAAGGTTGGCGGATCAAATCACTCAGGTCCGCACCTTCGGCGACAAAGGCCTGCAGTCCATTCTTGCCCATGACCGCAGCAACCGGCCCATTCAAACCTGCCATTGCCAGTTGCGCCGCCAGATAGCCGCTGATACCCGCCACTGCGGGCGCTGTGGCTTTTGCCTCGCTGATCGCCCCTTGCCGCATGGCGCACATGGCCGGGCCGCGCACCAGGGCCATGGAGAGCGTCTGCAGCATCTTGTTGCGATCGGCTTTGAAGAGACGTGCGCTGATGGCTGCTGAGCCCAACGTCATGGCGGTGGTGTGATCGAAAGCCCCGTGGGGGGCCATCACATCAAGAAGGCGCAGATACAAGCCATAGCCCACCAGCGTGGCTTCCAACAACTCACCCAATGTCGAGGATTGAGATTGAGCCAGGGGCAAGGCGATTCCGAACAAATCACTGGGATGACCGCCGATGCCAGGGCCCCAGTAAAAATCATTGAAGTCGAGTGCGCGGATGGCTGCACCGCTTTCAAGCATGGCGCCCATGAGGCTCAGACGGCGCAAACTGCCCAAACCCATGACTTGCGCGTCCATGCCCAAGGCTTGCGCGGCGACACAGGCCTTCTGCACGGCATCGTGGTGACGTCCAGCAATGCTGCATCCCAGGGTATCGAGCAGCAAGTTGCGCATCCGAGTTGTCACGATTGGCAGGGCATCTGCCAATTGATAGTCGTGCGCTAAGTCGGCCAACTTGGCCAAGGTAGGGGTGTGATTCATGTTGTCGAGTGCGAGACTACCCGTGGTGCACACGACATCTGGGCCTATCTGGAGCGGTCAAACGAGTTAGGGGTGCGCAGGGGGTCGCCGTCACGGCCAAGATAGAAAATAAGAGGGCCTATCAAGCATACACGGCAGAGCTGGCGGTGCTTCTGTGACCTGCTGGCCCAAGCTGTGAAATGAACGAGGGCCCGAGGCGTCCTTGCCGGGAAGGACCGCATGGCCCGCCAGATGGGCGCGCCGCACGGAGCGAGTGGCACGCTTCACCGCGGCCACAGCACCCACAGTTTGAGCGGCTGCTTGAGCCGCCCGGCCAGTTCACCCGCCTCGGCACCCCAGCCCATGAAGTAGTCGGCCCGCACCGCACCGACGATGGCGCTGCCGGTGTCCTGCGCCAGCACCAGACGCTGCAGGTTGGCGGCAGGCCCCGGGGATGCCAGCCAGACCGGCGCGCCGTAGGGAATGCTGTCCTTGTCCACCGCGATGGAGCGGCCCGGCGTGAGCGCCACGCCCTGCGCGCCGCGCGGGCCCAATTGCGCGGCCAGGCCATCGAGCGGCTCCTCGCGGAAAAACACCATGCGCGGGTTCGACCACAGCATCTCCTGCACCCGCCCCGGGTTGGCCTGCACCCAGGCCTTGATGCCGGGCCAGGACGCGTCGCGCACCAGGCCCTGGCGCAGCAGCCAAGTGCCCACGCTGCGGTAGGGCTGGTCATTGGTGCCCGCATAGGCCAGACGAACCGTCACCTGCCGGCCGTCGGGCTCGGTAATGCGCATCCGCCCTGAGCCTTGAATCTGCAGCACCAGGGCATCGATGGGATCGGCCAGCCAGACGATTTCGCGGCCGCGCAGCGCCGCCTGGGCCTCGGGCAGCGCCTCCATCTCTTGCCGGGTGAACCAGGGCTTGCGCTGGGCCAGGTCGGCCGGCGGGCGGTACAGCGGCACCCGGTGACGTGCTGTGGGCTGGCGTGAGGCGTCCATCACCGGCTCGTAGTAGGCGGTGAGCAGGCCGGCGTCGCCCGCTTGTAGCGGCTCGACCCGGTGGGGGCGCAGGGTCTGCAGCATCCAGGCGCGCTGCTCGACGGGCGTGGCGATGGCCAGCTGGCGCACCTGCGGGCACAGCGCCGTCCAGGGCGGCACTGGCCGCTCGCAGGACTTGAGCCAGGCATTCCAGGCCTCGTGCAGGGCATCGTCGTTGAAGCCCGGGAGCTCTTGCCAACGCACCGGCACCCAGCGGCTCTTGCCCTGGGTGATCGGCGGTGGCAGGGGGGCGGTGTCGGCGGGCAGCGCCTCGGAGGATGGCAGGGCACCGGGAGGCGCCGGTACGCCGGGTGGGGCCGCCGGGTTTGGCTGCGACGGCAGCAGGGGCACGCCGCCGCAGGAGGCCAACACCAGCAAGGCGCTCCCTACAATTGCTGTCGACGCCCACCTGCCCAAGAATGTTCGCATGCTGCTGATTCTGCTCGAAGCTCTGCTGGCCCTCGCGGTCCTGGTCCTGATCGTGTGGTGGACCATGTTCTCGGGCCGGCCCAAGGGCGAGCTGCCGCGGGACGACACACCCGAGAAATGAATCGGGCCTTGTCGGCAGCCCCTGTAACTGGCGCAGGCTCGCCGGCGTTCGATGCCTTCAGACTGGAAAGAATCCATGCCCCTGTCCCCTTCGTCTCCTCGCCGCGAAATTCATCACCGCTCGATCGATATGCGGGCGTACGCCCGTGACGACGGCTTGTACGAAGTGGAGGCCCGCCTCATCGATACCAAGCCCTTCCCCTTCGAGCGACTGGGGTCGCCTGTCCCCGTCCCGCCCGGGCAGCATCTGCACGATTTGTGGGTGCGATTGACCGTCTCGGCAGACTATGTGGTGCAGGCGGTGGAGGCGTCCTCCGATGCCACACCCTACGGCGTCTGCAAAGAGGCCGAGGCGACGCTGCAGGTGCTGGTGGGCGAGCGGATCGTCAAGGGCTGGTCCACCACGGTCAAGTCGCGTCTGCGTGGCGTCGCCAGCTGCACACACCTGATGGAGATGCTCATCCCGCTCGGCACGACCGCGTTTCAGGGCATCCGAGGTGTCGTGCCCAGGCAGGACCGTATCGACACGCCAGGCAAGGTTCCCACCCAGATCAACAGCTGCTATGCCTACCGGAGCGAGGGCGCAGTGGTCATGCGCCTGTGGCCTGAGCACGCCCGTCGCGCCGACTGAGGTCGTTGGGCCGCTGGGGACTTGGCGGGACTGACGGCGCGCCAACACGAAAGCTCGCACCCCCGCACGTAGCGCGTCAAGGGGCAAGATGGGTGCCTCGCTCCCACCACGTACCCGCATGGACCCAGGCATCGAAGACAAGCCGCTACCGCCCCCTGGTTACGCAGCTTGGCTGCTTGCGCTCAAAGACCGAATTCGCCAAGCGCAGAAGCGGGCCGCCCAAGCAGCCAACGGCGAGTTGGTCCTCCTCTACTGGCGAATCGGGCGAGACATTCTCGAGCGTCAAAGCAGGGAGGGCTGGGGCGCCAAGGTCATTGAACGCCTCGCCAGAGATCTCCGACGGGCCTTCCCGGAGATGAAGGGTTTCTCCCGCGCCAATCTGCTTTACATGCGGGCCTTTGCAGACGCGTGGCCCGATGACCAGGTCGTCCAACAGGCTGTTGGACGATTACCCTGGGGACACAACCTGCTCCTTCTCACCCGCCTGAAGAGGCCCGAAGAGCGCCTCGCCTATGCGGAGCGAGCGGCGCAACTGGGCTGGTCGCGCGCGACGCTGTCAAAGCAGCTGGAGGCGCGGCTTCTCGAGCGCGAGGGCCGAGCCCAGACCAATTTCACAGAGCGCCTGCCATCGCCTGAATCCCACCATGCCCACCAAGTCTTGAAGGACCCCTACCTGCTCGACTTTCTGGCGATCGGGGCAGAGGCCGGCGAGCGCGAGATTGAGGCGGCGCTGGTGCAACATGTCACGCAGTTCCTGCTGGAGCTGGGCGCTGGGTTCGCATTTGTCGGGCGCCAAGTGCATCTTCTGGTCGGCGGCGACGATTTCTACATGGACCTGCTCTTCTATCACCTGCGGCTCCGGTGCTATGTGGTGATTGAGCTCAAAGCCGAGAAGTTCAAGCCAGACCATCTGGGCCAATTGAGTTTTTATCTGACCGCCGTGGACCGGCAAATCAAGAGCGAACACGATGGTCCGACCCTTGGCCTGCTGCTGTGCCGAAGCCGTAACAAGGTCGTCGCGGAGTACGCACTCGGCGACAAAAATCAGCCCATGGGAATTTCGGAATACCGACTGGTGGGCTCCCTTCCGGCCGAACTGCAGTCGAGCCTGCCTTCCATCGCCCAAATCGAGGAAGAGCTCGCGGACATACCCGCCGCCAAGAACGCGGAGACGCCACAGGGCGGCTGATTGCGGGCCTGGAGCCTCACCCCTCCCGCAGCAAGTTGGCCAGCTCCACCGCCGACTTCACTTCCATCTTGTCGAACACCCGGGCGCGGTGCACTTCCACGGTGCGCACGCTGATCTCCAGCTGGTCGGCGATCAATTTGTTGGGTAGGCCCTTGGCCACCAGCGCCATCACATCGCGTTCACGCTGGGTGAGTTCAGCCAGCCGCGCCTGCACGCGCTCCCGGCCTTGACGCTCGGCCAGCACCTGGGCCGAGCGGGCGACCGCCTGCTCGATACGGTCGACCAGGGCGTTGTCGGAGAACGGCTTCTCGCAGAAGTCGAAGGCGCCACGCTTGACCATGGCCACCGCGGTGGGCACATCTCCATGCCCGGTCAAGAAGATCACCGGCATGACCTCGACCAGGCCGCGCCGCTCCAGCAGCTCGAACAGGGCCAGGCCGCTGGTGCCGGGCATGCGCACGTCCAGCAGCAGGCAGCAAGGCTGCCGGGGCATGAAGTCTGCCGGCAGCGCCGCCAGTAGGGCGTCTCCGCTGGCGAAGCTCTCGCTGGCCAGGCGCCGCGAGCGCAGCAGCCACGCGAGGGCCTCGCGCACGCTGGCATCGTCGTCGACGAGGTAGATGAGGGCGTCAGAAAGTGGTTGCATCGGAGGAGAGCGCAGGGGCGCCCTGGGGGGAGTCGGCAGCAGGCAGCATGAACCGGAAGATCGTGCCCTGCGGCGTGTTGGGCTCGAAGGACAACTGCCCACCGTGCTGCTCGACCACCGTCCGGCACAAGGAGAGACCCAGGCCCATGCCCTCGGCCTTGGTGGTGAAGAAGGGGGTGAACAGCTGGCCCTTCACCGCATCGGGGACGCCGGGGCCAATGTCGGCCACCGAGAACTCCAGCCAGACGCGGCCGGGCTCATTCGGCTGCTCAGCCCGCCGCACTTGAAGGGTGAGGGTCGGCCGGGCGACCCCGGCTCCGTCCATCGCCTGCATCGCATTGCGAACCAGGTTCAGAAGGACCTGTTCAACCATGGTGCGATCACACAGGACCTGCGGGAGGTCGACGGGAATACGAGAGACCACGCCCACGCCCAGCTTGCGCGCCTGCAGGGTGACCAAGGGAATGACCGCCTCCCACAGCGCCTGCGGGTGGACGGGCTCACGAGGCTGGTCGCGCCGGCGCAGGAAGTCGTGAACACTTCGGATCACCTTGCCAGCGCGCTCAGCCTGCTGGGCGATGCGCTGCAGCGCGCCATCGAGGCCCTGAACATCGCCGGATTGCAGGAGGTTGCGCGAGCCGGTGGCGTAACTGGAGATAGCGGCCAGCGGCTGGTTGAGCTCGTGGCTCAGGAGGGAGGCCATCTCGCCCACGGTGGCCAGACGGGCGGTGGCCTGCAGCCTTTCCTGGCTGGCGCGGGACACCTCCTCCACCCGGCGCTGCTCGCTGATGTCCAGGCACGCGCTCATCCAGCCGGTCTGCTCGCCCTGGGCATTGATCAGAGGTGCCTCGATGATGAGGACCGGGAAACGAACGCCATCCTTGCGGACGAACACGGATTCGAAGCCCTCTCGCGGCGGCTGCTGCCCCCCCGCATGCCGGTTTTCATGGCGGCGCAGGTATTCCTCCACCAGGTCGGGCGGCCAGTAGGGCGGGGGCATGGCGCGGTCCAAGATCTCCTCGGCGCTGAATCCGACCATCGCGCAAAAGGCCGGGTTCACATAGGTAATGCGGCCGGAGAGGTCGCGCGCCCGCAGGCCCGTGACCAAGGAGTTCTCCATGGCTTTTCTGAAGGCGAGAGCGTCGGCGAGGTCGCGCTCCACCCGCTGGCGGCGGCGCATGTCGCGGCCCAGCAGCACCAGCACCGCCACCAGGGCGATCGACATGGCGGTGACGAGGGCGGTCATCACATTGGGAAACAGGTCCGGCGCCGAGCGCCAGCTGTTCATGCGCAGCAGCAAGGTGTTGCCGGGCAGATCCAGCAGGTACTGGCTGGTGAAGGTGCGGCGGCCCCGCTGGGCCTGGCCATAGAGCGCCAGTCGGGTACCGTCTGTCTCGTTGAAGGACACCTCCTGGTTGCGTGCCAACTGCGGGCCGACGAAGGAGGACAGAACGCCCGACAGGGCATAGCTGGCGACCAGGAAGCCGGTGACCTCGCGGCCGCTGCCCTGGGGTACGCACAGCTCCATGACCTCGAGGCCGAGGCCGTCGCCCTGGGGCGCGAAGTAGCTGGTGGAATAGGCCGGCTGCGACAAGCGCATCGCTTGGGCGCAGGCCAGGCGGACATCGGCCTGTGCCTGGGGGCGGGGCAGGCGATCGAACACGGGCTTGCGATAGGGCGTCTCGACCACCTGAATCAACTGCAACGAGGCGTCGCGCTGCTCGATGCGCAGCAGCTCGCGGTGTTCGCGCAGCAGGCGCAAGGCGGCAGCGTCCCAATCCGCCAGGGCGGGCGTGGCGCGCAGGGCCTGCAGGTCCTGGATGTTGCGGGCCAGGCCCTGGCGGATGTCTGCGCCGGCGGCGTTGGCGTCCCGGTCCAGGGCACCCTGCACCTGGCTGGCCTCGTAGCGACCGGCGAGCCAGACCAAGGTGACCAGCAGCGCCCCCACCAGGGGCACCAGCACCCACCACAGGATGCGCCGCGCCGTGCTGCCGCCGCCGTCTTGCAGGCCCCCGGAGAATCCGCCGGGGGCCGCCGAGGCTGCGGCCTGGTTCCGTTGGAAGAGGGCGCGAAAAAGGCGGGGCATAGCGAGAGGGTGTCAGGGCCGGGCGGGCGAAACAACCGCAACCGTAGCCGCAGTCACCGCCGCAGCGGCTGGGCCTGGGGCAACCCCGAGCACGCGGTGCGCCAACGCCGGCAACTGCTGGCGGGACTGCGCAAGGCGTTCTAGGTCAAGGCGGGCGCGCAGCACGCCCGCGCCCTCCTCCTCGCGGCAGGCGATCACCTCGCCCCAGGGGTCAGCCACCAGCGTGTGGCCCCAGGTGCGGCGGCCATTGGCATGCTGACCGCCCTGGGCGGGTGCACCGACGAAGGCCAGGTTTTCGATGGCGCGCGCCCGCAGCAACGTCTCCCAGTGGGCCTGGCCGGTGGTGTGGGTGAAGGCGCTGGGCACCAGCAGCAGCTGCGCACCCTCGGCCGCAAGGCCCCGGTACAGCTCGGGAAAGCGCAGGTCATAGCAAACAGAGAGGCCGACCCGCCAACACTCCCCCGCGCGGGTTTCGAGGTCAAAGCAAACGGGGTGAGCGCCAGCCTCGATGGTGCGCGACTCGTCGTAGCGCTCGCGGCCATTGTCGAAGGCAAAGAGGTGAATCTTGTCGTAGCGAGCCACCTGGTGGCCGTCGGGGCGATAGACGATGCAGGCGTTACGGACCCGGCCGGGGTCTGCGCTGGCCAGGGGCAGGGTGCCGCCCACCAGCCACAGCCCCAGGTCGCGGGCGGCCTCGGCAAGCGCCGCCTGGATGGGGCCCTGGCCCTCACGCTCGGCATGGGCAAGTTTGTCGGCGTCGGACTGGCCCAGAAGACAGAAATACTCGGGCAGCACCGCCAGCTCAGCACCGTCCGCGGCCGCTTGCGCCAGCAGCGCACGGGCCTGCTGCAGGTTGTCTGCCACCGAGGGGGAGGAGACCATCTGAATCAGGGCGAGCTCGAGTGCCATGGCGGTGCTTCTTGCGGCGCGGTCGGGGTGCGCGAGGTCCGTCGACTCAGTTGGCGGTGGCCGGCTGCGCGGCGGGGGCAGCACCGCTGCCGCGGGACACCCGGGTCACCCGGGGGTCGCCCCAGGTGCCGTCGACATGAAACTCCTGGGTCGCCGCGCGGATCAGCGGCTGGCGCAGAAACAGCTGGGCGAGGAAACTGCCCAGGCCGACCGCGGGGTTGATGACACCCGCCACCACCGAGGCGGTACCGGCATTGATCTCGGGCACCACCACCACCTTCAGGTCCTGGGTCTCGCGGGCGATGTCAGCGCGCCCGTCCATGAGGACGGCGGCATTCACCCCCTTCATCTGCAGGTTGTTAGTGGCGGCGATCCCCTGGGCAATGGTGACGTCGCCGCGCAGGAAGTCGAAGGCAAATCCCTCGGTGAACACATCCCGGAAGTCCAGGGTCAGCCGGCGCGGCAGACTCTGCAGGCTGAGCACGCCCAGGAGCTTGGCCAGCCCCGGGTCGGCCTTGAGGAATTGGCCCGATTCGATGTTGACGCTGAAAGCGCCGCCCAGTGTGGGGTAATCAAAGCTCAGTGGCGAGCCCTGCCAACCGATCTGGCCTTCGAGCTTGCCGCGGCCACGCCGCACCAGGTCTTTCATGCCCAAGCGGGGAAGCAGCTGCCCACCGTCGCTGACGTCGAGGCGGAAGGTCATGGCGGCGCGGCGGGCGGGCCCGCGGGCCCGC
>NZ_JARXAB010000041.1 GCF_029866045.1 Ramlibacter sp. | reverse complement strand
CTGGGCGGCCAGAGGCGGCAGGGCGCAGGCGATGCGTGAGGCATTGGTGTTGTTCTTGCCCGTCATCCCATGCTCGCCGAGCTTGGGACCGGTGCCGGGCAGGCCCCAGTCTCGCCAGCCGGGCAGCCAGCCTGCGGCTACCGCCACGGCCACGACGAGCCCGCAGGCCAGAGCCGCGGCGCCCCCCAGGACCCGTGCGACCGTCCGCCTGCGCCGGTGCTCAGTTGATCCAGAAGACATGTTCATCATCCCGCGTGCGGGGCTGCTCTAGGGTCTTGTCGATGAAGATCGGGACCTCGATGAACGATGGCCATATTGGCGCGGGCATGCCCTGGTGATGCTGGGCGAGGCGGGCCTTCAAATCGGCCAGTCGTTGCGGCTGCTCCTGCGCCAGGTTGCGGCGCTCGGTCGGATCTTGGGCCAGGTTGAAAAGGAAGTCCTTGCGCGGCCGGCTGGCGGAAATGAGCTTCCAGCCGTCTTCCTGCATCGCGCGGTATTCACCATCGCGCCAGAACAGGGGCCGCCCGGGCGGCTTGGGGTTTTTCAGCTGCGCCAGCAGGTCAACGCCATCCACCGCGGGCGCACTGGGCGGAGTCAGGCCGGCCGCTGCCATGGCAGTCGGCACGATGTCGGTGTGGTGCGCTGGCGCCTGATGGCGTGTGCCGGCGGTGATGCGCGCCGGCCAGTGCGCGATGAACGGCACCCGGATGCCACCCTCAAAGAAGGACAACTTCCAGCCCCGGTAGGGACGGTTCGTGTCGGGGATGCCGGTGTAGCCCGGCGCACCGTTGTCGCTGCTGAAAATGACCAGGGTGTCGCGGTCCAGACCTTCCTCGCGCAGGGCCTGCATGACCCGACCCACGCTGCGGTCCACCGAGCGCACCATGGCGCCGTAGACCCGGCGGCGGTGGTCAGGGATGTGCGCCATCGCGTCGTAATCGGCCTTCGTGGCTTGCAGCGGCGTGTGCACGCCCCAGTGGGCCAGGTACATGAAGAAGGGCCGGTTCCGGTTGGCACGGATCGCGTTGACCGCCTCGTCGGTGAAGTAGTCGGTGAGGTACTTGTTGGGCTCGAACCACTTGCCGCCGTTGTAGCTCACCCCAAAGCGCATGTTGGGCCAAAGAAAGCGGTCGATCGGGTCGAAGTCTAGGTAGGCGTTGACTGAGTCTGGATGTTTCTTGGGCAGGTACAGCCCACTTTCCATGAAGATGGTTTCGTCAAAGCCCTGGGCGTTGGGGCGCATTTCGGGCGTGCTGCCCAAGTGCCATTTGCCGATGTGGACGTTGTGATAACCCTGGGGCTTGAGGCGCTCGGCCAGGGTGACCTCCGACCCTGGCATTCCCAGGTCGTTGAGGGGCTTGGCCTGGCTGGCTAAGCGCTGGTCAATGAGGGCCGGCGGGTCGCTGTCGTACAACTTGACCGCCACCCGGGCCATCGCGCCCGGGGTGGGGGTGAACTCAACGCCGAAGCGCCAGGGGTAACGACCGGTGATCAGGGCGGCGCGCGAGACGGTGCAGACCGCGCTGCCGGCATAGCCATTGTCGAAACTGGCGCCAGCCTTGGCCAGGGCGTCGATGTTCGGCGTGGTGATGCCATTGTGGCCGCCGTTCATGCTCAGGTCGTTGATCCCCAGGTCGTCGGCCAGGATCACGATGATGTTGGGGGGGCGCTTTCCCGCCGGCTGCCCCGGCTCCGCAGGGCCCGCCTGCCAAGACGTTGGCTGATAAGGGCCGCGCGGGTTGACGATGTCGGTGTACCAGCCCAGGGAGTACTGCAGGATCGTCATGCGGTTGGCGTAGGCGAGCCCGCCCAGGACCGCCAGGGTCAGAGCCGTCCACAACAGGATACGTTTAAGTTTCATTTCTTGTTTGTCATGGGCCCGCACTGTGCGCGAACCCCTGGTGTCTTGAATTGTCACGCCCCTCCTGCGTGAATCCGGTCGGCCGGCCCACTGCCTCAGGCGTCCTGCGAGATGACTCCCTCGCGCAGCTCGCGCCGCAAGATCTTGCCGACCGGGCTCTTGGGAAGCTCTGGAAGGAACTCTACCTCCGATGGCACCTTGTATCCGGTCAGGTTGCGTCGGCAGTGCGCGATGAGTTCCGCCGCCTGGAGGGCAGGGTCGGTGCGGGCAACGAAAAGTTTCACCCGTTCTCCCGAGTGCGGATGCGGCACGCCGACGGCCGCCGCCTCACGTACACCGGGGTGCAGCATGGCCACCTCCTCGACCTCATTGGGGTAGACGTTGAAGCCGGACACCAAAATCATGTCCTTCAGGCGGTCCACGATGCGGATGAAGCCGCGCTCGTCCATCACCGCCACGTCGCCGGTGCGCAAAAAGCCATCGTCCGTCATCACCCTCGCGGTGTCCTGCGGCCTCTGCCAGTAACCGGCCATCACCTGCGGCCCACGCACGCACAACTCGCCCGCTTGCCCCAAAGGCAGAGGCTGGCCCGCCTCGTCCCGGATCGAGACCTCGGTCGAGGGCATGGGCAGGCCGATGGAGCCGTTGTGTGCGCAGAGGTCCAGCGGATTGCAGGTCACGGTGGGCGAACACTCGGTCAGCCCGTAGCCCTCGACCAGTGGCTTGCCGGTCAGCTGCTGCCAGCGCTGCGCCACCGCCTGCTGAATGGCTGCGCCGCCGCCAATGGCAAAGCGCAACCGGCTGAAATCGAGTCGGGCGAAGTCGGGATGCAAGGTTAGGTCGTTGAACAGTGTGTTGACCGCTGGCATGCCCGTGAACCGGTACCGGGCCAGCACCTTGATGAACCCGGCGGTGTCGCGCGGGTCGGAGACCAGCACATTGGTGCCGCCCATTCCGATGAAGGACAGGCAGCTGCCGAGGGCGAACACGTGGTAGAGCGGTATGGCAGTGATGCTCACCAAGGCCTCTTCGGGCTCGAGGAAAGGGTCGCTCCAGACCTTGCCCTGGCGGGCATTGGCCAGGATGTTGCGGTGGGTGAGCATTGCGCCCTTGGAAACGCCGGTGGTGCCGCCGGTGTACTGAAGAAACGCCACATCATTCGGCCGCACAGGCACCGGGTCGAGGGTGTGCGGGCTGCCACGCTGCAGAGCCTGGCGCAGGCCCACATGGCCCGGCAGCTTGTAAGGCCGAACCATCTTGCGCAGCCGGCGGATCACGAAGTGGGCGAGGTGGCGCTTCCAGGCGGGCAGCATGTCGGCCAGTCCGGTCACCACCACGTGCCGTACCGGGGTGCTGGCAATGACCTGTTCCAGCACATGGGCAAACAAGTCCACCACCACCATCGCTGTGGCGCCGCTGTCCTTGAGCTGGTGGGCGAGCTCACGCGGGGTGTACATCGGGTTCACATTGACCACCACGTAACCGGCCCGCAGCAGCGCGAACAGGCAGACCGGGTACTGCAGCAGGTTGGGCATCATCAGTGCGACCCGGCTGCCAGGGGGCAGGGCGATCTCCTTCTGGAACCAGGCTGCGAGGTCGCGGGTCAGCCCCTCGAGCTCGGCATAGTCCATTGTCGCCGCGGTGGTGCCGCTGATGAACGCATGCCGATGGGGGTAGCGCGCGACAGCTTCCAGAAAGTAGTCTCCAATGGAGACGAGATCGTCCACCGGGATGTCCGCCGGCACGCCGGGCGGGTAGCTCTGAATCCAGGGTCTTTCCATGCGGGTCCGGTCGTTCGGGTGGGGGGGCAATACACCAGTGTACTGATGAGTCGTTCTCGCCCGTCAGCCCTCCCGGGCAGGCGGGTCCAGACAAACCCTAGTGGCTCGCCGGGCAGGCGCCAAAATGCCCACCGCGCCATGACCCTGCGCAGCGCCAGGAAGCGGTTTTTGATCGGGTACAATTTTGGATTCCGCGGGAATAGCTCAGTTGGTAGAGCGCAACCTTGCCAAGGTTGAGGTCGCGAGTTCGAGTCTCGTTTCCCGCTCCAATTTCAGCAAAAGGGAGTCCATCAGGACTCCCTTTTTGCATTGGGGCCCCCCGCGGATCAGGCCGAGGCCTTGGGCCATACTCCTCCCTCTTTCCCTGTGTACTGAGGAGTTCCAGATGAAGCTGTCCCTTTTCATGGTCCTGGTGGCCGGTCTCTTGCCCATTCTTTGCGCCGGTATCGCCAAGTCCAGGCTCAGCGAGTACGACAACCACCACCCGCGCGAGTGGTTCCGTGGCCTGACCGGCTGGCGTGCGCGCGCCGATGCAGCGCAGAGCAACAGCCTGGAGGCCTTTCCCTTCTTCGCCGCCGGTGTTCTGGCAGCCTGGCATGCGGGCGTGGATGGCTTTTGGGTCGACCAGATCGCCAGTGCCTTCGTGATCGTGCGGCTGGCCTACATCGCCTGTTACCTCGCCGACCGCGCCAGCCTGCGCTCGCTGGTATGGATGGTCGGTCACGGCCTGATTGTTTCCCTCTACATCTTGGCCCTGCGGGCCTGATCAGGGCCTTGCCCTGGCTGCTGGCAGCGGCAGGTGTCCGTGCGCGGTGCCAAGCGAGGCACAATAGGGTTTGTCGCCCCGGTGGTGAAATCGGTAGACACAGCGGACTTAAAATCCGCCGCTTGCTGAAAGGCGGCGTGCCGGTTCAAGTCCGGCCCGGGGCACCAGCATGGCCCGACGGTGTGCCAGAGCCTCGCCGGTGGTGCAGTTTCCGGTCCGCAGTTTTCCGTCCGTTCATGGCGGCCGACCCAACATGTCGCAATTTAACGCTCCCTTCGAGATTCACCTGCACGGCGAAGTGCCGCTGCGCGCAGACGTGAGCTACGCGCAGCTGCAGGAGGCGCTCAAGCCCTTGTGGCAGTACGCCGGCGCCCGGTCGCTCGCCGACGCCGCCGAGAGCGCCTACGAGGAGGAGCCAGGCATTCGCTTCGACGCCCCCCAGCACCTTCTGACCCTGTGCTGGACGGTTCCGGGTGACCAAGACTTCCGGCAGGCCGTTGACGAAATGTGCATGGGTCTCAACGAACTGGCCGAGCAGGGCGCGGCGCTGGAGGTCTCTTTCTACGACACCGATTTCGACGAGGAAGAAGCCCAGCCCGAGGAAGAAGCGCGCGACGACTACCTCATGGTCTTCGTGGGCCCCACGCCTGCGGCCATCATGCAGGTTCAGCGCGACCTGCTCGTCGAGGACGTGGTGCACCTGATGGAGCGCCACTTTGACGGAGCCGAACTTGGCGGCGTGGTGGCCGAGATCGACAAGCTGTTCAACCAGCGCTTTGACGCCTTGGTCAGCTCACTGGAGTTGGGCAAGCCCCCGCGCGGCTCAGGCGGCGGCGGCGGTGGGGGTGGGGGCGGCCATGGCGGTGGCCGCCGGCCGCGACATCTGCACTGATGGACACTACCTCCGCCCTCAACCCTGGCGTGCGCAAGCGCGAGGTGCTCGGCTGGGCGATGTACGACTTCGCCAACTCGGGCTACACCACGGTGGTCATCACCGCAGTGTTTGCGGCCTACTTCGTGGGCGGCGTGGCCGACAAGGCGCCCTGGGCCACCTTTGCCTGGACCGCGGCGCTCAGTGTCTCATATGCCCTGGTCATGCTGACCATGCCCACCCTGGGCGCCTGGGCCGACATGCGCGCCGCCAAGAAGCGGCTACTGATGGTCGTCACGGCCGGCTGCGTACTGAGCACCGCCGCCTTGTCCTTGGTGGGGCCGGGCACGGTGGCTCTGGCGCTGGTCCTCATCGTGGTGTCCAACACCTTCTATTCCTGGGGTGAGTCGATCACCGCCGCTTTTCTGCCCGAGCTGGCGCGGCCGCAGGCCATGGGCCGTGTCAGCGGCTGGGGCTGGGGTCTGGGCTACCTGGGCGGCATGCTCACACTGGGCATCTGCCTGGCCTATGTGCTGTGGGCCCAGGGGCAGGGAATTCCAGCCAGCCAGTTCGTGCCGGTGACCATGCTTGTGACCGCGGTGATGTATGGCCTGCCCGCCCTGGTGACCTTCGCCTTGCTCAAGGAGCACGCCCAGCCCCGCGCCCCTGCGGCCGAGCCGCAGGGCTTGCGGGCCTCCTGGCAACAATTGCGGCGCACCTTCGCCCAGGCACGCCGCTACCGCGACTTCATGTGGCTCATGGCTTGCGCCGTCTGCTACCAGGGCGGTGTGGCAGTGGCCATTTCGCTGGCGGCGATCTACGCCGAGCAGGTGATCGGCTTCCAGCCGCAAGAGACCATGGTGCTGATTTTTGCGCTCAACGCCGCGGCCATGGCCGGCGCCCTGGCCTGGGGCCACCTGCAAGACCGCATCGGGCACAAGCTGGCCCTGGGCCTGACCCTCGTGGCTTGGGTGGCGGCCTGCGTGATCGCGGCGTTGTCCACCACCAAGGGCGACTTCTGGTGGGCGGCGACGATCGCCGGAATTTGCATGGGCTCGAGCCAGTCGGCCGGACGCGCTATGGCCGGCCTCTTGGCCCCGCCCAAGCAACTGGGCGAGTTCTTCGGTCTGTGGACGGTGGCGATTCGGCTCGCGTCCATCATTGGCCCCCTGAGCTACGGCGCCATCACCTGGATGACAGGTGGCAACCAGCGGGTGGCCATCCTGTCGACCACCGTCTTATTCCTGGCCGGGCTCATTTTGCTTTGGAAGGTCGACGTGGTGCGCGGGCGTGAGGCTGCGATCAGAGACATGCACTGACCCATCGTTGCCTGCATCCTGCGTGTGGCCGAGCACTCTGCCGACGCAGCCGAAGAATAAGCAAAACGGAAAGAGGCAGCCCCGTCCGGTTGTGCCTCCAGTTGCCCGAGCGATCTTTCCGACCTCAGGGGATCCAGCGCTTTGTCGCAGCCCGCAAGGCCTCCAGCATGGCTGGAGAGCCGGAGCACCGCAGGTGCATCGCCCCTCCATCCGCACGGGGCTGCAGCAGGCCCGCATCGCCCAGGAGCCGCTGCGTGTGTCGCGCCACCGGCTCGCCGGTTTCAAGCACGCGCACCTGAGGGCCAGCGATTCGCTGCACCGCGTCCATGGCGAAGGCGTAGTGGGTGCAGCCCAGTACCAGGGTGTCGATTTGGCCCTCGTGCCAGCCCAGGGGCCCCAGTGCGCCGATGTATTGCGCCAACAGGGCGTCGCTACGCCGGCTGTCACCGGCCTCGATGGCCGCGGCCAAACCGTCGCAGGGCTGGAGCACGAAATCGGCTTGGCCTTGGCCCTGGCCCTCCAGCGAGGCTTTGAGTAGCGAGAATTTTTCGCTCGACAGCGTCCCGCGCGTGGCCAGCACGCCGACCCGCTTCGTGCGGGAAAGCGCCGCCGCTGGTTTGAGGGCCGGCTCGACACCGACGATCGTCAGGCCGGGCCATTGCGCACGCAGTTGGGCGATCGCGGCTGCCGTGGCGGTGTTGCAGGCCACCACCAGCGCCTTGATGTGAAGGCGCTCGACCAACTCGCGTGTGAGCGCCTGGGCCCGCTCCATCACGAAGACCTCTTCTCGCTCGCCGTAGGGGGCGTACGCGGTGTCGGCGTAGTAGACGTAGTCCTCGTTCGGCATCAGCGCGCGCAGCGCGCGCAGGATGCTCAGCCCGCCGATGCCGCTGTCGAACACACCGATGGGTGTCCCAAGCTGTGCGGGTATCGCCGCGCGGGAGGTGCTCACGGCCCCGTCCTGCCTCAGGCCGTGGTGACCGCGATGTTCTTGAACTCGCCCGTGGCGATGCGCTTGCTCCACTCGGCCGGGCCGGTGATGTGCGCGCTGGTGCCGCCGGAATCGACGGCCACCGTGACTGGCATATCGACCACGTCGAACTCGTAGATGGCTTCCATGCCCAGATCGGCAAAGCCGACCACCTGCGCGTGCTTGATCGCCTTGGAGACCAGGTAGGCGGCGCCGCCCACGGCCATCAGGTAGGCACTCTTGTGCTTCTTGATCGCTTCGATCGCCACCGGCCCGCGCTCGGCCTTGCCAATCATGGCGATGAGGCCGGTCTGGGCCAGCATCATTTCGGTGAAGCCGTCCATGCGAGTGGAAGTGGTCGGGCCGGCTGGGCCCACAGCCTCGTCACGCACCGGGTCCACCGGGCCCACGTAGTAGATCACCCGGTTGGTGAAGTCCACCGGCAGCTTTTCGCCCTTGGCCAGCATGTCCTGAATGCGCTTGTGCGCAGCGTCGCGACCGGTGAGCATCTTGCCGTTGAGAAGCAGCGTGTCACCCGGCTTCCAGCTGGCCACTTCTGCCGGGGTGAGCGCGTTGAGGTCGACGCGCTTGCTCTTCTTGGTGTCGGGCGTCCACTGCACATCGGGCCACAGGTCGAGGCTGGGCGGGTCAAGGTAGACCGGCCCCGAGCCATCCAGCACGAAGTGGGCGTGTCGGGTGGCGGCGCAGTTGGGGATCATGGCGATCGGTTTGCTGGCCGCATGCGTCGGGTACATCTTGATCTTCACATCGAGCACCGTGGTCAAACCGCCCAGGCCCTGCGCGCCGATGCCCAGGGCGTTGACCTTTTCGTACAGCTCCAGGCGCAGCGCCTCCACCTGTGAAATCTTCTCCCCCTTGGACGATTTCTCGAGCAGCTGGTACATGTCCAGGTCGTCCATCAGGGACTCCTTGGCCATGAGCACCGCCTTCTCGGCGGTGCCGCCTATGCCGATGCCCAGCATGCCTGGCGGGCACCAGCCGGCGCCCATTGTGGGCACGGTCTTGAGCACCCAGTCGACCACGCTGTCGCTCGGGTTGAGCATGTACATCTTGCTCTTGTTCTCGCTGCCGCCGCCCTTGGCGGCCACGGTCACGTCGACCTTGTCGCCGGGCACCAGCTCGGTGAAGATGACCGCAGGCGTGTTGTCTTGCGTGTTCTTGCGCGCGAACTGCGGGTCGGCCACCACGCTGGCGCGCAGCATGTTGTCCGGGTGGTTGTAGCCGCGACGCACGCCCTCGTTGATGGCGTCGTCGAGGCTGCCGGTGAAGCCCTCGAGTCGCACGTCCATGCCAATCTTGATGAAGACGTTGACGATGCCGGTGTCCTGGCAGATCGGGCGGTGGCCCGTTGCGCTCATCTTGCTGTTGGTCAGGATCTGGGCGATCGCGTCCTTGGCGGCGGGGCTTTGCTCACACTGGTAGGCGCGGGCCAGGTGGGCGATGTAGTCGGCGGGGTGGTAGTAGCTGATGTACTGAAGCGCTGCGGCGACGGATTCGATCAGGTCGGCTTGCTGGATGCGGGTGGTCATGGGGCTGTGTGTGGGTGAAGCTTCGCAATTATCTCAGCCGCGAGGACCCGTCGGCGTCGCGCAGCCGCTGCTGCTACTGCGTCCGAACACCTGCGATGCGACGCACCGGGGTGCCGCTGGCTCACCAAGTGAGCCAGCGCTGCACCCACCCCAAGATGCTATTCAGCTTGATAAATACTCGGCGCAATATCTGCATGGGTGGGCGTGGCTAATCTGCCCTGATCTGCCCTGCCACCCGGTCACCCGATTTGCGATGTCTTGCTGTGGTGGTGCCGGGCTGTTTCAGCTTGTTCAAAAGAAAACCCGCCGTGAAACAAACGTCACGGCGGGTTTTCATACCTCGTCACCCGCTTTAACCCAATGTCATGCGCAAACGATGTCTGCTCAGCTGGGTGGAGGGGGAATGCCTATCCGGGGCCAAACACGCTGCCCGAAGGTGTCCGGCAAGGTTAGGCCGGACTTTTCAACTTCGCTCAGGCCTTGGAAATGAGGAAATCCTCTTTCTTCTTGCCGGTGGCCAGCAGGGGCTTCATCCACTTAGGTGCTTGGCCACGGCCGCTCCACAGTTCGCCGTTAGGGCCACGGTACTTCGGGGCGGCGGTGGCGCCCTTGTCGGCGCGGGGTGCCCGGCCGCGCTTCGCGCCGCCAGCGGAGCGGCCGCCACGGAGTTCGGCCATCACGTCGCTGCTGCTGTAGCCCACGGAAGCCGCCTCGGACAGCCAGCGCGCGACCATGTCCTTGAGCTCGTTTTGCTTACGCTTCTGGAATTTCTCACTGGCGCTGTCGGCCAGTTTCTTGAGAGTGGCGAGATCGATTTTGTCGAGGTCGATGTTTTCGATGTTCATCTTTTTTCCTTATTTGTAGACCTAGATAGAGGATGAGGTTCGCAACTAGAGATTTTTTGCAATGGTTCTTCCTGAAATTCAACCCAGCCGAAATGGCTATTTGGAAGGGATGTTTTCCGGAAGTGGCCGCATTATCTAATAAATATCGACCCGCCGGGTTAATTGGGCATATCGATGAGTTTGCGGTAAATCCATGGCAGGTGTATGCCCTGTGTTTTTGGAGTTGCCATGGCCGAATTGGAGATCCAAGCAGAGGGCACGCGGGAAGAAGCGGACAGTCTCGGGCGCGTCCGCGTGCCGCAAGCGCGCCTGTGGGGCGCGCAGACCCAGCGTGCGCTGGCGCATTTCGCGATTTCGAGTGAGCGCATGCCGCCTGAGTTTCTGACCGCATTGGCCCGGGTCAAGCGTGCTGCGGCGCAGGTGCACCGGCGCACCGGCGGCTTGGAACATCGGGTGGCCGACGCGATCATGGCGGCGGCCGACGAGGTGATTGCCGGCCGCCACTGGGAGGAGTTTCCGCTGGCCGTTTGGCAGACCGGCTCGGCCACCCAGACCCATATGAACATGAACGAGGTACTCGCCAACCGGGCCAGCGAGCTGCTCGGTGGCGGTCGCGGGCTCGGACGGCTGGTTCACCCAAACGACCATGTGAACAAGAGCCAATCGTCCAACGACGTGATCCCCAGCGCCCTGCACATCGCGGCGCTCGAGGGCCTGCATCGCCGGTTACTCCCGGCCCTGCACCAGCTGCGGACCTCTCTAGCGGCGCAGGCTTGGGCGTGGCGGCAGCTGGTCAAGATAGGCCGCACCCATCTGCAGGACGCCACACCGCTGACCTTGGGTCAGGAGTTCTCTGGCTACGTCGCCCAGCTCGATCACGCCCTCCGCCACCTGCAGGCCAGCCTTCCGCACCTGCGTGAGCTGGCCATCGGCGGCACCGCGGTGGGTACCGGCCTGAACGCGCCGCCTGGCTTCGGCGAGCAGATGGCCTCCCAGCTGGCCCAGGACAGCGGCTTTCCCCTCGGCAGCGCTCCCAACAAGTTCGAGGCCCTGGCGACAGTCGATGCGCTGGTGCAGGCGCATGCCGCGCTCAGGGGGCTGGCCGTTGCGCTGGCCAAGATCGCCAATGACATTCGCTGGATGGCCAGCGGCCCGCGTTGCGGCCTGGGCGAGTTGCGGCTGCCGGAGAACGAACCGGGCTCGTCCATCATGCCGGGCAAGGTGAACCCGACTCAGTGCGAGGCGGTCCTGATGATCTGCTGGCAGGTCATGGCCAACGACTTGGCGGTTGGCCTGGCAGGGGCGGCGGGCAGCAATTTCGAGCTGAACACTGGCCAGCCGCTGGTGATCCAGTCCGTTTTGCAAAGCATTCGCCTGCTCGGCGATGGGATGGTGAGCCTCGACCTGCACTGCGTGCGGAGCCTGGAGCCCGACCGGCAGCGGCTCGCCGAGCTCGTGTCACGTTCCCTGATGCTGGTGACCGCGCTCAGCCCTCACCTGGGCTATGACCGTGCCGCCGAGATCGCACAGAAGGCGCATGCAGAAGGCAGTAGCCTGCGCGAGGCGGCCCTGGCGCTGGGGTACCTCAGCCCGCAGGAGTTCGACACCTGGGTACAGCCGGCGCGCATGGTCTGAGGCCGGCGAGATCCTTGGGCGCCTGTGGCTCAGTGCGTGTCGTCTTGATGCGAGGCCGACATCAGCCGGTCGGTGTAGGCAATGGCCATGGCCGACAGCAGGAAGGTGACATGAATCACGGTCTGCGCGATCAGCACCTTGTCGCTGTAGTTGCCAGCATTGATGAAGGTCTTGAGCAGATGGATCGAGCTGATGCCGATGATGGCGGTTGCCAGCTTGACCTTCAGGACCGAGGCGTTGACATGGCTGAGCCATTCGGGCTGGTCGGGGTGGCCCTCAAGATTCATGCGTGAAACGAAGGTTTCGTAGCCGCCGATGATGACCATGATCAGCAGGTTGGAGATCATGACCACGTCGATCAGGGCCAAGACCACCAGCATGATCACCGTCTCGTTGAGCGAGGTGAGCGGCGCATCTGACTTGTAGCCAATGCTGGTGACAAGCAATTGCAGCGCCTCCTTGTTGCCGAAGGCGGCCTCCAGCAAGTGCACCAGCTCGACCCAGAAATGAAAGACGTAGACCGCCTGCGCGGCGATCAGCCCGATGTACAGCGGAAGTTGCAGCCAACGGCTTGCAAAAATCACGGACGGTAAGGGGCCAAGGGAAGTTTTCTTCTGTTGCATGTGGGGGCGGTGAGGGCGGTGAGGGCGGGGCGGTGGGAGCGATCCGGTCAAGCCAGTCAAGGCGGTCGCAATTCTTGGGGTCGCGCAGTTGCTATTTTAGGCATGGCCCAGCGATCCACAGGGGCCGTTCGCCCACCCTGCCGGGGTGCCGCGGGCCCTTATCCGGATCAGCAGTGGGGCGCAAAAAAGTCAGTACATTGTAAGACCCCGGGTTGACAGTTCGGACCCGTTCGACATCACAACGGAGACATGTAATGAGCGCCATCGAGTCGGTCCTGGTCGAAAACCGGGTCTTCCCCCCGCCCGCCGCCGCAGTCAGCGGTGCCCGCATCAGCGGTATGGCGGCCTACGAGGCGATGTGCCAGGCGGCTGAAAAGGACTTCGCAGGCTTTTGGGCCCAGTTGGCCCGTGACAACGTGGTCTGGGACAAGCTGTTTACCCGCACCCTGGACGAGTCCAACGCCCCCTTCTACAAGTGGTTCGACGATGGCGAGCTCAACGCCTCGCACAACTGCCTGGACAAGCACATGGGTACGCCGGTCGAGAACAAGGCGGCCATCATTTTCGAAGCCGACGACGGCGCGGTCACCCAGGTCACCTACAAGGAACTGCTGGCCCGCGTGAGCCAGTTCGCCAATGCGCTCAAGGCCCAGGGCATCCAAAAGGGTGACCGGGTCGTGATCTACATGCCCATGACCATCGAAGGTGTGGTGGCCATGCAGGCCTGCGCGCGGATTGGCGCCACCCACTCGGTGGTGTTCGGCGGCTTTTCTGCCAAGGCCCTGCAAGAGCGCATCATCGACGCCGGCGCGGTGGCGGTGATCACCGCCAACTGCCAGATGCGTGGTGGCAAGGAACTGCCCCTCAAGACCATCGTCGACGAGGCCATTGGCTATGGCGGATGCGATACGCTCAAAACCGTCCTTGTCTACAACCGCACCAAGACTCCGGTCAATATGGTGGCGGGCCGGGACATGAGCTTCGAAGAGGTGCTGGCCGGCCAGTCCAGCGAGTGCACGCCTGTGCCAGTGGGCGCCGAGCACCCGCTGTTCATCCTCTACACCTCGGGTTCGACCGGCAAGCCCAAGGGCGTGCAGCATTCGACTGGCGGTTACGTCCTGTGGGCCAACCTCACCATGCAGTGGACGTTCGACATCAAGCCGAGCGACATCTTCTGGTGCACCGCCGACATTGGCTGGATCACCGGACACACCTATGTGGCCTACGGCCCGCTGGCCGCCGGCGCCACCCAGGTGGTGTTCGAAGGCGTGCCCACCTTCCCCAATGCGGGTCGCTTCTGGCGGATGATCGAGTCGCACAAGGTCTCTATCTTCTACACCGCTCCGACCGCGATCCGTTCGCTGATCAAGGCCGCCGATTCCGACGAGAAGGTGCACCCGAAGAACTGGGACCTCTCTACCTTGCGCATCCTGGGCAGCGTCGGCGAGCCGATCAACCCCGAAGCCTGGATGTGGTACCACCGCAATATCGGCGGCGAGCGTTGCCCCATCGTCGACACCTTCTGGCAAACCGAGACCGGCGGCCACATGATCACGCCGCTGCCCTATGCCACCACGCTGGTGCCGGGCTCGTGCACGCTGCCGCTGCCGGGTATTGCAGCCGCCATCGTTGATGAAGCCGGCAACGACATGGCCCATGGTTCTGGCGGCATTCTGGTCGTCAAGCGCCCCTGGCCGTCGATGATCCGCACCATCTGGAACGACCCTGAGCGCTTCAAAAAGTCCTACTTCCCGGAGGAGCTCAAGGGTTACTACCTCGCCGGTGACGGCGCCGTGCGCAGTACCGACCGCGGCTACTTCCGCATCACCGGCCGCATTGACGACGTGCTCAACGTCTCGGGCCACCGTATGGGCACGATGGAGATCGAATCGGCCCTGGTGTCCAAGACCGACCTCGTAGCCGAAGCCGCTGTGGTGGGCCGTCCCGACGACCTGACCGGCGAGGCGATCTGCGCCTTCGTGGTCTTGAAGCGCAGCCGCCCTGTGGGCGAAGAAGCCAAGCAAATTGCCAACGAACTGCGCAATTGGGTCGCCAAGGAAATCGGTCCGATCGCCAAGCCCAAGGACATCCGTTTCGGCGACAACCTGCCCAAGACCCGCTCGGGCAAGATCATGCGGCGTTTGCTGCGCTCGATTGCCAAGGGCGAAGCGATCACGCAGGACACCAGTACGCTAGAAAACCCCGGCATCCTGGATCAACTTGCGGAACGCAATTGATCCGGGCCGGCCGCAGGACGGGGCCGCGCAGCGGGCAGTTGGGGTTTGACGGCACTCATATCGCCGCAGGCGATGTGATGTGACGGCAGAATCCAGCCATCCTCGACCAGTTGGCCGAGAAGCTCTAAAGAGCAGACCTGCCGGCAGGCGGCATCCGAGAGAAGACCCGCCGTGAGGCGGGTTTTTCATTTCCGGGCTTGCCCTGGGGCTTGCGATGGCGCCAGCCGGGGCTGTCGGATAATGCGGGCTCCAATTTCGCGACCCCTTCGGACGACACCATGCCCATTTACCGTTCCAAGACCACCACCGCCGGCCGCAACATGGCGGGTGCCCGCGCCTTGTGGCGCGCCACCGGCATGAAAGACGATGACTTTTCCAAGCCGATCATCGCGGTGGTCAACTCCTTCACCCAGTTCGTGCCCGGCCATGTGCACCTGAAAGACCTGGGGCAGCTGGTGGCCCGCGAGATCGAGGCCGCTGGCGGCGTGGCCAAAGAGTTCAACACCATCGCGGTTGACGACGGCATCGCCATGGGCCACGACGGCATGCTGTACTCCCTTCCCAGCCGCGAAATCATCGCGGACTCGGTGGAGTACATGGTCAACGCCCACTGCGCTGACGCCATGGTGTGCATTTCCAACTGCGACAAGATCACCCCTGGCATGCTCATGGCCGCCATGCGCCTCAACATCCCGGTGGTCTTCGTCTCCGGCGGGCCGATGGAAGCGGGCAAGACCCGCCTGGCCAACCCGGTCACCAAGACCATCGAATTCAAAAAGCTCGACCTGGTCGATGCGATGGTGATCGCCGCTGACGCCGCCTACTCCGACGCCGACGTTGCCGAGGTTGAGCGCTCGGCCTGCCCGACCTGCGGGTCTTGCTCGGGCATGTTCACCGCCAACTCGATGAACTGCTTGGCCGAGGCCCTGGGCCTCGCCTTGCCAGGCAACGGCACGGTCGTGGCCACCCATTCGGACCGTGAGCAGTTGTTCAAGCGCGCCGGCCGCCGCATCGTTGAGCTGTGCCAGCAGCACTACGAGCAGGACGACATGCGCGTTTTGCCCCGCTCGGTGGGCTTCAAGGCGTTTGAGAACGCGGTGGCCCTGGACATCGCGATGGGCGGCTCCACTAACACCATCTTGCACTTGCTGGCCATTGCCCAGGAAGCCGAGATCGACTTCACCATGGCCGACATCGACCGCCTCTCGCGGGACGTGCCGCAGCTATGCAAGGTAGCCCCCAACACCAACAAGTACCACATTGAAGATGTGCACCGCGCCGGCGGCATCATGGCCATCCTGGGCGAGCTCGCGCGCGCCGGCAAGCTGCACACCGACACGCCGACGGTGCACTCGCCCACCATGGGTGAGGCCCTGGCGAAGTGGGACATCACCCTGAGCCCCGACGAGGCGGTCCAGACCTTTTACCGGGCCGGCCCGGCTGGCATTCCGACCCAGGTCGCGTTCAGCCAGAGCACCCGTTGGCCCAGCCTCGACCTAGACCGGGCCGAGGGTTGCATTCGCTCTTACGAGAACGCATATTCGAAGGAGGGCGGCCTGGCGGTTCTCACCGGCAATATCGCCGTCGACGGCTGCGTGGTGAAGACCGCTGGCGTGGACGAGAGCATCTTGGTCTTCGAGGGCAACGCCTACGTCACCGAGTCGCAGGACGAGGCGGTCGAGGACATCTTGGCCGACAAGGTGAAGGCCGGCGACGTGGTGGTCGTGCGCTATGAGGGCCCCAAGGGCGGCCCCGGCATGCAGGAAATGCTCTACCCCACGAGCTACATCAAGTCCAAGGGCCTGGGCAAGGCCTGCGCGCTGCTCACCGATGGTCGCTTCTCTGGCGGCACCTCGGGCCTGTCCATCGGCCACTGCTCGCCCGAGGCGGCGGCGGGCGGTGCCATCGGCCTTGTGCGAAACGGTGACCGTATCCGGATTGACATTCCCAAGCGCACGATCGACGTGCTGCTGTCCGACGATGAACTGGCGCGCCGCCGCCAGGAGCAGGACGCCAAGGGCTGGAAGCCCGCCAAGCCGCGCCCGCGCAAGGTGTCGGCGGCGCTGAAGGCCTATGCCAAGCTGGTGATGTCGGCCGACAAGGGCGCCGTGCGCGACTTGTCGCTGTTGCAGGACTGAGCGCGGGCTCGCTGCTGCCAGCGCGGCGCACGCCGCCCAGGTCGGCGAGCCGGCCCTAGGCCAGCTTGCGGACGATGAACTCGATGCCGCATTCGCCGATGGGCGTGAGGGTCTGGTCCAGGCGCGGCCTGCCTGGGATCTGCGCCAGCCGGTAGCGGTAGGTGGCATCCAGCAGCGCGATCTTGAGGATGGCGATCTCGGATTTTGTTCCGGACAGCAGGTCCAGCAGGTTGATGCTGACCGGGCTCCATGAGGCGCGCTTGTTGATGGTGAAGGTGTGGCGGTGGTCCTCGTTGAAGGTGGACGGAAAGACGCCTTGCTCGTAGAGGTCTTCGTCTGGGACGATGCACACCATGTGGCCACCGGGCCGCAGGATGCGTAACCAGTTGGCTAGGCCTTCGCGCGGGTCGACCAGATGCTCCAGGCAGTGCGCGGAATGGACGAAGTCCACGCTGGCGTCGGGCACGCCCTCCATCATCTGCGCATCACCATCGTCGCGGTCCCAAGCTTGGCAGGACTTCATCAGGGGAAAGAGTTCCTTGTACAGGGCCAGGGGGTCGTCGCCGGCGCCGATGTCGATGCCCTCGCCAACGAAGTACCGAGTTGCGTAGCGGCTGTCTGCGAGGCGGCTGAAGATGGATTTGCTGGCTTCGTGCACATGTTCCCCAATTGAATACAAAGGAATTCAAAGAATATTTTATGACTCAGGTCTTGTCTAGACCCGAGGCAAAATGGTGGCCATGCTCACCTTCCCCCAAATCGACCCGGTAGCCCTGCAGATCGGCCCCCTGGCCCTTCACTGGTACGGCCTGACCTATCTGGTGGCCTTCGGTCTGTTCCTGCTGCTGGCCCGCATGCGCCTGCGCCACCCACCCTACGCCGGCCTGCGCGCCGAGGGCCTGTGGCATACCCGTGACATCGAGGACATGTTGTTCTTCGGTGTCCTGGGCGTGGTTGTTGGCGGCCGGCTGGGGTATGCGCTGTTTTACAAGCCGGCCTGGTTTGCCAGCCACCCGCTGGAGATATTGGCCGTCTGGCAGGGCGGCATGAGTTTTCACGGGGGCATGCTGGGGGTCATCGCCTCACAGTGGTGGTTCGCCCGTTCGCGAGGGCGCCCGTTCTGGCAGGTGATGGACCTGATCGCGCCTTGCGTCCCTTTGGGTCTGGCCTCTGGCCGTGTAGGCAACTTCATCAACGGCGAGCTTTGGGGGCGGGTGGCCGACCCCTCACTGCCTTGGGCCATGGTGTTCCCGCAAAGCGGGTCGATGCTGCCGCGCCACCCCTCGCAGATCTACCAGTTCCTTCTGGAGGGCGTGCTGCTCTTTGTCCTGCTGTGGTTCTATGCCCGCCGGCGGCGGGCTGAGGGCCAGGTAGCGGCCGTCTTCCTGGGCGGCTACGGCCTGATGCGGTTCGTCGCCGAGTACTTCCGCGAGCCGGACGCCTATCTGGGTCTGCTGGCCCTGGGGCTGTCCATGGGGCAGTGGCTTTGCGTCCCCATGATGGTGGGCGGCGTGTTGCTCTGGATTTGGGCTGGGCGGCGTGCCGACCCGCTGCCGAGGGGCTAGGGCCTTTCAGCTATCCTCACGCCGTTCGCCCATAAGAAACCCGCCCAGGAGACAGACCCATGACCCTTCAATTGAACCGTCGCACCCTGCTTCAAGCGTCAGGTGCTGCCGCGCTCTCGCTGCCTCTCGGGCAGGGGGTGTACGCGCAAGGTGCCAGCAGCTGGCCCACCAAGCCGGTGAACATGATCGTTCCGTTCCCTCCGGGGGGTGGCACCGACACCTACGCTCGCCCTTTGGCGGCGCAGTTTGCCAAGCAGACGGGGCGCCAGCTGGTGATCGAAAACCGTGGCGGCGCCGGTGGCACCGTGGGCGCCGGTGTCGCGGCCAAGGCGGCAGCGGATGGCTACAACCTGTTCATGGGCGCGGTGCACCACACCATTGCCCCGGCGATGTACCCGCGCCTTGACTACGATCTGGAAAAAGACCTGATTCCCCTCCTGATGGTGGCCAGCGGGCCGCAGGTGCTGGTGGTCAACCCGAAGAACATGCCGGTGACCGATCTCAAGGGCTTCCTGGAGCTGGTGCGCAAGAGCCCGGGCAAGTTCAACTACGGCTCGGCCGGCACTGGCACCTCGCACCATT
>NZ_JARXAB010000171.1 GCF_029866045.1 Ramlibacter sp. | reverse complement strand
AGCATCACCGCCGCGCTATGGGCGCGGGGCGGCACCAAAGGCAAGCCCGCCATGCAGCGCACCTGCAAATCAAACTGCGACACATCGCTACTGTCGATGCTGTGGTGCCCGCTGTTGTGCGGGCGCGGCGCGATTTCGTTGACCACCAAACTGGGCTGGCCGCCGGGTGCGACGGGCTGCAGCACAAAAAACTCCACACACAACACGCCCACGTAATCCAGGCCTTGGGCCACTTCGCGCGCTGCGGCCAGTGCTTGCGAGGCCAGTGCAGGGTCAAGAGCGCCGTCGCCCACCTCGGTCACCGCCAAAATACCGTCGCGGTGCAGGTTGGCTTGAACCGGCAAATGCACCATCTGGCCGTCTTGGCCACGGGCCAACACCACCGAGCATTCGGCGGCCAGGGGCAGCATTTTTTCCAGCACACACACCGTGGCATGGGGGGGATTGCCGCTTTGCATGGCCTGCCATGCGGCCAACAATTCAGTGCGGTTGGCGACCCGGGCTTGGCCCTTGCCGTCATAACCCAAGCGGGCGGTTTTGAGGATGCCGGGCAGCAAGGCATCGCCCACCGCAGCGAGTTGCTCGGGGCTCTCGATCAGAGCATGGGGCGCGCAGGGCACGCCGCAGCGGGTGAAGTGGGCCTTTTCAAGGGCCCGGTCCTGGGCGATGGCCACCGCCTCGCCGCCAGGGGCAACTGGCCGGTGGGCCGCCAGCTGGGCCAGGGCCTGAGCCGGCACGTTCTCGAACTCGGTGGTGATGGCGTCGGCCAGACGCACCAGTTCGGCCAGTGCCGCCGTGTCCAGGTAGTCAGCGTGCAGGTGATGGTGACTCACCCGGCCGGCAGGGCTGGTGGCGTCCGGGTCCAGCACCGCGGTGAAGTAGCCCAGGCGCTGCGCGGCGTGGACGAACATGCGTCCGAGCTGGCCGCCGCCCATCACGCCGAGGGTGGCACCGGGCAGAAGGGCCGCAGGTGGATGTTGGCTCATGGGGTGAGGGGGCCGGCGCTTCAGGCGCCCGCCGGCGGCAAGGTGGTGGCCCGGGCCGCCTCGGTTTGCCGGCGGCGGAAGTCTTCCAGCCGGGCACGCAGGGCCGGGTCGTGGTTGGCCAGCAGAGCGACGGCAAACAGGGCCGCGTTGGCTGCACCGGCGCTGCCGATGGCGAAAGTGGCGACCGGAATGCCCTTGGGCATCTGCACGATGCTGTGAAGAGAGTCGACGCCCTGCAGGTGGCGGCTGGCCACCGGCACACCGAGTACGGGCACCGTGGTCTTGGCCGCCAGCATGCCCGGCAGGTGGGCGGCGCCGCCGGCACCGGCGATGATCGCCTGCAGGCCACGGCCGGCGGCGGCTTCGGCGTAGGCAAACATTTCGTCGGGCATGCGATGCGCCGAGACGACCTTCGCCTCATGGGGGACGCCGAATTCCTGGAGAATCGACACCGCGTGCTGCAGTGTGTCCCAATCGCTGCCAGACCCCATCACCACGCCAACTTGAACCGAGCTCATGCCTGTTTTCCGTCTCTGTGGAAAAAGGGACTGATTTTAAGACCGCACACGGAAGCGCCCCAATGATTGACGTCACCATCGAAAACTTTGAAACCGAGGTCATTGCCGCCTCCCAGACCGTGCCGGTGCTGGTGGACTTCTGGGCGCCCTGGTGTGGCCCCTGCAAGGTCATCGGGCCCCTGCTGGAAAAGCTCGAGGTGGCCTATGCCGGCCGCTTCAAGCTGGTCAAGATCGACTCCGACCAAGAGCAGCAGCTCGCGGGGGCCTTCGGCATCCGTAGCATCCCAACCTGCATCCTGCTCAAGAACGGGCAGCCGGTGGACGGCTTCATGGGGGCTTTGCCCGAGGGGCAGATTCGTGAGTTCCTCGACAAACACCTGCCGCCAGCGGAGCTGGAAGCCGAGGAGGAAGTCGACGAGCTGCCGCTGGGCGAGCCCGGCAGCGCGGACGCGCTTGACGCCCTGCGCCAGGCGGCCGAGTCCAAACCCGAAGACGACGACGCCCGCTTCGACTATGTGCGCGCACTGTGGATGGCCGGGCTCGACGACGAGGCCAAGGTGGCCTTCGCGCCGGCCATCGCCCGGGCGGCCGGGGTGCGCCGCCTCGACTCTCTGCAGCGCGTGTTTGCGGCCAGCGAGTTCGCGACCAGCCAGCCTCCCCTGCCGCAGGCCGTGGCGGCCTGCGACGCGCGCATTGCCGCCAACCGGCGCGACTTCGAGGCCCGCTTCGACCGCGCACGCCTGCTGATGGCTGCGCACCAGTACACCCAGGCACTTGACGAATTGCTCGAGATCCTGATGCGCGACAAGGCCTGGAACGAAGACCTGGCGCGCAAGACCTATATCGCCATCCTGGACCTGATCGAGCCGCCCAAGCCCAAGGTGGCCGAGGGCCAGATTCCGCCGGACGACCCGGTGGTGGCGAGCTACCGCCGGCGCCTGTCGAGCGTGGTGTTGAGCTAACGGCGAAAGCAATAAGCGACAAGCGAAACAAACAAACGGGTCACACACCCGGCATCAGGGACGGGGGGAGGCTGCCGAGCCGCTCGGCCAGACGCGAGCGGACCCAGGCTTCGAAGGTACTCCACTCGAGGACCGGTCCTCCGGCCTGTAAGGCCGCATCCCGCGCCAGCGCCTCTTCGTAGAACGCGCGCGCATCGATCGCCTCATCGTCTGCCGCTCCACCTGTCGTGACGCCTGTCGCGGCACCCACTTGCCCCAGGGGCGCGCCGACGCTCCCCTCATTGACCTTGAACATGGCATTCCTCCTGAAAGGCGCCATCGAAACCTAAATCTCGCCGGTTGTCATGTCATCCGTCGCGAAACTTGACAGGGCTGGAGACCGAATGGCTGGCCCGCTCAGCCTCAGCCGGTCAGCCGCTCCAGCGCCTCGCGGTACTTGGCGGCCGTTCGGGTGATGACTTCTTGCGGCAAGCGCGGCGACGGCGGGGTCTTGTCCCAAGGCTTGCCGTTGATGCGCGCCTGCTCGAGCCAGTCGCGCACGAACTGCTTGTCGTAGCTCGGCGGGTTCTCGCCCTGGCGGAAAGCCGCCTCGTAGCCTTCCACCGGCCAATAGCGCGAGGAGTCGGGGGTGAGCACCTCGTCCATGAGCACCAGCCGTCCCTCACCGTCGAGGCCGAATTCGAACTTGGTGTCGGCAATGATCAGGCCCTTGGTGAGCGCGATGGCCGCCGCCTCCTTGTAGATCGCGATGCTGAGGTCGCGGATCTGGGCGGCCAATGACGGGCCGATCATTGCCACGGTGCGCTCGAAGGTGATGTTTTCGTCGTGCTCGCCCACCGCCGCCTTGGCCGCCGGTGTGTAGATGGGCTCGGGCAGCTTGGCAGCGTTGCTCAGGCCTGCGGGCAGCATCACACCGCACACGCTCTGGTTCTCCTGGTACTCCTTCCAGCCGCTGCCAGCCAGGTAGCCGCGCACCACCGCCTCCACCGGGATGGGCTTGAGGCGCTTGACCAGCATCGAGCGACCGAGCACCTGGCCTGTCTCGCCGGAAGCGACCACGCTCTCGGGAAGCTCGCCGGTGAGGTGGTTGGGGCACAGGTGACCGAGCTTGCCAAACCAGAACAGCGCCATCTGCGTGAGCAACTCGCCCTTGCCGGGAATCGGCTCGCCCATGATCACGTCGAAGGCCGACAGGCGGTCGGTCGCCACCATCAGGATGCGGTCCTCGCCGACGGCATAGTTGTCTCGCACCTTCCCGCGTGCAAGCAGGGGCAGGGAGGTCAGGGCGGAGGTGTGCAGGGAGGAGGTCATGGGCATCCCGAAAAAGAAACGGCCCGTCTGGCAACGGGCCGCGGGATTATCGCAAGGGGCGCGCTCGGGGGCGCAGAGGCCCTGGCTCAGTGGACCACTTGGGCCAGATCGCCCTGGGCGTACTTCTGCGCCACGACCTGCAGACTGTGCCCTTTGATCTTGCCGGCCTGGCCCTCGCAGCCGAACTCAAGGTAGCGCTGCTTGCAAACCTGCTTGGCGGCCTCACGGGCGGGCTTGAGCCACTCGCGGGCGTCGAATTTCTCGGGGTTCTCGTGCAGGAACTTGCGCACCGCGCCGGTCATGGCGAGGCGAATGTCGGTGTCGATGTTGACCTTGCGCACGCCGAACTTGATGGCATGCTGGATTTCCTCGACCGGCACGCCATAGGTCTCTTTCATCTGGCCGCCGTACTGGCGGATGATGGCCAGTAGCTCCTGGGGCACGCTGGACGAACCATGCATCACTAGGTGGGTGTTGGGGATGCGGCGGTGGATTTCCTTGATGCGGTCGATGGCCAGAATGTCGCCGGTGGGCTTGCGGGTGAACTTGTACGCGCCGTGGCTGGTACCGATGGCAATGGCCAGGGCATCGAGTTGGGTGCGCTTGACGAAGTCAGCCGCCTGCTCGGGGTCGGTGAGCAGCTGCTCGCGGGTCATGGTGGCGTCAGTGCCGTGGCCGTCTTCCTTGTCGCCCTTCATGGTTTCCAGGCTGCCCAGGCAGCCGAGCTCGCCCTCGACGGTGACGCCCAGCTGGTGGGCCATGTCCACCACCTTGCGGGTGACGTCGACGTTGTAGTCATAGCTGGCGATGGTCTTGCCGTCGGCCTCGAGAGAGCCGTCCATCATGACCGACGAGAAGCCCAGATCGATGGCACCCTGGCAAACGTCGGGATTCTGGCCGTGGTCCTGGTGCATCACCAGCGGAATGCTCGGGTAGGCCTCGATGGCAGCCGAAATCAGGTGCTTGATGAAGGCCTCGCCAGCGTACTTGCGTGCGCCCGCGCTGGCCTGCAGGATCACCGGCGCGCCGGTTTCCTTGGCCGCTTCCATCACGGCCTGCACCTGCTCAAGGTTGTTGACGTTGAAGGCCGGGATGCCGTAGCCGTTTTCGGCTGCGTGGTCCAGGAGTTCGCGCATGGAAACGAGTGGCATGGTTCAGGTCCAAAGGGGAGAGTGGGAGACATTGGCCGCCGGCGCGAGAGCTGAGGCCAGAAGGCGCCAAATTTTAGCCGGGACGCCCCCGCCGCAGGCGCCTGTTGCAAACGACGCTTTCTGGCGTCTCGCTTGAGACCCGTAAAGCGCTGGGGCCCGGGCTGCGCGTGATCAAACCTAGAGGAAACCCTCGCTTTCGAAAACATCCCAGCGAACAAGCGATTTCTACTGTTGATAGCGAGAAACCCTCCGTATCATCTTTCAACGGTGTAGACCTTCTCTTGAGGCTATCGCAGTGCCTATTTTTGGACTAGGACGAATCTGATGGACGAAGCTGTTGTTTCTGGCGGCGTCAAACCGATGCCGACCTTCTTCGTGAAGTCAGAGCGCCACCTTGCCGGCACGACCGAGCAGGAGAAAAAAGACTACTTCACGATTAACTTGATCACGTCAGGCAGCCTGCGCCAGTTTATCGGTGACCGCCTTTTGCCCGGCGACCAAGGCTGCGTCTTTTTCATCGCCCCTGGCGTGCCGCATCGCGCACAGATTTTGGAGCCCAGCACCACCCTCACCATCGGGTTTCAGTTGGACTTTCTGCACCCGCAGTTTCCTACCTCGGCTATCCATAGCTGGGCTTCGCCGGCGTCGCTTGAAGCCGCTCCTGAGTTGATGCTCTTTGCAGCGCAAGCCCATATTGAATTCGAGTCCGATGGTGACCTCCAGCAACGGATCTTCGAGCAGGCCATGCAGTTGTCTGGATACTCGACGGCACAAGGGGTCGGCGTAACCTCCATCGCCCGGGCGCGACTAAGCCTGTTTCTTCTGGAGATTCTCAAAGCCTACGAGACTTCCGTCTTGGACAGCTTGGCGCAGGGGGCGAACGCCTCCGGTAAGAACGAGCGTATCGACGAGCTCCTCGATTTCCTGCGTGGCCGAATTCATCAAAGGGTGACGACCGAGGAGGCGGCACAGTTCATGAATTTGTCTCCTAGTTGCTTGGCGGCACGAGTGCGGCGCGTGACGGGCAAGACGCTCGGCGAGCTGCAAAACGAGATCCGGCTTGGCCGATCCAAGGAGCTCTTGGTTCTAACCGACACACGGATTTCAGAAATCGCACACAGCTGCGGCTTCGATGACATCGGTTACTTTTCACGCCGCTTCAAACAAGCGATTGGACAGACGCCCGGTGAATACCGCCGTAAGCACCAGACCGGGCCCTCCGTCATCCGTCACTAGTGCGAGTTTTAACCTTCTGAGAGATGCCAGCCATGAGTGAAAAAACACCCGAGTACAGCGTCGAGTACATGGAAAGCCGACGGGTCGCACGCTTCAAGAAATTCAAGCCGCACGGGGTCTCTTACCTAGACAACGCCTTGCCAGAATACAAGCGCGAGATCTTCAACGTCATCGGGCGAGGGGTTCAAGAAAACAAGGACGCGACGGCTGAAATCAAGGACCCCGAGGGATTCAACGTCGCAATAGCCAAGTGCGAGCCCGGCACAGGCGGCGGCTTGCACTCACACACCACCGTCGAAGTTTTCATGCCCATGGACGGCACCTTCAAGATCCTGTGGGGCGAACAAGGCGAGAACAGTGTGGTGCTGGAGCAGTTCGACTTCATCTCTGTGCCTGTCGGAATCTTGCGTGCCTTCACCAACGTGGGCAGCAACACGGCACACCTACTCACCATTTTGGGCGGCACCGATGCAGGTCGACTTCGCTGGGGCGAAAAATTGATTGCGGATGCGAAATCTCGGGGCTGGGAGATCAGCACTGACGGGCACTTGGTCATTTCGGAAAAAAAGTAAGTTCATTTCAAAACACACAAGGAGACAGCCATGAAACGACGCACCCTCTTGGCCGGATCTGCCGCCGCGGCAGCCGCTTCGACTTTGCCTGCTTTTGCGCAGGGCCGAAAACTTAAAGTCGCGTTTGCAAACTTCAATGACGAAGCCTCTTTTGGAGCCTCTGTATTGCGAGGGGTACAGGCGGCGGCGCGCGCCCGCACCGACATGGACGTGAGCTTTTTCGACAACAAACAAGATGGCGCTCGGACGGTGGAGATTGCACGTACCGTCGCCCTGCAGAAGCCCGATGTCTTCATCGAGTACAGCTTCACGCCCACGGCCAACCCGCAGGTGGCACGCATCATGGCGGAAGCGGGCGTTCCGGTCATCGCCGTGCAACAACGTATTGGTAACGCGCCGCTCTTTGCAGTGGACAACCCCTTGGCGGGCTATGGCGGCTCCAAGCCGCTGTCTGAAGAAGCGAAAAGGCGCTGGCCTGGCCAGACGCCCGTCGCCCTAGTGCTCAGCTGGCCTGAGGCAGGCCCCGTGATCCTGGAGCGGGCCGCTGCAGCACGCAAAGGATTTGAGGAAGTCTTCCCCGGCATCCGGGTGGAGGAGCAATCCACAAAGGGTGATCCAATCAATTCGCGCGCCGTGATGACGGACTTCCTCACCAAATTCCCGGGCCGCAAAGTGATCGTCTGGTCGCACGTCGACGGCATGAGCCTGGCCGCACTGACGGCAGCTCGAAACGCCAACCGCGAAGCCGATGTGTTGATCGCCTCGACCGGTGGCGAGACCGTGGTGTTCCCGGAGATTCGCAAGCCCAACGGTGGCTTCTTCGGCACCTTCTCTTTCTTCCCCGAGTCTTGGGGTACGGAGCTGCTGGCCCTTGCCGCCCGAATGGGCGCCAAGGAGACGCTGCCCGATACGATTCGCCCCAGCAAACAGCTCCTGATCACGGCGAGCAACATCAACCAGCATTACCCGGAGCGGTAAGCGTGACGCTGGAGGTGATCGGGGTCTCGAAACGCTTTGCTGGCGTTCGAGCCCTGGATGATGTGACGATGGCGTTTCTGCCCGGGGAAATTTGCGCCTTGCTCGGTGAGAACGGAGCTGGTAAGTCCACGTTGATCAAAATTCTCTCGGGCTTGTACACCCAGGATACCGGACGCATCCTTATCGACGATATTGCCTTGGAGCCAGGCTCCGTGGTGGGCTCACAGGCGCTAGGAATTCAAACGGTCCATCAGGAACTCGAACTCGCTCCCGCCCTGTCGGTCGAAGAGAACCTCTTTATGGGGCGCTTGCCGCTCGCGGCGGGGCGAGTGGACTGGCCCCGCCTGCGGAAAGAGGCGCAGCAGGCGCTGCAGCAAACCGGCGCGAAATTCGCTGCGGATCTTCCCGTCTCGCAGCTCGGAGTGAGTGACCAGCAGCTCGTTGAAATCACCCGCGCGTTGATTCGCGGCGGAAAGATTTTGATCCTGGACGAACCGACAGCGGCACTGCCGCCTGCGGAGGTCAAGCGCCTGCTCGAGACGGTCGTGCGGCTGCGTGATGTAGGCATGACCATCATTTACGTGACACACCGCTTGGACGAGGTATTGCAGATTGCCGACCGCGCTATCGTGTTGCGCGATGGACGCAAGGTGGCCGAGTGCACGCGGGACCAGCTGGATCGATCGACGCTGGTGCGGCACATCATTGGCCGCGAGTTGGAAACCGTGACCAGCAGCGGCGCTCCTGTGGCGGGGGAGGTTCTGCTGAAAGTAGAACATCTGGCCTGCGACTCCGAGTTGCAAGATCTGTCTTTCCAAGCCAAGGCAGGCGAGGTCCTCGGATTTTTCGGGCTGCTGGGGGCCGGCCAGGCCTGTGTCGCGCCGGCATTGGCTGGCGTGCGAGCAGCTACCGTGAGTTCGCTATCGATGGGAACGCGCAGCACGCTGCCGCGGAGCCCGCGCGAGGCCATCGATGCTGGTCTGGGCTTTGTACCGATCGACCGGAAAGTCAGTGGCTTGGCACTCTCCCTGTCCGTGATGGAGAACATCGCGATGCCGAACTGGAAGTCGCTGGGACGCGCCGGCCGCGTCGAATGGCGCGCAGTACGCGATTTGGCCGAGCGCGTGATTGCGCGTTATCGGGTCAAGTGCGCGGATTCGGGTCAGAAGGTCGCCCAACTGTCTGGCGGCAACCAGCAAAAGATCGCGATTTCCAAGTGGTCTGAGTTGCCGCTTAGCGGCTTACTGGTGGAGGAGCCTACGCGCGGCGTCGATGTGGGCGCACGCCCGGAGATCTACGCCGCACTTCGGCAACACGCTGACCGTGGTGGTTATTGCATTCTGGCCTCCAGCGATCCCGGAGAAATCGCCAGCCTGGCCGACCGAGTAATCGTGATGCGAAACGGGCGCGCGGTGAGCCAATTGCAACGCCCCGACATTACCGAGGCGAGCTTGATGACCGCTGCGCTTTAATCCCACCGCCAACATGACCCGCAAGAAGTTCGAGACACCGCAATGACCCAAGAAGCTGTTCCTCCACAAGACCACCCCGGGGCAACACACGGTAAGCAACGTCTCTTGTCACAAGACACGGGCTTGATCCTTGTGCTCGTGGCATTGGCTGTCGGCTTTTCTATTTATTCGCCGTACTTCCTGACCACAGCCAATCTATCAAACGTCCTATTGTCGGTCTCGGTCATTGGCTGCATGGCTGCGGTATCCACTTTACTCATTGTCAGCCGAGGGCTCGATCTGTCGCTGGGGTCGATGGTGGCCTTGTGCGGAATGCTGACCGCGCTTACCGTCGAACAATGGCATTGGCCGTGGCCGGTTGGAGTAGCGGTGGGTCTCGTGACGGGTGCCTTGTGTGGAGCACTCAATGGAGTATTGATCGCCGGCCTGCGGATCAATCCGATCATCGTCACGGTCGGAAGTCTTGCGGTCTTTCGCGGTCTGGCTTACCTGATTAAAGATGGACAAAGCCTCTTGGTGGAGTCCTCAGCGCTGCTCGCCTTGGGCTCTGCACGATTCTTAGGCCTGACCGTCTCCGTCTGGATTTTCGCGGTGATTTTCGCTGTGGTTTGGTTCTTCTCGGCGCACTTCAAGACCGGACGCAGCATCTACGCTTTGGGGGCAAGCCCGAAAGCAGCTTGGATCAGCGGCTTGCCAGTACTTCAATTGCGTTTTGGTCTATTTGTCGCCAGCGGCGTCTCAGCGGGCCTGGCCGGCGTTCTGTTGATCGGTCAGTCCGGCACAGCGATCCCAGGCAGTGGGATGGGATACGAGCTCATGGTGATCACCGCCGTTTTGCTGGGTGGCACAAGCCTGCACGGAGGCGAAGGCTCAGTCTTACGCACCTTGCTGGGCGTCCTCATCATCGGTGTCCTCAATAATGGCATGGTGCTTACCTCGGTCCCCAGCTTCTACCAAATCATCGCCAACGGCGCACTGCTACTGGCAGCTGTGGTAATCGATCAGCTACGAAACGGGGCGCATCGCGGGCCGATCGAGTCATGACCCAAGTCAGCATCCAACTGCTGATGATCCCGGGGCTCGCATGCGATCGGACCGTCTGGGAGCCTCAGTTGGCGCACTTTGCGAGACAACACCACCTTGCGACCGATGTCGCGGACTTGGGTGAGCACGAATCGACAGAGGCGATGGCAAGGGCTCTACTGGATCGGTATCTCGGCAAGGTTGCCGTGGCCGGTTTTTCGTTGGGCGGCTACGTGGCGCAAGAAATGGCCCGACAGGCACCGGAGCGTATCTTGGGGCTGGCCTTGATGTCGACGCAGGCCGGCACGGACCCCCCGGCCATGGCCGATGTTCGTGCGGGCTGGGCCCAGCAGGCGCGGCGCGAAGGGATGGCCGCGATAGCGCCCATTTTTCTGCCCAAGCTCGCAAGCGCCAACTATTTGGCTAGCAACATCCACAAGCAGGCATTGTTCGCCATGATGGAGCGGCACTCCGTCGAAGCTTTCTGCGCCGAACAAGAAGCGATCCGAACCCGGAGTGACTGCAGCCAAGCGGTGAGAAGTCTCCGATGCCCCACACTGGCGGTGATCCCCACACAAGATGCACTGGTCCCCCCGACCCAGCAACACAAGATGGTCGAGTCGAGCGGCATTCAAGCGGTCCACGAAGTCGCTGACAGCGGTCACACCGTGATGCTGGAATCACCACGAGCCGTCAACGCTGCGATGCAAAGCTGGCTAGACCAGATCCGTTCGGCTGCCGTCATACGCCCCCATTAGCAACTCAACTCCCGGAGTATTTGATGTCTCAGCTTTTTTCGCCTCTGCAACTTGGTGGGCTGACGCTTTCCAATCGGATTGCCGTTTCGCCCATGTGCCAGTACTCGGCGCAGGACGGTCTTTTTTCAACTTGGCATTTGCAGCACCTGTCCTCGCTGGCCATGTCAGGTGCGGCCCTGGTGATGATTGAGGCCACCAACGTGAGCGCCGACGGTCGTATCTGCGAAGGGTGCACGGGCCTGTGGAGTGACGAACACGGTCGCTCGCTGGCAGACGTTCTGACTGGCGCGCGCAAGGCTGCCGGCAATATAAGCTTCGGCATCCAGATCGGCCATGCAGGTCGCAAGGGACCGACACAAATTCCTTGGCAAGGCGGCAAGCCTTTGACACCCGATCAGGCCTGGACAGCGGTGGCGCCCTCGCCCATCCCTCTGGCTGAGGGTTGGCCCACGCCCAAGGAGATGACCCTTGCGGATATTGCTCAGTTCAAGCGGGACTGCGTTGACGCAACGCGGCGTGCCCTCGCAGCCGGCGTCCAGGTCATTGAATTGCATGCGGCCCATGGCTACTTGATTCATCAGTTCATGTCGCCGCTAACCAACTACCGCAGCGACCAATACGGTGGATCTCGGGAAAATCGCATGCGCCTACCGCTTGAAGTGATCGCCGAACTTCGCGCGATCGTGCCGCGTACACACGCACTCGGCGCCCGCATCACCGCGACGGACTGGATGCCTGATGGGATCCAGGAGGCCGACTGCGCTGTATTTGCGCGCGAGCTGGAAGCCCTGGGTACGGACTATGTGTGCGTGACCTCTGGGGGCTTGATCTTGACGGCGCCCATAAAAATTGCGCCGGGCTACCAAGTCGCGTTTGCCGCTGCCGTGAAAAAGGTGGTAACCAAGATGGCCGTGCGCTGTGTGGGCTTGATCGCTGAGCCCTTGCAAGCAGAGCAGGTGATCGGCTCGGGGCAGGCGGATCAAATCGCGATGGCACGGGCTTTTCTCGACGATCCTCGGTGGGGTTGGCATGCCGCAGAAAAGCTCGGGGTCAAGATCGATCTGCCACCCCAGTACGCGCGGGCTCACCACTCGCTCTGGCCTGGCGCGAAGTTGGTGAGGCCCTGAGCACGTGGAAACGACAAATCGCCAGATCGCGGGCCACCTGCTGGTGGAGTGTCTAGCGGCGCAAGGGGTCACCCATGCCTTTGGTGTTCCCGGCGAAAGCTTTCTGGCGGTGCTGGATGGCTTCCACGCCTACCGTGACCGAATCCGCTTCATCACGGCGCGTCATGAGGGAGGCGCCTCCTTTATGGCGGAGGCGGCAGGAAAGCTCACAGGACGCCCTGGCGTTTGCTTTGTCACGCGGGGACCCGGCGCCACCAACGCATCAATCGGTATTCATACCGCCTACCAAGACAGCACGCCGATGGTGCTTTTTGTCGGTGATGTGGGTAGCGATTTTCGCGATCGAGAGGCCTTCCAGGAGCTCGACTTTCGAACCTTTTTTGGTCCCACAACGGGGGGTATGGCAAAACGTGTGGAGCGTATCGATTCGCCCGAGCGTTTGCCCGAATACATCGCCCGCGCCTTCGCTACCGCCATGAACGGCCGCGCAGGGCCGGTGGTCTTGGTGTTGCCCGAGGACATGCTCACGCAAATGGTGAGCAGCCGACCGCTTCCGCGGGTAAGCCCTGTTGCCGCCGCGATCACGGCAAACGACCTGTCGCGCTTGCGTGAATTGCTGGTGGCCGCGAAACGGCCCTTGGTTATCGCAGGCGGCTCCGGGTGGTCGGTTGCGAGTGCGAAGGCCTTGCAGCGCTTCGCTGAAAACTGGTCCCTGCCGGTCGTTAATGACTTTCGCTGCCAAGATGTCTTCGACAACCACCATCCTCAGTACGCGGGGGATGCCGGCATCGCCATAAACCCCAAACTCGCCCAGCGGATTCGCGATAGCGATCTTGTAATCGCCCTCGGTGCGCGGCTCGGGGAGATGATGACCAGCGGATACAGCCTGCTGGAAGTGGCTAGGCCCCACCAGAAACTAATTCATATTTACCCAGGCGCTGAAGAACTTAACCGGGTCTATCAGGCGGATCTGCCGATCTTAGCGACTGTCGATGCCGCCTGTACGGCCTTGGAAGCCATTCAGGCATCTCCAAGCTGCACGTGGCTGGAATCGACGCGGGAAGCACACAAGGAATACGAGGCGAACTTTGAGAGACACAGCTTGCCGGGACAGGTAGATATGCATCAGGTGCTCGCCCTGATCAGCAAGCACTTGCCAGCCGACGCTGTGCTCACGAATGGCGCAGGTAACTTTGCCACCTGGCTGCATCGATATCACCGCTACCACGGGCTGGTCAAGGGCGTCAAAACGCAGTTGGCGCCCGTCTCGGGCGCCATGGGGTACGGCGTGCCGTCGGCGGTTGCAGCCAGCTTGGTGACCGGGCGAAGTGCCTTCACCTTGGCCGGCGATGGTGACTTCATGATGAACGGACAAGAACTTGCCACTGCGGCGCAGTACGGAGGCAAAACCATTGTGGTCATTGTGAACAACGGCATGCTCGGCACCATCCGCATGCATCAGGAGCGCGAATTCCCAACGCATGAAACAGCTACGAGGCTCGTCAATCCCGACTTTGCTGCTTTAGCCAGGGCGTATGGCTATGCCGGGGAGCGCGTCGAAAAGACAGATCAATTTGAAGCCGCGTTTTTGGCCGCACTCGCTCGGCGAGAAGGCACCGTGATCGATGTCGTCATCGACCCGGAAGCCCTGACGACTCGCGGGACCTTGTCCGCCATTCGCGATGCGGCACTTAAGCGGCAGGCCGCTAGCGCCTGAGCCTCCCTCAGGACGCCCGACAGATCTTGAGCATGTTGGTGCCGCCGGGCACCCCCATCGCGTCGCCGCAGGTGATCGCGTAGATGTCGCCGCTGGTCACGATGCCCCGCATCTTCAGGTGCTCCTCGGCAGCGGCCAGCGCGCGCTCGCGCTGGGTGGCGTCGTCCACCAGCAGCGGGCGCACGTTACGAAACAGCGCCATCTTGCGCTGGGTGGACAGCTTGGGGGTGAGCGCGTAAATCGGAATATGGATGCGGTAGCGCGACATCCACAGCGCGGTCGAGCCGGTGTCGGTGAGGGCCACGATCGCCTTGCAGCCCAGGTGGTGGGCGGTGAACAGCGCGCCCATGGCGATGGATTGGTCGATGCGCCCGAAGCGCATGCCAGTGAAGTCCGCGTCCAGGCTCACGTCCTCGGCAATCTCGGCCGAGGCGCAGATGGAAGCCATTTCGATCACCGTCTCCAGCGGGTACTTGCCCGCTGCGGTCTCGGCGCTGAGCATCACCGCGTCGGTGCCGTCGAGCACCGCGTTGGCCACGTCACTCACCTCGGCACGGGTGGGCACCGGGTTGGTGATCATGGACTCCATCATTTGCGTGGCGGTGATCGCCACCTTGTGGTGCTGACGGGCCAGACGGATCATGCGCTTTTGCAGGGCTGGCACCGCCGCGTTGCCCACCTCCACCGCGAGGTCGCCACGGGCCACCATGATGCCGTCGCTGGCCTCGAGAATGGCTTCCAGGTGGGGAATGGCCTCGGCCCGCTCAATCTTGGCGATGAGGCCGGGCTTGTGCCGGTATTCGGCGGCCGCCACGTTGCACAGCTGGCGGGCCATTTCCATGTCGGTGGCGTTTTTGGGAAAGCTCACCGCCACATAGTCGGCCTGGAAGCTCATCGCGGTACGGATGTCCTCCATGTCCTTGGCGGTCAGGGCCGGCGCGGTCAGGCCGCCACCCTTCTTGTTGATGCCCTTGTTGTTGGACAGCTCCCCGCCGAGCTTGACGGTGGTGTGCACCTGCTCGCCCTGAACCCGGTCAACGGTGAGCACGATCAGGCCGTCATTGAGGAGGAGGGTGTCGCCCGGCTTCACATCCCGCGGCAGTTCCTTGTAGTCCAGGCCCACGCCCTGCAGGTCGCCAGGTCCGGTGCGGGCGGCGTCCAACACGAACTTCATGCCGGGCTCGAGCATGACCTTGCCCTCGGCGAACTTGCCCACCCGGATCTTGGGGCCCTGCAGGTCGGCCATGATCGCCACCTCACGGCCGGCACGCTGGGCAGCCTCGCGCACCAGACGGGCACGGTCGATATGGTCCTGGGCCTGTCCGTGGCTGAAGTTCAGGCGCACGACGTTGACGCCGGCGCGGATCATCTGCTCGAGCAGCTGTGGGTCGCTGGAGGCGGGGCCCAGGGTGGCGACGATTTTGGTGGACCGGCGGGTGGTGGGGATGGCAGGTGCGCTCATGGTGTTTTGTCTCCGACCGGGCATTCTCACACGCGGGCTGGGCAGTCAGCGAAAGGGGTATGCCCCTCAGGGCGGGCCGGGCGGGCAAGATGGGCGACAATATCTCCCAGTGAGCCTGCACTGGACGCGCCTTCGCACCAGTGCGGCCCGGCGACCAAGGCGGGGCCCAATCCCCGGATGGCCGCCTTGCTATGTTGCCACCTGCTCCATTGCATTCAAGTTGACATGACCGCGCCCCAGCCGCAACCCCTGGCCCCTGAGGCCCCACTGCCCCACCGAAAAACCATCCGAGAGTGGCTGGTCCCGTTGTCCACCCGGACGACACTGCGCGCCTTCGTGCTGCTGCTGCTGGACTTCGGTCTGCTGTCAGCGGCCATGGCCGGCGTGGTGGGCCTGGCCAGCGCCTGGGCCAAACTGGCCTGCGGCCTCACCGCGGGTTTCGTCACCGGGCGGCTGTTCATCATCGGCCATGACGCCTGCCACCAGAGCCTGACCCCGCACCGCCGCCTCAACAAGTGGCTGGGCCGCATCGCCTTCCTGCCCTCGCTCACCCCCTACAGCTTGTGGGATGCCGGCCACAACGTGGTGCACCACGGCTTTACCAATCTCAAGGGCGTGGACTTCGTCTGGGCGCCCCTGACTCGGGCCGAGTACCAGGCCCTCTCACCCGTGCAGCGCTGGCTCGACCGCGCCTACCGCAGCGGCTGGGCCCCGGGGCTGTACTACCTGATCGAAATCTGGTGGAAAAAGATGTTCTTCCCCAGCACGGGCCAAATGCCCTCGCGCCGCAACATCTTTCTGTGGGACAACCTGCTGGTCGCCGCCTTCGGCCTGGCTTGGTCCGGCGCCCTGGTGGCCGCTGCCGTCCTGACCGAGCAGCCGGTGTGGCTGATGCTGCTCATGGGAATGGTCATCCCCTACATGTTCTGGTGCTCGATGATCGGCTTCGTGGTCTATGTGCACCACACCCATGTGAAGGTATCCTGGCACGACGACCGCGCCGCCTGGCAGAAGGCGCAGCCCTTCGTCTCGACCACCGTGCACCTCACCTTCCCCTGGCGCATCGGCGCGCTGATGCACCACATCATGGAGCACACCGCCCACCACGTGGACATGAGCATTCCGCTCTACCGGCTGCAACAGGCCCAAGGCAAGCTCGAGGAGCTGTTGCCCGGGCGCATCGTGATCCAGCCCTTCTCCTGGCGCTGGTACTTCGGCACCGCGCGCAGCTGCAAGCTGTACGATTTCGCCCAGCGCTGCTGGACGGACTATTCGGGAAGGCCCACCAGCACGCCGGTGGCGCTGCCGACGGCGGCCTGAGCTAAGGCCGTCACGCGCACGAGAAAAGGGGGCCTACAGGCCCCTTTTTGTCTGGCCGAGCACACCACGACGAGCTGGGGCTGGAGGCGAGCGCCTCGGCTCGATTCGCGATACTACTGAAATAAGCCTGCTTTCTAGACACATCTCATCCGAAACGCATAGAATTTAAGAAAATTTATACACGTTACCCGTGCTGCACGCCCTCCATCAACTGAGTACTCGGCGTTTTGAGACGCCAGAAATCCTCAAACGACTTGCTAGCAGCAGCCGCCAGTTAGCCGAGCTCAAGGGAGTGGCCGCGACGATTCCCAATCAGGGCATTTTGATCAACACCCTGGGCATGCAGGAGGCCAAGGACAGCTCCGAAATCGAGAACATCGTCACCACCCATGACGAACTGTTCAGGGACGAAGCCCGACCGGACGGAGCCGCGAGCGCAGCGGCCAAGGAGGTCTTGCGGTACCGGCAAGCATTGCAGGTGGGCTACGAGCAGGTGCGGTCAACCGGCCTTCTGACAGTCCGAAACATCGTGGATATCCAGATGGCGCTGGAGCGCAATCAGGCCGGCTTTCGCAAACTGCCTGGCACCACGCTCCAGGATGCAGCAGGGCGGGTGGTGTACACCCCACCCCAAGATGTCGCAGAGATTGAACGGCTGATGCGAGACTTGGAGCGCTTCATCAACGAGGAGACGCTTTTCGACGCGGACCCCTTGATCAAGATGGCGCTCGTGCACCATCAATTCGAGAGCATCCATCCTTTCTACGACGGCAACGGCCGGACAGGCCGAATCTTGAACGTGCTGTATCTGGTGAAGTCCGGTCTGCTCGACATACCTGTGCTCTATCTCAGCCAGCACATCGTCCGCACCAAAAGCCGCTACTACGAGCTGCTGCAGGCAGTTCGGGAGCATGACGCGTGGGAGGACTGGGTGCTTTACATGCTAGAGGCCGTTGAGACGACCGCCCGGCAGGCGGTCATCACCATCGGTGCCATCCGATCGGCGCTGATGGACTACAAGCACCGAATTCGGTCTGCGCACAAGTTCTACAGCCAGGACCTGATCAACAACCTGTTCACGCACCCCTATACAAAGATCGAGTTCGTGCAGGCGGATCTGGGTGTGTCGCGGCTGACCGCGACCAAGTACCTCGACGCGCTGGCTGCCGCTGGCTTCGTCGACAAGCTGCGGGTGGGTCGCAGCAACTACTTCATCAACGTCGCGCTGCAGCGGATCTTGGTGGGGCTGCCGGAGGGAGGCAAGGGACCGTGATCCCACAACATCAAACGCGCCAATGACGCATTTGCCAAAAGGCCGATACCTCAGCCTCCTGACACCTGCAATGGTCGGGGAAATCGGGCACCTCCTTGCCGAGGGGCGCGCGGAGACCGCGCCCTTGCATCCGGCCGAAGCGGCCGACCGACTGGCTCTGCACCTGACACGGGTCCTTGAGAAGGGAATCTCATCGATGAAGGAGGACGAGCGGGTGGGCCTCGGCATCAAGCTCACGTCCGAACTGGTCAAGCGCATCGCCGAGTCCACGCTGGCATCACTGGCAGACGGCGAACCCGATAACTCCGCCAAAATTCTGACCGCACTGTTGGGCACCGGGCCCGACGGTATGCCAGAAGCCATCCCGGAGCCGCTGATTCCCTTGTTGGACACGGCGCTAATGACCAACGCACCGGGTGATCCCCGAGTGGGGCAGCAGGTGCTGACGGAAATAGGGTCGGCTGACCGCATCGATTTGATCATGGCATTTATTCGCCTCAGTGGCATCCAACCGCTGCTTGGCGCCTTGCGAAGGCATTGCGAGGCAGGCCGCCCCTTGCGCGTTTTGACCACCACGTATACGGGCTCGACACAGTCCAGCGCGCTGTCGCGTCTCCAAGAACTTGGCGCACAGGTACGGGTTTCGTACGACGAAGGCATGACACGCCTGCATGCCAAGGCATGGCTGTTCCAGCGTAACTCGGGCTTCTCCACTGCCTACGTGGGTTCGTCCAACCTAACTCATTCGGCCCAGGTTACCGGCCTCGAATGGAATGTCCGATTTTCCGAGGCGCGCAATCCGCACGTACTCGATAAGGTGGCTGCCGTATTCGACAGCTACTGGCATTCGGGGGATTTCATCGAATTCGATCCAGGTCAATTCCAGGCCGCTATACAAGCGGGTCGACGCGGATCACCGGCATTAATGATGTCGCCAGTCGAACTGCGCCCGGAACCGTTTCAGGAGCGCTTGCTCGAACAGATCGAACTCTCGCGACAACAAGGGCACCATCGCAACCTTCTAGTGTCTGCGACAGGCACAGGAAAGACCGTCATGGCTGCCCTCGATTACGCCGGACTTCGGCAGCGCCTGCCGAGGGCCAGGCTGTTATTCGTCGCCCACAGAAAGGAAATCCTCGAGCAAACGCTAGCTACGTTCCGTCATGCCTTGCGCGACGCGTCCTTCGGGGAGCTTTGGGTCGATGGGCAGCGACCGCAGGCCTTTGATCACGTCTTCGCTTCCATTCAGAGCCTGAGCCGGAGTAGGATTTCCAAACTTGACGCGGCGCATTTCGACATCGTGGTCATCGACGAGTTCCACCATGCGGAGGCAGCCACGTATCGTGCGCTGATTTCCCATCTGCAGCCCACCGAGTTGCTGGGTCTCACCGCCACCCCCGAGCGCGCCGATGGCTTGCCTCTGCTGCACTGGTTTGGCGGCCGAATCGCGGCGGAATTGCGATTATGGGATGCCATCGACCAGCACCGACTCGTACCCTTCACGTATTACGGCCTCGCTGACTCACTGGACTATCGCGAAATTCCTTGGCGGCGAGGGCGTGGTTACGAGGTCAGCGAACTTTCGAAAATCATGACCGCAGACGACGCCTGGGCCCGCAAGGTCGCCCAGGCGCTTTCTGAAAAAGTGGATGACATCGGCAGCATTCGCGCTCTGGGGTTCTGCGTGAGCGTCGACCACGCACGGTTCATGGCGCGGGTTTTCCAATCACTGGGGATCCGCAGCGTGGCCATCTGGGGGGACACGCCTGCAGACCTCCGCCAGCAGGCACTACGACAACTGGCTGCCGGCGCGATAAACGTGCTGTTCTCCGTCGACCTTTTTAATGAGGGCGTCGATGTACCGAGCGTGGACACACTACTCATGCTCAGACCGACAGACAGCGCGACATTGTTCCTTCAGCAGTTCGGCCGGGGATTGCGTCGACACCCTGGAAAGTCAACCTGCATAGTCATCGATTTCATCGGACATCACCGCCGCGAGTTCCGTCTAGACAACCGGCTGCGTGCATTGGTCGGTGGCAACCGCGCCAGCTTGAAGGAGCAGGTTGAAGCAGGCTTCCCCTTCCTTCCTGCTGGCTGCCACTTGGAGTTCGACCGGGTTGCCCAGGATCGGGTGCTGGAAAGCATCAAGTCGTCATTGCCGCAGCGCTGGGACCAGAAGGTCGGGCAATTGCGCGAGATGTGTCAGGGCGGCCGGCCTGTAGGGCTTGTGGAATTTCTCGAAGAGACGGGCCTGGAGCTTGAAGACCTGTACAGCGGGAATAAATGCTGGACTGACCTCCTCACCGACGCAGGACTAGCCCCGCCCGCATCGGGCGAGTTTGAGGCTGGCCTTCGCCGCGCAATATCGCGGGTCCTGCATGTGGACGATACGCTGCGACTGGACGGCTACCTTCAGTTGGCCAGGCGTACGACTGCACCGGCCGTAGACGAGCTCTCGGTACGTGAGCAGCGTTTGCTCCGTATGTTGGTCACGGCGCTCATGTCCCAGGTGACAACGCCCCAGACCTCATTCAAGGAAGCCGTGCAATCGCTCTGGCAACAGCCGCTCGTTCTTCAGGAATTGAGGGAGCTCATGGAGGCACTCCAATCTCGCGTCAGCCATTTGGGCAAAGCACTCATCGAACGGCCCGAGGTTCCGCTCACCGTCCATGCTCGCTATTCACGCGTCGAAATCCAGTCGGCCTTCGGGGACGGAGACAAGGCTCGTGCGCCCGTCTGGCGAGAGGGCGTGAAATGGATGCAAGGGGAAAACTGTGATGTTTTCCTGGTCACCTTCGATAAAACTGGCAAGCGTTTCTCACCGACCACCCGGTATCGTGACTACGCGATCAGCCGCAACCTACTGCACTGGGAAAGTCAGTCGCGGACCAAGGCTTCGGATCCGACAGGGACACGTTACCGCCTACACCAGGATCGGGGCAGCGGCGTCATGATCTTCGCGCGGCTGAATGAGGACGACCGCAGCTTCTTTTTCCTAGGCGCAGCCACCTACGTGTCACATCAATCGGACATGCCGATGCAGGTGACCTGGCAACTCAGGCATCCGCTTCCAGGCGACTTGTACGCAACGTTCGCGGCAGCGGTCGCTTAATTCAGCCCTTCGCGCGCTTCTCCAGAATCTCGAACGCCGGCAGCTGCTTGCCCTCGAGGATCTCCAGGAAAGCGCCGCCGCCGGTGGAGATGTAGCCCACCTCCTTCTCGATGCCGTACTTGGCGATCGCCGCCAGGGTGTCGCCACCGCCAGCGATGCTGAAGGCGCTCGATTCGGCGATGGCACGGGCGATGGTTTCGGTGCCGTGGGAGAAGGCCTCGAATTCAAAAACGCCCACCGGGCCATTCCAGACAATGGTGCCGGCGGCCTTGAGTTGCGCCGCCAGACGGGCCGCAGTCTGCGGGCCGATGTCGAGGATCAGGTCGTCGTCCGCCACCTCGGTGGCGGGTTTCACGGTGGCCTGCGCATCAGCCGCAATGGTCTTGGCCACCACCACGTCGGTGGGGATCGGCACCTCGGCGCCGCGGGCCTTCATCGCCTCGATGACCGCTTTGGCTTCAGCGAGCAAGTCGGGCTCGGCGAGCGACTTGCCGATGTTCAGGCCGGCGGCCAGCATGAAAGTGTTGGCGATGCCGCCGCCGACGATCAGCTGGTCGACGTTGGCCGCCAGCGACTTGAGGATGGTGAGCTTGGTCGACACCTTGGAGCCGGCCACGATGGCAGCGAGGGGGCGCTTCGGGTTGGCCAGCGCCTGGGAGATGGCGTCGATCTCGGCGGACAGCAGCGGGCCGGCGCAAGCGATCTTGGCGTACTGGGCAATACCGTAGGTGGAAGCCTCGGCCCGGTGCGCGGTGCCGAAGGCGTCGTGGACGAAGATGTCGCACAGGGCGGCCAGCTTCTGCGCCAATTCGGGGTTGTTCTTCTTCTCGCCCTTGTTCACCCGGCAGTTTTCCAGCAGCACCACCTGTCCAGGGGCCACCTGAACGCCGTCAACCCAGTCGGACCGCAGCGGCACCTCGCGTCCGAGCAGCTCTGACAGGCGCGCGGCCACCGGGGCCAGCGAGTCTTCGGGCTTGAACTCGCCCTCGGTGGGGCGGCCCAGGTGGGAGGTGACCATCACCGCCGCGCCAGCGTCGAGGGCCATGCGAATGCAGGGCAGCGAGGCGCGGATGCGGGTGTCTTCGGTGATGTGGCCGGCATCGTCCTGCGGCACGTTGAGGTCGGCGCGGATGAAGACCCGTTGGCCACGGGCCTGGCCCTGGGCGCAAAGGTCGGAGAAGCGGAGGATGTTCATGGGGTGAGGGTGAGAGAAGGCCCCGGCAATCCCCGGGGCAGCCCTTGATTCTAGGCAGGCACAGGTCGTACCCCTGCGCGTCCTGCCCGACCGTGGCAGCCTCGGGCTACCAGCCCAGGCCCAAGTGCAGCGGCAGGTAGACCGCCATGCCCACGACGATGGTCGCCAAGGTGCTGCGTCGGGCCAGGAAATAAGCCGCGGCGCCGGCGGCAGCGCCGAAGATGCGCGCGTCCTGCCAGGTGGGCACCAGGTAGCCCTGACTCATCACCACCTCCGGGAGAACCACCGCCGCCAGGGCTGCCACGGGTGCGTACTGCAGCCCGCGGGCAACCCAGGCTGGCAGCTTCCAGGGCTGGCTCGAAATGAAAAAGAAGCAGCGCGTGAGCACGGTCACCGCCCCCAGACCCAGGAGGGTCGCCAAGGTCCACAGGTCTGTGCCCGCCAACAGTGCGTCGATCATGGGGCGGCCTTGCGCGGCGGCGGCAGACGCTCGATCAGCAGGCAAGCGGCCACTGCGACACCGATCGCCACCACGATGTTGATGCGCAGGGGCAGGGCGTAAGCCGCCACTGCGGTGGCGGCGGCGACCGCGCCAGCCAGCACCCGCAGCCACTGGTTAGCCAGCGAGCAAAGGATGCCCACGAGAGCCAGGATGCCGGCAAAGCCCAGGCCCCAATGGGTGGGGATGGCATTGGCCAGCGCGATGCCTGCCAGCGAGGGCGTCATCCAGCAGACCCAACCCAGCGCGTTGGCACCGCCCAGAAAAGCCTCCTGGGCGCGCCGCCCCGCGTCATCGCTCGCAGGCTCCGGTCGGCGCTGGGTGAGCAACACGTAAGACATGTCCACCGTGAGGTAGCCAAAAAACAGCCGCCGGGCCAGGGGCAGGTGCATCAGGTACTGGCGTAGGTGCAGGCTGAAAACCACGAAGCGCAGGTTGACGCAAAAGCCGGTAGCCAGCACCACCCAGGGCGGCGCGCCGGCCACCAGCAGGGGCAGGGCTGCCAACTGGGCGCTGCCCGCGTAGACCAGCAGCGCCATGGCCAGGACCTCGGGCAGGGACAAGCCCGACTTGACCATGGCCACCCCAGTCATCAGGCCCCAGGCCGCCAGCCCCGGCATCTGCGGCGCCATGGCCCGCATGCCCACGCGGAATTCGGGATGTGCAATGTCAAAGAGGCGCGGGGCCATGGTGTGACGGTTTCAGCCAGCCGTGCCCAGGCGCTGCCCGGAGACGAGTGCAAAACCGCGCAGGAAGTCCGCGGCGGTCAGGCGCTTGCCGCCGGCGCGCTGTAACTCGGTCGCGAGCAGTTGTCCGTGCCCGCAGGCAATACGCACGCCCTCGCCATCGGCCGCCATCACCTGGCCCGGCACTGCATCGGGCGCCTGTGCGTCCAGAGCCTGAGCGCGCCAGACCTTCACCACCTCGGCCCCCATCACGCTGCTGGCCCCGGGAAAGGGATCGAAGGCACGCACCCGGCGAGCGATCACCTCGGCGGGTAGCGACCAGTCGATGCTGGCCTCGGCCTTCTCGATCTTGTGCGCATAGGTCACGCCCGCAGCCGGCTGCTGCACGGGTGCGAGCTGCCCCTGGGCGGCGAGATCCAGCGCCTGGAGCACCAGATCGCCGCCCAGCGCGGCCAGTTGGTCGTGCAGGGTCGCGGTGGTGTCCTCAGACGTGATCGGCAGGCGGCCCGTGAGCAGCATGTCGCCGGTGTCCAGGCCCTCGTCCATCTGCATGATGACCACGCCCGTCTCGGCGTCGCCGGCCTCGATGGCGCGATGAATCGGCGCGGCGCCGCGCCAGCGGGGCAGGAGCGAGGCGTGGATATTGAGACAACCCAGGCGGGGCAGCTGCAGCACCCAGGCGGGCAAGATGAGACCGTAGGCGGCCACCACCAGCACGTCGGGCCGGGCAGCCTCGAGCGCCGCCCGTGCGGCCTGGGCCTCCTCGGGGTACTTGCCGTCCAGCCGAAGGCTACGCGGCTGCGCGACGACCAGCGCCTGATCGAGCGCGAACTGCTTGACCGGCGAGGCCTGCAGCTTCATGCCCCGGCCGGCGGGCCGATCGGGCTGGGTCAAGACCAGAGGGATGTGGCAGCCCGCAGCGTGGATGCGCGCCATGGCCACACGCGCGAATTCGGGTGTGCCGGCAAAGGCGACACGCAGCCTGACGCAGGGGTGCGCGTAAGGACTCACCGTCTTGGAGGCTGAATCCACCGGGTCTCAGGTGCGCAGCGCTTCGCGCCGCGCCTTGGCGAGCTTGGTCTGGATGCGGGTGCGTTTGAGGAGGGAGAGGTACTCGACGAAAACCTTGCCCTTGAGATGGTCCATCTCGTGCTGGATGCAGACCGCCAGCAGGCCGTCGGCCTCGATCACACGCTCCTGGCCCTGGTCGTCCTGCGCGCGGACCTTGACCGCGGTCGACCGCTCGACGCCGTCGTAGATGCCGGGCACCGAGAGGCAACCCTCTTCGTTGAGCTTTTTGCTCTCGCTGGCCCAAACGATTTCGGGGTTGATGAGGGTCATCGGCTGGTCGCGATCCTCGGAGACGTCGATCACCACCAGGCGCAGGTGGTGGTCAACCTGGGTGGCAGCCAAGCCAATGCCGCCGGCGTCGTACATGGTCTCGAGCATGTCGGCCACCAAACGGCGCAAGGCATCGTCCACCTGGGCCACTGGTTGGGCGACGGTGTGAAGGCGGGGGTCGGGATAGACAAGAATGGGGAGCAGGGCCATGTCAGGACTCGCAAACGACCCACCATTGTCTCCCAGGTCGGGCGCCATCGACGCCGGCGCGAGCACGGGCCGTTGCCCTCGCGGCCGAGAGGCAGCAAAATCCGCTCATGGCACATACTTTCTTACGCGTTCGAACCCTGCAGGCCGCCCTCCTCTTGCTGGGGGGCAGCGTGTCGCAAATAGCCCTGGCCCAGGCGAGCAGCCCCCGCGGGGGCTGGCCCGTCACCCCGGCCCAGCGGGCAGCGGCGCAGCAGGCCGGCGAGGCCGGGGTCCCGCTGGCCGACCTGCGGGCCGGTGCGCCCGAGGTCTACGTGGTCAAGCGGGGCGACACCTTGTGGTCGATCGCAGGCCTGTACCTCCAGAGCCCGTGGCGTTGGCCGCAGTTGTGGGGCATGAACATGCAGGAGGTGGGCAACCCGCACCTCATTTACCCGGGCCAGCAACTGGAGCTGGTCCGCGAGGGAGGCCGTGCCCGCCTGCGCATGGCGGGCCGCGAGGGCGCCGCCGCGGGCGAACCGCCCACGGTCAAGCTCGAGCCCCGGACCCGCAGTGAGGCCCTGCCCGACCTGGCCCTGCCCACCCTGCGCCCGGGCCTGATCGAACCCTTCCTGGCCGAGCCCCTGGTGGTCTCCGAGGCGCAACTGGCCCAGGCACCACGCCTCGTGGGGGCCGGCGACAGTCGGGTGCTTCTCACCCGCGGCGACAGGGCCTACGCACGCGGCCCAGCCAGCGCGCCCATGGTCATGCCAGAGCGCGAAGGGAATGACGCAGGCACGGGTCGGGACTGGGTGGTGGTGCGCGGCGCACGCAACCTGCGCGACCCGATCAGCGGCCAGTCACTGGGGGTGGAAGTGCAAATGGTGGGCCGCGCCCGTCTGGTCCGCGAAGAGGCCGCGCAGGCCAGTCCACCGGTTCCGGCCTCGGTGGACATCCTCAGCGCCCGCCAGGAGCTGCGCGCCGGCGACCAGTTGCTGCCCATGCCCCCGCGCCAGTTCGTGAGCTACGCGCCGCGCGCACCCGAGGCCCCCATCTCTGGGGGTCTGGTGCTGGCGGTCTATGGCGACGCCGTGAGCACCGTCGGCCAGAACCAGGTCGTGGCGCTCAACAAGGGCGCTGCCGACGGCTTGGCCAGTGGCCATGTGCTGGCCATCCTCCAGGAAGGCCGGCGCATCACCGACCGGGACGCGCAGGGCAAACCGCAGGTCATTGCGCTGCCCGAGGAGCGCAACGGCCTGCTGATGGTGTTCCGCGCCTTCGATCATGTGGCCTACGCGCTGGTGCTAGAGACACGGCAAGGCGTGAAAGTCGGCGACCGGCTGGCACCGCCGCGTTAAGGCCCGGGCGGACCTATCCGCCGGCCGCAACCGCAGGGCCGCTGCGGCCGGCTCTTCGAATCAGCGCCTGTGCTCTGCACCTGAGGCTGTCCGCACCAGACCGTCCGCCAAATGGCAGGCGCGGCCCCCCACTGCCCCCTATGGTGCGGACATACGCGAGGGGGACATGGACCACGACGATATCGACCACGAGGGTATGAGCGGTGAGGATCTAGCCGCCTGGCTGCGGCTGCTCCTGACCCCGGGGCTCGGCCCGGCCAAGCAGCGCCGCCTGCTCGCAGCTTTCGGTCTGCCACAGCAGGTGTTCGAGGCCTCGTCCGCCGCGCTGGCAGGCGAGGCGGGCCCGCTCAGCCCGAGCCAGTTAGGGGCCCTGCGGCGTCCCCCTGCGGGCCTGGACGCCTTGGTGGCAGCCACGCAAACCTGGCTGGATGAAGGGGTCACGCCTCGGGGCCGGACCCGGCGGGTCATCACCTTGGCCGACACCGACTACCCACCGGCCCTGCTGGACGCAGAGGACCCGCCCCTGCTGCTCTACGCCCAGGGCCTCCCCTTGGCCAGCGGCCCGCTGGTCTGGCCGCCCACATTGGCGGTGGTCGGCAGCCGCAACGCCACGCCCCAAGGCGTGGCCAATGCGCGGGCCTTTTCACACCACCTGGCCGCACAAGGCTGGACGGTGGTCTCGGGCCTGGCGCTGGGCATTGATGGCGCAGCCCATGAAGGCGCGATCGCGGGCGCGGCATCCCGCGCAACATGCGGCCCATCCTCCGGCGTTGGCGCCACGAGCGAACGCCCACCAGAAGACGCGACAGAGCCGCAATCGGCCCCACTGGCCACAGTGGCAGTGGTCGGCACCGGCCTCGACCGCATCTACCCCTCGCACCATGAGGGCCTCGCGCAACGCATCGGCCAGCAGGGGCTGCTGCTGGCCGAGTTTCCGCTGGGCACTCCGCCGTTGCGAGAAAACTTCCCCCGCCGCAACCGGATCATCGCGGCGATGAGCCGAGGCACCCTGGTCGTGGAGGCAGCGCCGCAGTCGGGCTCGCTGATCACCGCCCGGCTGGCCGCCGAGCTGGGGCGCGAGGTCTTCGCCATCCCAGGCTCCATCCACGCACCGCAGTCCCGCGGCTGCCACGCCCTGATCCGCCAAGGCGCCAAGCTGGTGGAGACCGCACAGGATGTGCTGGAGGAGCTGGGCTGGGTCGTGCCGCAGACACCGGCCCGTACAGCAGCACGACCCAGATCACGGCCACAACCCGAACCCCTAGCAAGTGACCCCGTGCTCCTTGCCCTGGGCTGGGAGGCGGTCGGGCTCGACGCGCTGCTGACACGTACCGGCCAACCCGCGGCCTGGCTACAGGCGCGGCTGCTGGCGCTTGAGCTCGAGGGTCAGCTGAGCCGGCTGCCAGGGGGCCTGTTTCAAAGGCTGGGGCGCGACTGAGACAGCACCAGGGCAGGTCAGCAGGACGCCCACCGAAGGACAGGCCCGCTCGGAGCCCTGCGGGGAATTGCAACATCTGCGTAGGGCAGGACCTACAGCCGCCACTTCTGGGCTATATTGAGGACATGTTTGAAGTGCTGGTGTTCGTGTACGAAAACTACTGGCGAGGCGATGCCTGCCCCGAGTTGCAACAGCTCGGTCGCAAGCTCAGCGCCCATGGCTTCGAACCCGAGGAAATCCACGACGCGCTGGTCTGGCTCGATGGCCTCAACAGCGCGGCGCAGGCGATCCGCCTCGATCCCTCCTCTGCACCCACTGCGCACACCCCGTCCTCACCGCTGTCGGCCTCGGCCACTGGCTTGAGCGCACGGGATACCGCCCCCACCCAGCACCAGTCGCCGCACAGCTTGCGGGTGTACTCGGTCGCCGAGCAAGACCACCTGGGCGCGCAATGCCTGGGGTTCATCAGCTTTCTCGAGTCGGCTGGCGTGTTGCCACCGCACATGCGCGAGATCGCCATCGACCGCGCGATGGCGGCGCCCGGAGACCCGGTCTCGCTCGACGAGCTCAAGCTCATTGTGCTCATGGTCTATTGGAGCTTCGGCACCGAGCCCGACGCCTTGGTGCTCGACGAGTTGTGCGACGACACGGAACACCGCGTGGCGCACTAAGCCCCCTTCAAGGACATCGCGCCAGCACACTCGGATGAGCCCTTGACGCGTTCAAGAAGCTCAAAGCAAAAATGGCCGCTCACGCGGCCATTTTTACTTTGGGGCTTGATCGAAACCTGATCAACGCGTGGGCGCTTGCCTCACACCACCGCGCCGGCGTTCGGATCCCCAGGGTCCCCGTCCTTGCGCGGCGCGGCCTTGATCAAATCCTCGCGCTTGATACCCAGCCACATCGCGATGGCAGCCGCCACGAACACCGAGGAGTAAATGCCGAACAGGATGCCAATGGTCAGGGCCAGCGCAAAGTAGTGCAGCGTCGCGCCGCCAAACAGCAACATGGACAACACCATGATCTGGGTCGAACCGTGGGTGATGATGGTGCGGCTGATGGTGGAGGTGATCGCGTTGTCGATGATCTCCACCGTGTCCATCTTGCGGTAGCGGCGGAAGTTCTCGCGGATCCGGTCGAAGATCACCACCGACTCGTTGACCGAATAACCCAAAATGGCCAGCACCGCCGCCAGCACCGCCAGTGAGAACTCCCACTGGAAGAAGGCGAAGAAGCCCAGGATGATGACCACGTCGTGCAAGTTGGCGACGATCGCTGCGACCGCGAACTTCCACTCAAAGCGCAAGGCCAAATACACCATGATGCCCACGACCACCATGGCCAGGGCCTTGAGACCGTCGGCCGCCAGTTCTTCACCGACCGAGGGGCCGACGAATTCCGCGCGCTTGAGCAATACCTGCGGTTCGGCGGCCTTGAGCGTGGCCATCACCTGATCACTCTGCTGGGCCGAGCTCACGCCTTTTTGCGCGGGCAGGCGAATCATCACGTCACGCGCAGTGCCAAAGTTCTGCACCTGCACCTCGGCAAAGCCGAGGCTGGAGACAGACTGGCGAATTCGCTCGACCTCGGCCGCCTGCGGGTACTGCACCTGCATCACCGTACCGCCGGTGAATTCCACCGACAGGTGCAGGCCACGCGTCACCAGGAAGAACACCGCCAGGGCGAAGGTGACGAAAGAGATGACGTTGAACACCACCGCATGGCGCATGAAGGGGATGTCGCGCCGGATCTTAAAGAATTCCATGATTTATCCCTTCTTGGCCACGGCGTCACCCTCGGGCCGCCAGACGGTGCCGATGGACACCGACTTGAGCTTCTTCTGCCGGCCGTACCAAAGGTTGACCAGGCCACGCGAGAAGAACACCGCCGAGAACATCGAGGTCAGGATGCCGATGCAGTGCACCACCGCAAAGCCGCGCACCGGGCCCGAGCCGAAGGCAAGCAGGGCCAGGCCGGCGATCAGGGTGGTGATGTTGGAGTCCAAGATGGTGGCCCATGCGCGGTCGTAGCCGGCGTGGATGGCCACCTGCGGCGCAGCGCCCAGACGCAGCTCTTCTCGCACCCGCTCGTTGATCAGCACGTTGGCGTCGATCGCCATGCCCAGGGCCAGGGCCATCGCGGCCATGCCTGGCAGGGTCAGCGTCGCCTGCAGCATGGACAAAATGGCCACCAGCAGCAGCAAGTTGACCGCGAGCGCCAAGCCGGAGAACAGGCCAAACAGCATGTAGTAGATCGCCATGAAGGCGACGATGGCGGCAAAGCCCCAAATGACGCTGTTGAAGCCCTTGGCGATGTTCTCGGCACCCAAGCTGGGGCCGATGGTCAGCTCCTCGATGATCTCCATCGGCGCGGCCAGCGAACCGGCGCGCAGCAGCAAAGCCAGGTCGTTGGCCTCGGTCACGCTCATCGAACCGGAGATCTGGAAGCGGTTGCCCAGCTCGCCCTGGATCACCGGTGCGGTGAGCACCTCGCCCCTGCCCTTCTCGAACAGCAAGATGGCCATGCGCTTGCGGATGTTCTCGCGGCTGGTGTCGCGCATGATGCGGCCGCCCTTGGCGTCAACGGTGAGGTCGACCTTGGGCTGCTGTGTCTGCGAGTCGAAGCCCGGCTGGGCATCGGTCAGGCTGTCGCCGGAGAGGATGACCTGCTTCTTGACGATGACCGCGCGGCCATCCCGCTCGAAATAGCGCTCGGCGCCAAAGGGCACCGGGCCGCTGCCCTGCTCGGCGGCGCGGGCCTCGGCGCTGTCGTCGACCATGCGCATTTCCAGCGTGGCGGTGCGACCCAGGATGTCCTTGGCCTTGGCGGTGTCCTGCACACCCGGCAACTGCACCACGATGCGGTCGAGGCCCTGCTGCTGGATCACCGGCTCGGCCACGCCCAGCTCGTTGATCCGGTTGTGCAAGGTGGTGATGTTCTGCTTGAGCGCCTGCTCTTGCACCTTGCGGCCCGCCTCGGCCTTGATGGTGGCGCTGATGCGGTAGTCGGCGCCGTCCGGGCCGCTGGTGGTGGCCAGGTCGGGGAACTGGGTGGCCACGAGCTTGAGCGCCTGCTCCATCACCGCCGCCTCGCGGAAGCGCACCTCGACAGACTGGCCGTTACGGGTGATGCCGGCATGGCGGATGTTGGCTTCACGCAGCTGGGTGCGCAAATCGCCAGCGTAGGACTCAGCCCGCTTGGTGAGCGCGGCCTGCATGTCGACCTGGAGCATGAAGTGCACGCCGCCGCGCAGGTCCAGGCCCAGGTACATGGGCGCCGCATGAATGGCCGACAGCCAGGCCGGTGAGGCCGGGATCAGGTTAAGGGCGACCACATAGGGCGCATTGGCCGGGTCAGGCACCAGGGCGCGCTGGATGGCGTCCTTGGCCTTGAGCTGGTCGTCGGTGCTGTTCATGCGCGCCCGGACCGAGACACCTTCCAGCGCGATCGAGTGGGGCTTGAGGCCGGCCTGGGCCAGGGCCTGCTCGACACGCGCCAGGGTGGTAGTGTCGACCCGGGTGGTGGCCTTGCCAGCCGAGACCTGGACAGCCGGCGCCTCACCGAAGAAATTGGGCAGCGTGTAGAGGGCGCCCACCAGCAGGGCGACCACCAGGATCAGGTACTTCCAGAGGGGGTAACGGTTCATGGTGGCAAATGCGTTGGGCCGAGGAAGCGGAGCCGGGCGGCGCGGGGAAAGCGGCGCGGCGGCCAGGACACGCGGCGGACGCGGGGCACCGGCCCCGTGAGCGCCGGCGGGCCTTACTTGAGTGTGCCCTTGGGCAGGACTTGGCTGATGGCGCTGCGCTGGAGCTGGATCTCGACGCCATCGGCCACTTCGAGGCCGATGTAGCTGTCGCCCAACTTGGAGATCTTGCCGGCCACGCCACCGGCAGTGACGATTTCGTCACCCTTGGCCAGGGCCTCGATCATGGCCTTGTGCTCCTTCTGGCGCTTCATTTGGGGGCGGATCATGACGAAGTACAGCACCACGAACATGAGCACCAGAGGCAGCATCCCGGTGAGGGAAGACATCATGTCACCCCCTGCGGCGGGGGCAGGGGCGGGGGCGGCTTGGGCGTAGGCGGAAGAAATGAACACGGAAACTCCTGGTTCGAAAAGGGTCGACATGCAAAGCCGCCGGCGAGCGAGGGCTGCCTTGGGGCAGGCGGCCGGCCGACGGCGCTGGCCGGGATTGTAGGCCTGCCCCCAAACTGCGATCGGGCACAGGGTCTCCCTGGGCCTGGCGCACCGGGACGTACAGCTCCGCCGACCTGCCGCACCTTACATTCGGTTCACTACCCGCTCTTTTCGGCAATCCCAACATGTCTGTGCACCCCCACGCCACGTCCACG
>NZ_JARXAB010000140.1 GCF_029866045.1 Ramlibacter sp. | reverse complement strand
CGCCAGCTCCAAGTTGCGACTACGAATCTCTTCAACGTAGTGCAGGTACTGACGGGTCAATCCCGCCATGGGGATGTCGAGGATGTTGAAATTCTGCTTGCGGATCAGGTAGAGCAGCAGGTCCAGCGGACCCTCGAAGGCCTCCAGGAAGACCTCGAGCGCGTCCGGCGGGATGTACAGGTCCTGGGGCAGGGCAAAAAGAGGTTCGCCGTAGAGGCGGGCCAGGGCGACTTGGTCGACCACCTCGGGCAGGGCGGACAGACCGCTGAGGCCGGACGGCTCGGGCGCCAGGCGTGCGTCGGCCTGGGGCAGGGCGCCGGGAGCGGTGTCGTTCATCGGCGGGCGCAGGCGCGGTGGCGGGGCGGGTAGACGGAGCGGGAAAGGGTCAGGCGCTCTGCGGCTCAGGCGCCGCTGCCGTAGACATAGGCCTTTTGCGGCACGCGTGCCTCTTTCCACTCGGACTGCAGCTCGCGGTCGACCTGCTTGTCCCACAAGAGGGCGCGGCCGGCCCGCTGCTGGGCTTCCAGATTGGGCTTGGCGGCCTTGAGGTCGCCAATGAAGGAAGTGACTTCCGAGTGGTAGTCGGGGCGACGAAAGATGCGCTGCAGCAGGCTCATGGCGGGATCCCTTGAATCGCTTGATTCTACCGGGGCCCCACCGCCTTTCCCCGAGGCTGGCGGAACCTGTGGGGTGGGCGCGGTCACACATGCCGAGCCACAACTTTCTGGCCGGCCCGAGCCCGGTACCCGCTCCCATGCACCACCCCCTCGATGAAAGAACCCTGGTCAACGGCTGGCTCCGCCAGTTGGGCACTCAGGCCCGCATGTCCTTGCAGCTTGACGACCAGGGACTGTGCGGCATTGGCCATGCGAGCGGCGTTGACTGCGTCGTCGAAGTACCCGACCGCTCCGGGCGCCTGTACCTCTGGTCTCCCCTGCTGCCCTGGCCCGGCCTTCACCCGCAGCTGATCGCCGAGCGCTGCTTGGGGGCCCACTTTCTGGGGGCACAGACAGGCGGCGCGAGCTTCGCGCTCGACCCCTCGGGCACCGAGCTGATGTTCTGGCAAATCCACCCCATCGCGTCCCTCGACGAAAGCCGCTTCGCCACGGCGGTCATCGAGTTCATCCAGCAGGCCGCGCAATGGCGCGACAACCTCCAGCGTCTCGACCTGCGCCCGCCGGCGGATCCGCTTCCCCGGCCCATGGCGGACACCGAGCTCGAAGCCGCTGGCATCCAGAGGATCTAAACCATGCAAACCAGCGTCAAGGCACGGCTGTCTCCCCCCACCCTCAATCCTGATCCCCGGCCGCAGCCGGGAACCCTCGCAGGGGCCGAGCATCTCCGGGACCCCAGCCGCCCGCGGTCGGGCCAGTTCGCGGCTGCGTCCGCCGGTACCGGTGCGACGCCCGCTGTGCAGGCCCCCCGGGCTTCGCAGGCAGAGGCAGTGGCGCAGCTGAGACCGCCCTCGAGTTGGTGGCGGCGCTTCTTGGGTTCTTTCTTCCTCGGGCCCAAGGCGTCCCAACTGGAGTCCGCCAGCCGCCTCCATGCCCAGGTGCGCGCCGGTTCAAGCGCGGGGCAAGCGACCGCCGCCGCGCGCCCCGCCATCTCCGATGACCTGGCCGCCTTGATCCAGGGCGAGGCCAACGGCAAGCCCTACGAGAGCTTCGATCGCATGACAGGCCGCCTGAACCCGGATGCTCCTCCGCAAGGGCTCCCGAGCTGGCTCGAAGCGCGCGCCTTCCTTTTGGCTGCACCCTCGCAGGACGACGCCCTGCGCGCGATTCGGACTTGCCTCGCGCCCAGCGGGGGCGTGCGGCAGCCCCAGGCCCAGCTCGAAACCCGGGCGCGCACCGTCTACCTCGCCCTGGTCGACGCTGTTCGTCGGCATGGCCAGTCGCCCAGCGTGATCGAGGCGCTGGCGCAGCAGGCGCCCGAGGCGGCCCATGCCTCCGGGTCCGTCCACTCGCCCTCTTTGGCGCTTTCCCCTGGAGACGAAGCGGCCGTCCGTCGCCAGCGCTCCCAGGCCGCGGCCCTGGCCTTCTCGCGTGAGTTGGACCTGGCTTGCCAGGCCCAGCCAGGCGGCCAAGACCTCGCAGCCAGGCTGGAGCGGCTGGACCTGCTCGAAGCCAGACTGCCCGCGCTGCAGGACCTGGAAGCGGCGGACCGGACTCACTGCACCTTCCTGTTGGCCGAGCGCCGCGGCCAGATCGAGCCCGATCGGGCAGCCCTGGGGAAGATGCTGGCTAAGCTCACCGAGGGCAAGACCTGGGAGCCCTTGCGTGAGGCCTTGCCGGCCCGGCGCAGCCAGTGGGAGGACCTGCGCAAGGCCTTGCCCCTGTGCCGCCAACTCGACGCCCCGACCCGTGCAGCGCTGAACAGTGCCCTGCAGGACACCGGGGCGCGGCTGGCGCTGCTGGAAACGCGCGACACCGACCTGGCCGCGCTTCAGGCGGAGGCACCGCGGATGGGGTCGGCGCTGGCCAAGCTGGCGCCGCAGGACTATCTCCACGCACGCAGCGGCCTGGTCTCGCTACTGGCCCGTCTGCCGGCGACCCCTCGGGACCTGCTGATCAAACATCTCGACACCCGGATCGGGCACGCGGACCAGACCCGCTGGCTCAGTGACATGGCGGCCGGCGACGCGGGGGTCATCGACACCGTGTTCAAGGGCGCCGAATGGCACGAGGACGCGCTGGCGCTCAAGCTGGCGGCCATCGCACCCGACGACCAAAAAGCTCTGCGCAATCTGGACGTCCAGCACAACCTTCGGATGGTGGCCGATGAGCTCGACGCTTTCATGGCCAGCCGCAATGCCGCCGGCGGCAAGGCGAGCCTGCCCGTCAGCCTGTTCGGCGCCGTCAAGGCCAACCAGGCCGTCGTCTCCTGGCTGGTCAAGTACGCGTCCCAGGAGGTGGCTGCCCGTACCGCCCAGATCGGTGCCTGGATCAGCCTGTCCCTGTACGACCCCGCGCTGGGGACAGTTGACGAGAAACAGGTCAACGAGCTGCTGGCCCAGCTCCAGAAGCAGGGCTTGGATGCCGGCCTGCTTCGTGAGCACATCCGCCAGGGCTTTCACAACACGGCCGAAGTGGTGGAATGCCGCGAGCTGATGCAATCGGTTGCGCGCGCCTGCCAGGAGTCAACCTTGCTGTCCTCCCTCGACGAGGAGCGCTTTCACGCCTTGCGCGCCTCGCGCATCGTGTGTCAGTTGTTCCGGGAGGTGACGGGCAAGGACACCGAGGTTGCCACCGGCCAGGAGGTCGATGAAGCGCTGGCGGAGGCAGTCGACGCAGCGATGCCATGGGTTCGTTTTGAGCAGGACCTGGCGCTTTCGCGAGCCGAAATCAAGCGCGAGCTGTTGCAACTCGGCCAGGTGTCCTCGAAGATCGCGGGGCATGAGCAGGCCGACCGCAGCTGGCTGGCCAAGCCGGACCAGCTGGCCGCTGCCGCCAAGGACCACGACCTGGTCCGCAACATCCTCTTCGCCGATACCCGCGTCAAGCAGTTGCAGGCCGAGAAAGGGGACCCGGCGCGGATCGCCGAGTTGAACGCGTCGATCGCCACCCAGTGGGAGGCCTTGGCCGGCTTCAGCCCGGCCCACCTGCGACGCGAGCCGGGCTCGAGCGCCCAGCCCGAGATGTCCGAGTTGCGCGCCATCGGGCTGGAAATGGACCGGCTTTCGCGTTTGCCCGTCCTGCACCACCGGGTCGCTGCCTTGCAGGCGCTGGCCACGCCCAATGACGAGCAAAGCCTGCAGATCAAGCCGCTGATGCGACGCCTGCGCCAGATTGCAATCTTGCAGGTGGCCCTGGAAAGCGCAGACCCGAAATTCCGGCCCAACGGCGCGCGCACCGATCGGTTTGGCGGTTACGCCGGCGAAATCATCAAGCGACTCGCCGCCTTCGGCATTTCTTCGGAGCGACAAAGTGCCTTCCTCAAGAACGAAGTCCAAAGCACAGCGCAGGCCCTGGGCAAGGACGAGCGGCCCCTGGGCGAGCTGATCAGCGATTTCGACCCGCAGAGGACAAGCGCCCGCTTGCGCGGGGCCCTCACCCGCGCGGTCGGCGGCAAGCGGGGTAGCTTCACCGGGGCGTCCGCCTCGGGTGCAGCCTCCCCGGGTGCGGCGCCGCTTGCTGTGTCCGTCACCGAGGGCCAGCGCCGGCAGGCGGTGGCGTTGACCTCGGTGGAGCGGCAGGTGGGCGACCTGGTTTTGGGTCAGGCGTTTGACATTCGAATGGGCGTCTACGGCACGGTCTCGGTGGGCTCACCCATCGTTCCGGGCCTGAGCACCTCCACCGACGTGCGCGCTGAGAGGCAAAACGGCATCCGCGTGTCCCTGGAGCCCGATGGTGCCTATGTGGTGCGGGTGCAAGGTGGCGGGGCTGTGCGTCACGGCGTGACGCTCTCGGCCCTGTCGGACCTGATCAATTTCAGGGGTGAATCTCAGGTCGAGCGCGAGAAGGGGTTCGACTTGCGTTTCGGCGATCGAGATAGCTGCATGGCCATGCTCCGAGGGCTCATCACCGGTGGCGAGGTGGATCCCGCCGCCTGGAGCCCCGAGCAGGTACAGCGCGTCGAGCGGCAATCGCTCGGTGGGCGCGCCAGCCTGAACGCCAAGGTCGACCTGACTCTGGCGGCCTTGTCCGTCGAGGCGGCGGCTGCAGTCGGCAGCGAGTCCACCGTCAAGCGGTCGACCGCCGGCGAGGTCGAGACCCAGGTCCGACGCGTCCTGGCCACCACCACGGCTTCTGCGCAGGCCGCGGCGGGCGGCGCCTCGCGCGAGTTGAGTGCCGGCCTGAATCTATCCGCCAGCAAGACCCTCGAGCGTCAATACGGCATGCTGCGTCCCGGCTCGCAAGCCACGCTCTCGGCCACCGTGGTCGGCGGCAACCTGGACCGCTGCCTGGACAGCCTGTTCCCGGCCGATGCCGATGAGGGCGAAGGCACTCAGAAAGCGCAGGGGGACACCCTGAAGAAGGCAATGAAAGCGTCACTTGCCCGCGAGATGCGCGCCGTTCCCAACGGCACCGAACTGTTCGTCCGCTATCGCCTCACAAACACCGCCATCCGTGAGGCCAACGCCTTGCTCGGTCAGGCATCACAGGCGCTGACCCGCGCCAGCCTGGGCACGGGTGAGGCACGGCAGCTGGCCCGCAACGAAGCGGCGGACTTCGCCAGCCAGGCCCATGCGGTCACTCGCCGGTCCGACAGCTACGCGCTCGATGGTTGGGGCTGGACGCGCCGCGACCAGGTGGAAGTCACCCGCCACCGGGGCGCCTACCAGCAGTTCGCCCGCGGAGAGTCGGCGCAGACCGGGTACACGGCGGTCGATGGCGGCACTGGTGACGGTGCCGCTGCCGGCACCGGTGCTTCGGCTCTGGCAATGAGCGCGTCGCTGGCCCGTTTGCTGCCCTAAGCCGAGGGTTTGTCCGCGGCGCCACGCCGGAGTGACAAACCCCAGGCCAGCACCAGGCCCACGCCCAGGGCCATGAGCTGTTGGTTTGGGTCGTGCGGCGGCAGGCCGCTGGTCTGGTCGGCCACCCGCGCGCACAGCAATGACTCGATGGCGCCCAGTACCGCCAGTGTGAGCATGGGCCGAGCCAAGTCCGCCCCCAGGTCCTCGAGGAAACGGGCGCTGTTGTAGCCCTAGAGGGCGTCGATCAGGCGGGGGCGGAAGCGAGCAAGAACCGAGGCGGAGGGCGGGCGCATGGTCTAGCCCGATTGTGCGCCGCGCTCAGGCTACTTCTTGTCCTTCTTGTCATCCCCCGGCAGCACCATGCGCGCGGTGCCGATGACGGCGTCTGCCGCCAGGCCGACGGTGCCCACCACCACGGTGGCGGCGGTGTCGGCCACGGCGATGACCGCGCAGCCCGACAGTGCGGTTGCGCTGGCCAGCGCCACCGCGAGGCGGACGCTACGTAGCGCGAGGCCACTGATGTCGGACTTCATGGTCAGGCGGAAGGATTTCATCAGCGCACTCGCATGCCCGGCTGCGCGCCTGGCCAGGGGTTGAGGACATAAATGCCCGGTTGGGCCTTTTCGTCACCGTGGCTGGCGGCCAGCACCATGCCTTCGGACACACCGAATTTCATCTTGCGCGGGGCCAGGTTGGCCACCATCACGGTGAGCTTGCCCACCAGGTCTTGCGGCTGGTAGGCCGAGGCGATGCCGGAGAACACGTTGCGGGTGCGCCCCTCGCCCACGTCGAGCGTGAGGCGCAGGAGTTTGGTCGAGCCCTCGACCGCTTCGCACGCCACGATCTGCGCGATGCGCAGGTCGATTTTGGAAAAGTCGTCGATGGTGATGGTGTCTGCCATCGCCTCGCCGCCGGGGAGGGCGGGCGCTTCGGGCGCTGCAGGGGCTGCAGGGGCCGCAGGTGCCGGTGCAGCCTCGGCAGGCGGCTCGAAGAGCGCGTCGAGCAGCTTGGCATCAACCCGCTGCATCAGGTGCTGGTAGCTCCCCACCCCATGGCCTGCCCCCAAGGGGCTGGCAGCGCTGGCCCAGTCGAGCGGCGCGCATTGCAAGAAGGCTTCGGCTTGTGCCGCCAGGGCGGGCAATACTGGCTTCAGGCAGGCCGCGAGCACCTTGAAATGCTCGACGCACTCCGAGCCGATCGCGGCGGCCTCCAGGGCCTTGCCCTCCTTGGCCAGCTTCCAGGGCGCGGCGCTGTCAAAGCGCAGGTTCACCTCGTCGGCGTAGGCCATGATCTCGCGCAGGGCCTTGCCGTACTCGCGCGCCTCGTAGAGCGCGGCCACGCTGTCCACCAGCTTGGCAGGCTGCAAGGTGGCGGCGTTGTTGGCCACGAGCTGGCCCCCAGGGATAAATTTCGCTGCGCGGGAGGCGATGTTGACGAACTTGCCCACCAGGTCGGCATTGACGCGGGCCACGAAGTCGTCGGGGTTGAAGTCGACGTCTTCCACCCGGCCATTGAGCTTGGCGGCGATGTAGTAACGCAGCCACTCGGGGTTCATGCCCAACGAGAGGTACTTGAGCGGGTCGATGCCGGTGCCGCGGCTCTTGGACATCTTCTCGCCGCTCACCGTGATGAAGCCGTGCACATTCACCTGCGCCGGCGTCTTGCGGCCAGAGAACTGCAGCATGGCCGGCCAGAACAGGGTGTGGAAGTACACGATGTCTTTGCCGATGAAGTGCACCTGCTCCACTTGCGGGTCGGCCACGAATTCATCAAAAGAAGCTGCGGTGCGCGAGGCTGGGTGCCAATGGTCCCGCGCCTGGCCCTTGTCGAAATGATTTTTCAGGCTGGCCAAGTAGCCCACCGGAGCGTCGAGCCAAACGTAAAAGTATTTGCCCGGCGCGTCCGGAATCTCGATGCCGAAGTAGGGCGACTCACGGGAAATGTCCCAGTCGGCCATGCCGGCCTCGAACCATTCACTGGCCTTCTTGGCCATCTCGGGCTGCAGCCGCCCGGGGCTTTGCGTCCAGGTTTTGAGAAAGTCGACTACCTTCGGGTTCGACAGCTGGAAGAAGAAATGCTCGGAGCTGCGGATTTCTGGCTTGGCGCCGGTGAGCGTGGAGTAGGGCTCGATCAGGTCGGTAGGCGCATAGACCGCGCTGCACACCTCGCAGCTGTCACCGTATTGGTCTTTGGCGTGGCAGGTGGGGCACTCGCCCTTGATGTAGCGGTCCGGCAGGAACATGCCCTTGACCGGGTCGTAGAACTGTTCGATGGTCCGGGTGGCGATCAGGCCTGCGGCCTTGAGGTCTTTGTAGATGCCCTGGGCCAGCTGGGTGTTCTCGGCGCTGTCGGTGCTGTGCCAGTTGTCAAAACGAACATGGAAGCCGTCGAGGTATTGCTGGCGGCCAGCGGCAATCTCGCCCACGAACTGCTGCGGCGTTTTGCCCGCTTTTTCGGCGGCGATCATGATGGGCGCGCCATGCGCGTCGTCGGCGCCGACAAAGTGCACCATGTGCCCCCGCATGCGCTGGAAGCGCACCCAGATGTCGGCCTGGATGTATTCCATGATGTGCCCGATGTGGAACTTGCCGTTCGCATAGGGCAGGGCGGTGGTCACAAAAAGCTTGCGCTGGGTCATGGTGTTCTCGGAGGCAGCCCGCGATTTTATGTCGCCTCGTTAAACTGACCGCCTTTCCGACCCCTCAGACCACCATGGCCACCCCCGTCTCCCTCGATAGCCTGTCCGCCGCCCTGGCCGCAGCCCAAGACCCCCTGAGCGGCCGCGAGTTCGGCGCCAAGGCCCTGCGGGACCTGCGCCTCGAGGGCGGACGAGCCCGTTTTGCGCTCGAGCTGGGCTACCCGGCCCGCAGCCAGCACGAGGCCATCAGCCAAGTGCTGACCCAGGCGGCCCGCACGGTGCCCGGCGTCGACGGGGTGGAGGTGTCTTTCCAGCTGCAGGTGGTGCCCCATGCGGTTCAGCGCGGCTTGCAGCCCCTGCCCGGCGTGAAGAACATCATCGCTGTGGCCTCGGGCAAGGGCGGCGTGGGCAAGTCCACCACCTCGGCCAACCTGGCCCTGGCCCTGGCCGCCGAGGGCGCCAAGGTGGGCCTGCTCGACGCCGACATCTACGGCCCGAGCCAGCCGATGATGATGGGCCTGTCTGGCCGGCCCCAGTCGGAAGACGGCAAGACCATGGACCCTTTGATGGGGCATGGGGTGCAGGTCATGTCCATCGGCTTCCTGGTCGGCCAAGACCAAGCCATGGTCTGGCGCGGTCCCATGGCCACCCAGGCTCTGGAGCAACTGCTGCGCCAGACCAAGTGGCATGACCTCGACTACCTCATCGTCGACATGCCCCCCGGCACCGGTGACATCCAGCTCACGCTCTCGCAGCGGGTGCCCATGACCGGTGCGGTCATCGTGACCACGCCGCAGGACATCGCCCTGCTCGACGCCCGCAAGGCAGTCTCCATGTTCGAGAAGGTGGGGGTTCCCATCCTCGGCCTGGTGGAGAACATGGCCGTTCATGTGTGCGCCCAGTGCGGCCACGCCGAGCATGTGTTCGGCGAGGGCGGCGGGAAGCGCTACGCCGCCGAGCGCAGCATTGCCTACCTGGGCGCGCTGCCGCTGCACATCGCCATCCGCGAGCAGGCCGACGGCGGCCGGCCGACGGTGGTGGCCGAACCCGAGGGCACACTGGCCGGCCTGTACAAGTCGGTGGCACGCCAGGTTGGGGTGGCAGTGGCCGCGCGTGCCAAGGACTACTCGGCCAAGTTCCCGACCATCACCCTGTCCAAGAACACCTGAAGTTCTGAGGCGCCAGCGCCCGGTCCCCACGCCGATCGGGGTCCGAAGGGACTGGCGCGACGGAGCCTGCGCGCGCGCCTAGATCGCGCAAGTCCTGCTCACGCGAGGCACAGACGTCGCAAGGTGTAAGGCACTGCACATGCGAGCTGCCTCTGCTGCCTAGCATCTGCCCGTTCTCATTTTTTTCATGGGACGAGGCATGGGCATGATCAATCCGATTCGGGCCGTATTCGTGGGCGACGGCAGCCTACTCGTCCGATGTGCCGAGGCCTTCCTCGAGGCGGGGCACGAGGTGGTGTGCATCTCCAGCGCCGACCCGGCGGTGCTGTCCTGGGCGCAGGACCAGGGCCTTGCTTGCGAGCAGGTGCAGGGCCTTGCGCAGGTGCCGCGTTTCGAGGGGGAGGACTTCGAGGTTCTGTTTTCCATCGGCTGGTTGCACCGCCTGCCTCCGGCGCTGCTGGCGCGTGCGCACGGTCTAGCGCTCAACTTTCACGACGGTCCTCTCCCCCGCCACGGCGGGCTCAACGCGCCAGCCTGGGCGCTGCTCGAAGGCTGCCGCCACCATGGCGTCACCTGGCACGAGATGACCCCGGCGCTGGACGCGGGCCGCATCGCCTGCGAGTTGACCTTTGACCTGTCGCCCGACGAGACCGCCTTCAGCCTCAACACCCACTGCTACGAGGCAGGGTTTCGCTCCTTCCTCACGCTGGTGGACCTGCTCGCGAGCAATGCCCTGGCGCTGCGCAGCCCCGCGGCCCCGCCGCGTCTGCATGGCCGTCACCACCGACCGGCGGCTCTGGCCACCCTGGACTGGCGCCGGGCTGCCGCCGAACTTGCGGCGCAGTGCCGAGCCCTGGACTTTGGCCCCACGCCCAATCCCCTGGCCTGCCAGAAGCTGTGGTGCGCGGGCCGCCTGCTGCGCGTGGCATCCGCGCAGGCCGAAGCGACCGTCGATGCCTCACCGACACCCGGTTGTGTGCTGGCCCAGCAGGATGACCGTCTCTGGCTGGCCACGGGTCAGGGGACCCTGCGGCTCGAAGGTCTGATGGCGCTCGACGGCGGGCCACTGCCCACGCTGGTGCCCGGCGAGGTGTTGGCGCCGCTGTCCGTCGGCCAGCTTCAGCGCCTGGCCGACGCCCGACCCGCGCTGGCCCGCGGTGAGGCCGCATGGCGCAGCCGCCTCCTGGCCCTGGCGGCAGAGCCGCTGGCCGAACTGCCGCATCCTCGCCGCGACATGACCGGTGCGCCGGACGCTTGCGGCCCAGGCGCTTGCGAGGCGGACGGTACCTCTGATTTCGAGGTCTCATTGCCGGGTGACCCGGTCACCTGCGCAATCCCCGGCCATGTGCTGCTAGCGGGCTGCGCCGCCTGGCTGGCGTCCGTGTCCGGCGAGTCCCGGGCGGCGCTGGCCTGGCGCGACCCCTTTCTGGCCCAGGCCGCCGAGGGACTCGCGCCCTATGTGACCGACTGGTGGCCCCTGCTCCTGGGCGTCGGTCGCCACACAGACGCGGCCGATCTGCGCGAGGCGGCGGCCGAGTGCCTGTCCCTGGCTCGCGCCGACGGACCCATGACCGCAGACCTTCGGCTGCGCCTGGGCCAGCCAGGGCCGGAGGCGCTCACCCTGGGCGTGTGCATCGGGCCTTGGCCCGAGGGCGCAGGCCATGACGCGCCCTCGGTGTGCCTCATGGTGCCGGCGCTGGCGGACGCATTGCCTCACGTGGGGGCCATGTCTTCAGCGGACGCTTTGCCCTCGGCGGATGCCTTGTCCCCCGATCCATCGGACCTTGCTTGGGCGGACCGCCTTCGTGCGACCCCTCGGGATCACGGTGCGCAAACCCCAGGACCTTGGCGTTTGCGCTTCGGAGCCAGGACCTGGGCTGCGCCCGTGGCCGCTGAAATGGCCGCGCAGTTGGCCGCCTGGTTGCCCCGCTTTGCCCGCCATGTTGGCGCGGTGGGGGCCTTGTCCCTGCTGCCGCCCTCGGACCTGGACCGGATCGCCGAGCTTCACGACAGCGCGCAGCCTGTCGACCTGCAAGGCGGCCTGTGGACCGCGGTCAGCCACGGCCTGTCGCGTCATCCGGAGACGTCTGCACTCGAGTGGCTCGGCGGGCCGGACGGCCAGATCCAGCGCCTCAGCCGGGCCGAGCTCGTTTGGCAGGTGGCTTCACTGGCGCGCCTGCTGCGCGCGCGCGGCGTGGCCCGGGGCGAGGTGGTGGGCGTGTGCCTGCCGCGCGGCCCGCAGTTGCTGGTGTCGGTGTTGGCGGTGCTGGCCTGCGGTGGGGCCTACCTGCCGCTGGACCCCGAGTACCCCGCTGATCGCCTTCGCTTTATGTGCCACGACGCTGGCCTGCAACGGGTGATTGGCGGCCCCGGAGCGGCCGCCCTGCTCGGCGTGTCGGGGGAAGCGCTCATCTCGCCCCAGGCTGCCTGGCCCTCGGTGGGCGTGGTGGGTGAACCAGGGCGCGGCTCCGTCCGTGCTCCTGTGCGCGCCGGGGAAGATGACGATGAAGAAGGTGAGGAGGGTGAGGGTCAGGATGAACCCGCCGTTCCTTCTGACGACGACGGCTTGGAAGTGGACGTGGACGAGGACGGGGGCGGGGGCGGGGGCGGGG
>NZ_JARXAB010000105.1 GCF_029866045.1 Ramlibacter sp. | reverse complement strand
GTTCGTACTCCTCCCCATAGTTGTCAAAGGGGTTCCAGCAACTCACCTCGGCATGAGTGTGGATGTCGATGGCAATGAGGTTCTTGTGGTCCATGGCAGATCTCCTCAGGGTTTTTACTGAGCCGGCAAGGGGCCCGACTTCCTAAACTAGATATGTTTTATAGCTTTATAGCAGGAACCCATGGCCCGCCTCCCCCACGTTATCCCCAGTCTGGACGAAGTTCAGGTCGACATCCGCGGCGCCATCGCCATCGTTCGTCTGTGCCGCCCCAAAAAGCGTAACGCCATCAACGACGGCCTGATCGCTGCCATTGCGCAGCGCTTTGACGAATTGCCCGAGACCGTGCACGCGGTGGTGCTGCACGGCGAGGGCGACCATTTCTGCGCCGGCCTCGATCTGGGCGAGCTCAAGGACCGCGATGCGGCCGAGGGCCTGCACCACTCCCGTTCCTGGTACTACGTGCTGCGTGACATCGAGCAGGGCCGCCGGCCGGTGGTCGCCGCGCTACACGGCGCGGTGGTCGGCGGCGGCCTGGAGCTGGCCACCGCCTGCCACATCCGAGTGGCAGACGACAGCACCTTCTTCGCCCTGCCCGAAGGCAGCCGCGGTATCTTCGTAGGCGGCGGCGGTTCGGTGCGCGTGCCCAAGCTCATTGGCGCCCACCGCATGCTCGACATGATGCTCACCGGCCGCGTCTACAAGGCCGCCGAAGGCGTGTCCATCGGGATGGCCCAGTACCACGTGCCCGCTGGCGAGGCCCTGGCCAAGGCGATTGAATTGGCCGAGCGCATCGCCCAAAACGCGCCCATGACCAACTACGCCCTGATCAACGGCCTGCCCCGCATCGCCGAGCAGCCGGCCGATCACGGCTTCCTCACCGAGTCCCTGCTGGCGGGCATTGCCCAAGCCGCGCCCGAGGCCAAGGCTCGGGTCCGGGCCTTCTTGGACGGCACGGGCCCCAAGGTCAAGGCCTGAAGGAGCAAAGCAGCATGGACAAGGCACAAGCCCCCGTCTTTCGCCCCTACACCTTCGGCGTGGACCGCGCCCGGGTGCGCACCGAAGGCGGCCACACCTATGTCGTGGCCGACGCGCCGCTGGGCGACTACCCGCCGCGCATGACTGACCACCTGGTCCGCTGGGCAAGCACCAAGCCCGACCAGACCCTCTTTGCCCAGCGCGACCCGGCCCTGGGTGGCCAATGGCGTCACATCACCTTCGCGCAAGCGCTGGACAGCGCGCGCCGCATCGGCCAGGCCCTGCTCGATCGCGGCCTGAGCGCCGAACGGCCCCTGGTTATCTTGAGCGAGAACAGCCTCTCGCACGCGCTGTTGGCGCTGGGCGCCATGTACGCCGGCATCGCCTTCTGCCCCGTCTCACCGGCCTATTCACTTGTGAGCAAGGACTACGACAAGCTGCGTCATGTGCTGAACACCCTGACTCCCGGGCTGGTGTTCGCCGCCGACTGGCAGCGTTTCCAGGCACCGATCGAGGCCTTGGTGGATGCCGGCATTGAGGTCATTCTGGACAACGCCAACGACGCAGCCAGCACCCGCGGCCACGCCATCACCCCGTTGGCGGCGCTTCTGGCCACCGAGCCCACCCCCGCGGTAGATGCGGCGATGGCGGCCACGGGTCCAGACACCATCGTGAAGTTCCTCTTCACCAGTGGCTCGACCAAGCTGCCCAAGGCGGTGATCAACACCCAGCGGATGATCTGCGCCAACCAGCAGCAGCTGGCGCAGTCCATGAAGTCGACCTTCGAGACCCCGCCGGTGCTGGTGGACTGGCTGCCCTGGAACCACACCGCCGGCGGCAACCACGACTTCTTCATGTGCGTGGCCCACGGCGGCTCCTTCTACATTGACGAAGGCAAGCCGACTCCGGCGCTCATTGGCGAGACGCTGCGCAACCTGCGCGAGATCGCGCCCACCTGGTACTTCAACGTGCCGGTGGGCTACGAAGCCCTGGCCCGGGCCATGGATACCGACGACTTGCTGCGCCGCAAGTTCTTTTCTCGCCTGCGCTCCACGATGTACGCCGGCGCAGCGCTGTCGCAGCCCGTACAGGACGCGCTTTACGCCCACGCCGACCGCGAATACGGCGAGCGCATCCCGATGACGGCAGGCCTCGGCATGACCGAATCCGCGCCGTTCGCCCTTTTCGTGACCAACCCGCATTCACTGGCTGGCCATGTGGGTCTGCCCTCGGCCGGGATGGAACTCAAACTGGTGAAGATGGGCGACAAGGAAGAGATCCGCTACAAGGGCCCCAACATCACCCCCGGCTACTGGCGCAACACGGAGGCCACCGCCGAATCCTTCGACGAGGAAGGCTTTTTCTGCACCGGCGACGCGGTGCTGTGGATCGACGAGAACGACAAGCACCTGGGCCTGAAGTTCGACGGCCGCATCGCCGAAGACTTCAAGCTGGCCACCGGCACCTTTGTGAGCGTGGGCCCGCTGCGCGGCAAGATCATCGGCGCCGGCGCGCCCTATGTGCAAGACGCGGTGATCACCGGCCTCAACTTGAACGAGATCGGCGCCTTGATGGTGGCCACACCGGCCCTTCGCCAACTCGCGGGCCTGCCCGAGTCTGCCTCGATGGAGGACGTGGCCGCCAGCGCGCCGGTGAAGGCCTGGCTGCAGGACCTGGTGACGCGCCTGTCAGAGCAGGCCACCGGCAGCGCCACCCGCGTGGCCCGTGCCCTGCTCCTGACCGATGCGCCTAGCATGGACAAAGGCGAGATCACCGACAAGGGATCGCTGAACCAACGCGCCGTGCTCAAGCATCGCGCCGCCCTGGTTGAAGCCCTGCATGCCGGCACCGCGCCCCATATCGCCACCCCCCAAAAGAAGGGAAGTTCCGCATGAACATTCAAGGACAAGCCGCCATCGTCACCGGCGGCGCCTCCGGCCTCGGCGAGGCCACCGCCCGCCTGCTGGCCGCACGCGGCGCCAAGGTGGCGGTGTTCGACCGCAATGCAGAAGGCGCCCAGCGGGTGGCCAGCGAAATCGGTGGCATCGCCTGTCCCTGCGACATCACCGACGAGGCCAGTGCCTCCGCAGCCATCGCCCAGGCGGCCGCCGCGCATGGCCCAGCGCGCCTCTTGATGAACGTGGCCGGCATCGGCAGCGCCAAGCGCATCGTGCAGCGCGATGGCAGCGCCGCGCCGCTGGCCGACTTCGCCCGCGTGGTGAACGTCAACCTGATCGGCGGCTACAACATGGCGCGCCTGTTCGCCGCGCAATGCGCCGCCCAGAGCCCGCTAGACGACGGCGAGCGCGGCGTGATCCTCTTTACCGCCTCGGTCGCCGCCTTCGACGGCCAGGTGGGTCAGGAGGCCTATAGCGCCTCGAAGGCGGGCCTGGTGGGCATGACCCTGCCCATGGCGCGCGACCTCGCCCAACATGGCATCCGCGTGTGCACCATCGCCCCAGGTCTCTTTGCCACGCCGCTGATGAACGAGCTGCCCGAGGCGGTGCAGCAGTCGCTGGCCGCGTCCATTCCTTTTCCGCCGCGCCTGGGCAAGCCCTCTGAGTTCGCCGAGCTGGCCTGCCACATCGCCACCAATGTGCACCTCAATGGCGAGGTGATCCGCCTCGACGGCGCCTTACGCATGGCGCCGCGCTGAAGCAGCGAGTCCGCCCCTCAAGGCTTTCCGACACAGACTTTCCACCGCAGGCATCCGATGTCCCTCGACCACCGCCCCGACGCTGGCGCCCTCGGCCATGTCCTCACCGAGGTGCTGCATGCGCCCGCCGTCCTCGCCGCACTGCCGCCGCACACCGCCTATGACGCAGACCTGCAGCGCCAAGTGCTCGAAGGCGCAGCCGAATTTGTCGGCGGCGTGATCGCACCGCTGACTCGGGTTGGCGACGAGGTCGGTGCCCGATTCGAGGCTGGCCAGGTCGCCATGCCGCCGGGCTTCCGGGCCGCCTATCAGTCCTTCTGGCAAGCCGGCTGGCCCGCGCTCGCGCACGCCGAGGAAGATGGCGGCCAGGGCCTGCCGGTGATGCTGGAGATGGCGCTCTACGAGATGTTGAGCGCCGCCAACCACGGCTGGACCATGGCCCCGGGCCTGCTGACCGGCGCCTACGAAACACTCAAGCACCACGGCGACGCCACCGTGCGCGGCCTGTTCCTGCCGCGTCTGGCCACAGGCGAGTGGCTGGCTACCATGTGCCTGACCGAGCCGCACGCGGGCAGCGACCTGGGCCTGGTGCGCACCAAGGCCACCCCGCTGCCCGGGCCCGATGGGGCCACACATCGCCTGGACGGCGGCAAGATCTTCATCTCTGGCGGCGAGCACGACCTCACCGACAACATCATTCACCTGGTGCTGGCCCGCCTGCCCGACGCGCCGCCCGGCCCCAAGGGCTTGTCGCTCTTCGTCGTGCCCAAGTTCTTGCCCGCAGGCGATGGCATCGGCGCGCGCAATGGCGCTTACTGCGACCGCATCGAGGAGAAGATGGGTCTGCACGGCAGCCCCACCTGCGTCATGAGCTTCGAAGCCGCAACGGGCTGGCTGGTCGGCGAGCCGGGCAAGGGCTTGGGCGCCATGTTCATCATGATGAACGCCGCCCGCCTGCACGTGGCCCTGCAGGGCATCGGACTGCTCGAGGCCGCCCACCAGCGCGCCACGGCTTACTCGTTAGAGCGCCGCCAGATGCGCGCGCCCGGCGCGAAAGACACCAGCCTCATCGCCGACCACCCTGCGGTGCGCCGCATCCTCTCGACCCAGCGGGCCTGGATCGACTGCGGGCGCGTGTTGGCCTACCACACCGCGCTCGCGCTGGAGGTGGCACGCAGCCACCCCGACGCCGCGCGGCGCGAGGCCGCCGCGAGCTGGTGCGCATTGGCCACGCCCATCATGAAAGCGGCCTTCACCGAGCAAGGTTTCGCCGGCGCCAGCGCCTGCCTGCAAGTCTTTGGCGGCCACGGCTATGTGCGCGAGTGGGGCATCGAGCAGATCGTGCGCGATGCGCGCGTGGCCATGATCTACGAAGGCACCAATGAGATCCAGGCGCTCGACCTCCTGCAGCGCAAGGTGATGCCCGATGGGGGCGCAGCACTGTCTGCCGCCCTGGACGGTCTGGGCGCAGAGCCGGCCGAGCGGCAGCGCTTTGCGGTGCTGGTCGACATCGCCCGTCGCATCACGCAGGCCGCTCCGGCCCGCATCGACCTGCCCGCCTGGGTGGCCGACGACTTCCTGCGCGCTTGCGCGGTCGCCCTGCTGGCCTGGGCCGGCACCCGGCTGGCGGGCGCGCCAGGCGGCGACACCGCACGCTGGCAGGAGCCGCTCGATGCGCTGGGTGCCTGGATCGTGCCGGAGTTCGACATGCGGGTGCGCATCATCGAAGACCGCCTCGGCCAGGGCATGCCCCAACCGGCAATGGCCGCTGAACGGACAACCGCCTCGTGACGGAACCCAGAAACGGCAGCAACGCCGACGTCACCACCAGCGAGGGGATCGACACCCAGGTGATCGAGGCCTTCCTGGGCTACAGCGCCCGGCGCGCCTCGCTGGTCATCTTGGCCAACTTCGTGCGGCGCATGGCGCCCCTGGCACTGCGGCCGGTGGACTTCACCGTGCTGGCCCTGGCCGGCAGCAATCCGGGCATCACCTCCAGCCAGTTGTGCCAGTTGCTCGACATCCAGTCGCCCAATCTGGTGGTGCTGATCAAACAACTGCAGGACCGCGGGCTGATCGAGCGACGGCCCCACCCCACCGACGGCCGCGCCATGGGCTTGCACCTGACGGCCAGCGGCCAGGGCCTAGTGGACCAGGCCACCACACTGGCCCATGAGGCCGACGACGAGGCCTCAGGCAAGCTGTCGGCGGCAGAACGACAAACCTTGGCCCGCCTGCTGCGCAAGGTCTATCAGTGATGGCCGGGAAGTGACGCCCAGTGGCCCTGGGCGGGCCGCTACACTGGTCGGTTTTGCAAGGAACATCGACATGAACACCACCCCTTCCGGCCTGCAATACCACGACACCGTGATCGGCGAAGGTGACGAGGCCCAGCCCGGCCAGTACGTCACCGTGCACTACACCGGCTGGCTTTCCAAAGATGGCGAGCGCGGTGCCAAGTTCGACTCCAGCCTGGACCGCAACGACCCCTTCGCCTTCGATCTGGGCGCCGGCATGGTGATCCGCGGCTGGGACGAGGGCGTGGCTGGCATGAAAGTCGGAGGCCAGCGCACCCTGCTCATCCCCCCGGAGCTCGGCTATGGCGCACGCGGTGCCGGCGGCGTGATTCCCCCGAACGCCACTTTGGAGTTCGCGGTCGAATTGCTGGCCGTCGAGTAAACCAGGCGCCCGGCGCGGCCAAGCGTCCGCCGGGTCCGCTGGATCTGCCGCGGCGCGCACCATCCGCGGCCGCAAACAAACGCCCCTTGAACCCGGCTCGGCAGCCCCCATCTGCCGACTCATTCCATTGCTTCCCCTGCCCGCCCATGTCCGACAAACCGACACACGCCGCCCAGGAAAACGACCTGCCCCTCGACGCCATTGCGGCCGGTGCCCTGGCCGAAGTCCAGGCTCAACTGGCCGAGCTCAAAGCCAAGAACGCCGAACTGGCTGAGCAGTTCCTGCGAGCCCAGGCCGACATGCAAAACACCCGCCGCCGGGCGGATGAGGACATGGCCAAGGCCCGCAGGTTCGCGATCGAATCGTTTGCCGAAAGCCTGCTGCCGGTCTGCGACAGCCTGCAGGCGGGCCTGGCCATCCACGATGCCAGCCCGGCGCAGATCCGCGAGGGGGCCGAGGCCACCTTGCGCCAGCTCAAGAGCGCGCTGGAGCGCAACAAGGTGCTCGAAATCAACCCCGAGGGCGGCGCCAAGTTCGACCCCCACCAGCACCAGGCCATCTCGGTGGTGCCCCGGCCCGAGGGCAGCCAGCAGGACGCGGGCACCGTGGTGGCCGTACTGCAAAAGGGCTACCTGATTGCTGAGCGGGTGCTGCGTCCCGCCTTGGTCACCGTGGCCCAGGGCTGAAGCGGCCCCTGGCCTGCAGGCGTTGAGGCCTTGACGCCTTGAGGCCTTGAAAGACGGGCTCCCGCCCGCACCTGCTTACCAATTCGAGCCTTGCGCCCGCCCTCCGGCGGGCCGACAGAACAGGAGAAATCATGGGAAAAATCATCGGCATCGACCTGGGCACGACCAACTCGTGCGTCTCGGTCATGGAGGGCAACACCCCCCGCGTCATTGAAAACAGTGAAGGCGCGCGCACCACGCCCTCCATCGTGGCCTACCAAGAGGACGGCGAGATTCTGGTGGGTGCCTCGGCCAAGCGCCAGGCGGTCACCAACGCGCGGAATACCCTGTACGCGGTCAAGCGCTTGATCGGCCGCAAGTTCGAGGAAAAGGAAGTCCAGAAGGACATCCACCTCATGCCCTACGAGATCGCCAAGGCCGACAACGGTGACGCCTGGGTGGCCGTGCGCGGCAAGAAGATGGCGCCGCCGCAGATCAGCGCCGAGGTGCTGCGCAAGATGAAGAAGACCGCCGAGGACTACCTGGGCGAGGCGGTGACCGAGGCCGTGATCACGGTGCCGGCCTACTTCAATGATGCTCAGCGCCAGGCCACCAAAGACGCCGGCCGCATTGCCGGTCTGGAAGTCAAGCGCATCATCAACGAGCCCACCGCCGCAGCCCTGGCCTTTGGTCTGGACAAGCAGGAAAAGGGCGACCGCAAAATTGCCGTGTATGACCTCGGTGGCGGCACTTTTGACGTGTCCATCATCGAGATCGCCGACGTCGACGGCGAAAAGCAGTTCGAGGTGCTGTCCACCAACGGCGACACCTTCCTGGGCGGCGAAGACTTCGACCAGCGCATCATCGACTTCATCATTGCTGAGTTCAAGAAAGAGCAGGGCGTCGACCTGTCCAAGGACGTGCTCGCCCTGCAGCGCCTGAAGGAATCGGCCGAGAAGGCCAAGATCGAGCTGTCCAACGGTGCCCAGACCGACATCAACCTGCCCTACATCACCGCCGACGCCACCGGCCCCAAGCACCTGAACATCAAGCTGTCCCGCGCCAAGCTCGAGAGCCTGGTCGACGAGCTGATCGAGCGCACCATCGCCCCCTGCCGCACCGCCATCAAGGACGCCGGCGTGTCGGTGGGCGACATCCATGACGTGATTCTTGTGGGCGGCATGACCCGGATGCCCAAGGTGCAGGAGAAGGTCAAAGAGTTCTTCGGCAAGGAGCCGCGCAAGGACGTCAACCCCGACGAAGCCGTGGCCGTGGGCGCTGCCATCCAGGGCCAGGTGCTCGGCGGCGACCGCACCGACGTGCTGCTGTTGGACGTGACCCCCCTGTCCCTGGGCATCGAGACCCTGGGTGGCGTCATGACCAAAATGATTGCCAAGAACACCACCATCCCGACCAAGTTCGCGCAGACCTTCTCCACCGCCGACGACAACCAGCCGGCGGTGACCATCAAGGTCTACCAGGGCGAGCGCGAGATGGCCGCGGGCAACAAGGGCCTGGGCGAGTTCAACCTCGAGGGCATCCCGCCCTCCCCGCGCGGCATGCCGCAGATCGAAGTGGCCTTCGACATTGACGCCAACGGCATCTTGCATGTGAGCGCCAAGGACAAGGGCACCGGCAAGGAAAACAAGATCACCATCAAGGCCAACTCGGGCCTCTCGGAAGACGAGATCCAGAAGATGGTCAAGGACGCCGAGCTCAATGCCGCCGAAGACAAGAAAAAGCTCGAGATCGTGCAGGCCCGCAACCAGGGCGAGGCCATGGTCCACAGCGTGCGCAAGAGTCTCACCGACTACGGCGACAAGCTCGAAGCCGGGGAGAAGGACTCCATCGAAGCCGCCATCAAGTCCCTGGACGAGGCACTCAAGGGCGAGGACAAGGACGCGATCGAGTCCAAGACCAATGAGCTCATGACCGTGAGCCAAAAGCTCGGCGAGAAGATGTACGCCGACCAACAGGCCCAGCAGGCTGCCGCCGGCGCAGCGGGCGCGGCCGGTGCCGCACCGGGCGGAGACGCCGGTGCGCAGGCCTCGGCCAAGCCGAACGACGACAATGTGGTCGACGCTGAGGTCAAGGAAGTCAAGAAAGGCTGAACCCGGAGACACCAGGACCTGCGCCCCCGGGCTGGCACGCATTCACTGCCTGCCACCGCGCCGCGTGCGACCTGTTGGCGAGGGCTTCACGCCCCGCCACCGGTCCGCGCGGCTTTTTTGCTGAAGGCTCGGCCTGCCACCAGGCGAACGAAAGAACATGGCTAGCAAACGCGATTACTACGAAGTCCTGGGCGTGCCCAAGAACGCCTCTGACGAGGAGATCAAGAAGGCCTATCGCAAGCTTGCGATGAAGCACCACCCTGACCGCAACCAGGGGGAGGCCTCCAAGGACGCGGAAGCCAAGTTCAAGGAGGGCAAGGAAGCCTACGAGATGCTCTCCGACGCCGAAAAGCGTGCCGCCTACGACCAGTACGGGCACGCCGGCGTCGACCCGAACATGCGCGGTGGCCCGGGCGGTGGCGAAGGCGGCGGTGGCTTCGCCGACGCCTTTGGCGACATCTTCGGCGACATCTTCGGCCAGGGCCGCGGCGGCCGGGGCGGCGGTGGCGGGCGACAGGTCTTTCGCGGCAGCGACCTGTCCTACGCGATGGAAATCACCCTGGAAGAGGCGGCCACCGGCAAGGACGCCCAGATCCGCATCCCCACCTGGGACAACTGCGCCCCCTGCAAAGGCTCCGGCGCCAAGCCTGGCACCCAGGCCAAAACCTGCGCGGGCTGCCAAGGTCAGGGCGTGGTGCAGATGCGCCAGGGCTTTTTCAGCGTGCAACAAACCTGCCCGCAATGCCGCGGCAGCGGCAAGATCATCCCCGAGCCCTGCCCTGCCTGCCAAGGCGCGGGCAAGCTCAAGCGCCAAAAAACGCTGGAGGTGAAGATCCCCGCCGGCATCGACGGCGGCATGCGCATTCGCAGCGCCGGCAACGGCGAGCCGGGCACCAACGGCGGCCCGCCGGGCGACCTCTACATCGAAATTCGCCTCAAGAAGCACGACATCTTTGAGCGCGACGGTGACGACCTGCACTGCCAGGTGCCGGTGAGCTTCATCACCGCCGCACTGGGCGGCGAGATCGAGGTGCCCACGCTGCAGGGCAAGGCCGCCATCGACATCCCCGAGGGCACGCAGGCCGGCAAGCAGTTCCGCCTGCGTGGCAAGGGCGTCAAGGGCGTGCGTGCGAGCTACCCTGGCGACCTGTACTGCCACATTGCGGTCGAGACGCCCGTCAAGCTGACCGAGCACCAGCGCAAGCTGCTGCGCGAGCTGGAAGAGTCGCTCAAGAAGGGTGGCGCGCGCCATTCGCCCAGCGGCGAGAGCTGGACGGACCGGCTGAAGAACTTCTTCAGCTGACCACGCGCAGGGCCTGGCAGGCCCGTGCCCACAAAACCGCCCGCCGCCGCACTGGCCCGGGCGGTTTTCTTTTGTGGCGCGTGTGGAGGGGCCGCCCACGTGGCAGCTTGATGGCACCCATCGCCAACCAACCTTGACCTGGAGCAAGAAACCCCGGCTCCCCCCCGGCGTTGCGGCCCCCGCGCAGTAGGATGATTCATCAACGCAGCGCATGGCCGGCGGCGGCTTCAGCCAAGGATCAGACATGGACGTCAACATCACTTTTCTCGGTGGCTCGGGCACGGTCACCGGCTCCAAGTACCTGGTGCGGCACAACGGCAAGTGCCTGCTGGTGGACTGCGGGCTGTTCCAGGGCTACAAGCAGCTGCGCCTGCGCAACTGGCAGCCCCTGCCGGTCACGCCCGGGCAGATCGATGCGGTGCTGCTGACTCACGCCCACCTGGACCACAGCGGTTACCTGCCGCTGCTGGCGCGCGATGGCTACACCCATGCCATCCACACCACGCCCGCCACGCGCGACCTGTGCGCCATCCTGCTGCCCGACAGCGGCCACCTGCAAGAGGAAGACGCCGCCTTCCTCAACCGCCACCAGCTCAGCAGCCACAGCCCTGCCCTGCCGCTATACACACGGCTCGATGCACTGCACTGCATGCGCCAGTTCAAGGTGCACAGCATGAACGCCGCATTTGAGCCCCTGCCCGGCTGGCGCGCCACTTTCTCGCCCGCCGGGCACATCCTGGGTGCGGCCAGCGTGCTGCTGGAAGTGGGCGGGCGGCGCATTCTTTTCTCGGGCGACCTGGGCCGGCCAGATGACTTGCTGATGAACCCGCCCGACGCGCCACCCGTGGCCGACACGGTACTGATCGAATCGACCTATGGAGACCGCCAGCACCCTGCCGACAACCTGCTGGAAGAGCTGGGCCCTGCCCTGCAGCGCCTGGCAGGCCGCGGCGGCGTGGCGGTGGTGCCGGTGTTTGCCGTGGGCCGCGCGCAGATGGTGCTGCACGCCATCGGGCTGCTGAAGGCGCAAGGGGCGGTGCCCAAGTCGCTGAAGGTGTTTCTGGACAGCCCCATGGCCGTGAGCACCACCGGCCTGTACCAGCACCACCTGGGCGAACACCGGCTCAATGCGCGCGAAGTCGATGCCATGGAACACGGCGCCACCATGGTGCAGACGCCGGAGCAATCCAAGGGGTTGGCGCGCCTGCACGGGCCGATGGTGATCCTGGCGGCCAGCGGCATGGCCACCGGCGGGCGCGTGCTGCACCACCTGGCCCTGCACTCCGGCGATCACCGCAACATGATCATCCTGACCGGCCACCAGGCACCGGGCACGCGCGGAGCCCGTCTGGCCGACGGCGAGAAAACCCTCCGCATCCACGGGCAGGACGTGGGCGTGAGCGCTGAAGTGGTCAAGCTGTCGTCGGCATCGGCGCATGCCGACGGCAACCAGCTGATCGCATGGCTGCGCAGCATGGGGCACGCCCCCGACAGGGTGTATGTGGTCCACGGGGAAATGGGCGCGGCCGACCACTTGCGCCAGCGTATCGAGCATGAGCTGCGCTGGCATGCCAGCGTGCCGGAGCACGGGGGCACCCTCGCGGCGTGATGGCGTCATGGCGTCATGGCGTGATGGCGTGCTGATCGGCGTGGCGCAGCCGGTCGCCGTGCGGTGACTACCTGCCCCTTGGGCAGGGCGCCATGCCAGCCCTCGTGGCAGCCCGGGACGCGTGATCGCCGAGCTGGCCCCAACAGTGCTGGCGCGACCTGCGCCCCGCTCCGGGCCGCAACGCCTGCGCACAGACGCAAAACGCTATTTATTTGATAGCAACAGGTGCAATAGATACCTGGACTGGCGGCTCTTTTGGCCAAAAATCGCGTTGAAAACACCCTTTTCAACGCCCCACCGGTGCCAGCGAAACACCCCTGAGCGACATCGGCCATCGCGTTTCACGATGACAGCGTAATGAAATACAGCTGAAAATGAGCAACCCTCGCCGAACAAGAAGTCTAGGCACTCCATGAAAAGCTCCGAGCGCAGTTTTGCGCGCCGCATTGACCTGACCTCGCTGCAGCTGTTTGTGGCTGTGTGCGAGCTGGGCAGCATCGGCCGGGCAGCCGAGCGCGAGTTCATTGCGGCGTCGGCTGTCAGCAAGCGCCTGTCGGATCTGGAAACCGCCGTGGACACACCCCTGCTGTACCGCCACAGCCGCGGCGTGACGTTGACGCCCGCGGGCGAAAGCCTGCTGCACCACGCGCGCACCGTGCTGTTCGGCCTGGAGCGGATGCAGGGCGAGCTCAGCGAATACGCCGATGGCGTGCGCGGCCATGTACGCATGCACGCCAACATCTCGGCCATCTTCCAGTTTTTGCCGGAAGACCTGGGCGCCTTTGCCCGGCTGCACAGCCAGATCAAGATCGATCTGCAGGAACACCTCTCCAGCGCCGTGCTGCACGCCGTGCAGGAAGGTGCCGCCGACCTGGGCATCTGCAACCTGGGCCAGGCTGGCACCGCACCCGGCCAGGCCCAGGCACAGG
>NZ_JARXAB010000074.1 GCF_029866045.1 Ramlibacter sp. | reverse complement strand
GGAAGCCCATGCTTCCCTTTTTGTCTCCAGGCATACCGGCGCAATAGCAAAGCGGTTATGCAGCGGATTGCAAATCCGTTTAGGTCGGTTCGACTCCGGCTTGCGCCTCCAGTTTTTCCCCCTTTGAATTCAAGGTGAGGGCCCCGCAAGAGGGGCCCTCTTGCTTGGTGGCGCTGCCGAGCCAGTGGGGCTCTGAAGGCCCCACGTGTGTCACCGCTTGATCAAGGCTTGCTTGGACAGAACCACCAAGCCAACCACAGCCGCGCAGATCCCCAGGGCCAGAGGATCAAACCGTTCCCCCATCAAAACGATGGAGTAGCCATAGGTGAAGAACGGCTGCAAAAGCTGCAGTTGGCTGATCCGCTGGATTCCGCCCAGCGCGAGCGCCCGGTTCCAGGAGAAGAACCCCAGCAGGGAATTGACCAAGGCAAGAAACGCCAGCGCACCCCATTGCACAGACCCAAAGGTGGCGAACTGGGCCGGCTGGAATTCCCACAGCGACAGGGGCAACAAGATGGGCAGGTTGAGCACCAGGGCCCAACACATCACCTCCCAGCCCTTCATTTCTTTGGATAGCGCGCCGCCCTGGGCGTAGCCGAAGCCGGCAAGGACGACCGCGCCGAGCAAGGCCAGGTCGCCCAGGTAGAAGCCGCCACTGAAGTCGCTGCGCAAGGCCGCAAACACGGCGACGGACACAAAGCCCGCCACCGAGGCGACCCAGAACAACGCGGGCGGGCGGTCTTTGGTGATGAGAGTGCCGAAGATGGCGGTGGCCAGCGGAAGCGCCGCCAGCACCACGCCGCCATGCCCCACGGGTACATGCTGCATGCCTAGCGCGGTCAGGATGGGGAATCCATAGACCACGCCGAGTGACATCAAGAACAGGCGTTTGATTTGGGAGGCGTTAGGGCGCGCCGAGCGGGCAAAAAACACCACAGGCACCGCTACGAGCGCGGCGAGCACCGACCGAAAAAGCCCGATTTGTACGGCACTCAGGTGCCCAGCGAGCGCTTTGGCGCAGGGAAGCGTCAAGGCAAAGGCCGCCACCGACACGATGCCCAGCAGATAGGCCTCTGCCTCGATCGAAAGCCCGGCGCGCCGCGTCGCAGGGGAGATAGAGCTGGCTTGGGTCATGAAGGACTCCGCAGGTAGGGGAGCTTGTTGCCACGCTCTACAAATGTCGTGATACCGGCCTTCCCGAATCCAGACGTGGCGCCGGTCAGCCAGACAGTGCGAGCGAGGGGAAGCGCCATGAAAAAAAGATCCCTTGAGTACCCTGCACGCCCCAGCCTCTATCGAGGCCTGAGCGTGCGGGAATTAACGCTTGGAAACTATTTTTACGACGGCGACGGTTGCCCCTGGCTGACTGCAAAACGGTCGCGTTGGAATTTCATCGTGAGTGCCTGCCCTAGAGCTCATGCCTAGAGCGGCTCGCGGAATGGGGTCGGACTACGGTCGACCCAAAAGACCGGCGGCTAGGGTCGAGGAGTTGTCGATACGCGCTTGAATTCGCTGGGCTGGACCCAGCATTGAATTCATCTTGACCTGCGCAGTCTCAGTGAGGCTCGGACCCATCACGATTGACAGTGACTCCGCTGCCTCACCGGCACCTCAATGGCCGCTCAAATCAGCTGCTCTTTGAAGGCCACAACGACCACAGTGGTCATGAGTAACAGCAGATAGATCTTGCCGACATGGGCGGTGACGAACCTCACGCCGATGTCCTCGATGGTCTTGGTTCCGGCCTTGGGGAAATTTGCGTTCTGAGTGGTCATGGCGATCGTCTCCGGTGGGTGGAAGGAAGGCGCGTAGGCCTGCAATCACAGACGATTGCCTTGCCAGCTTAGATGTCAACTAACGCGACTGTCAAAATAAATTGACAGTCCCCATTGGGGTGGGGGTTACTGGCGGTGGCCCTAGGTTTTTGGCCGATACCCCTCGAACTGCTCCGTGCGCGGCAGCCCACGCCCCCATTCAGCGCGCCTTGTCCGTCCCCGCCAGCGAGGCAAGAACCCCCTCCCACAGGGCGTCAAGCTCGGCGAAGTTGGTCATGGCGTTGCGGCTGGGGCCGTAGACCGCGGTTTGCACCAGAACGATCTTGTTCTTCTGGTCAATGTAGATCACTTGCCCGCGGTGCCCGCGCAGCGCAAGCTGGTTCTCGCGCATCAGCCAGATGTGGTACCCGTACCCCATCCGGGGCTCGCGGTCGATGGCCACTTTTTCCAGGTGCTTGCCGTGAAGGGTGGTCATTTCCTCTAGCCAGCGGGCAGGTACCACCTGGCGACCGTTCCAACTTCCCCTGTTCGCCAGCAGGGCGCCGAGTCGCGCAAAGTCGCGGCTGGTGGCGCCGACGCAGCAGTGGGTTCTTTCCACATTGGCGCGGTCGGTGTACCAGACCGCATCTGCACCGGCCCCCATGGGCGTCCAGAGCTTTTCCTCGAAGTAGGCCGAGACGCTTTTGCGCACGGCCGCCGCAAGAACCCGTCCGAGCAATTCAGAGTCGAGCGAGGAATAAAAGAATGAGGTGCCTGGCTCGGCCCGTGGCGGCAGGCTCTTGAATCCCAAAACCACTTCCATGCCGCCAGTTTTTTCCATGGCCTCGAGCATCTGCCGATAGAGGGCGCCGGATGCTGTGCCCTCCGACCAGGTCAGCCCGGTCGACATGGTCAGCAGATGGCGGATCGTGAGCTTTTCGAACACGCTTCCTTTGACTGCCGGGAGGTAACGCACCACTGGATCGTCCACCGAGGTGATCGCCCCTTCCTCAATCGCGAAGCCGACCAACAGCCCGAGCACCGATTTGCCCATGGACGCCGAGTTGAACCGGTGCCGCTCGTTCCTCTCGTACTGGTAGTGCTCGTGCTGGACGATGCCGTCCTTGAGGATCAAGAGACTGGTGACCCGTCTGCGATCGAGGTAGTCCTGCAGGGTCGCCGACTTGCCTTGAAATTCGTAGGTGACCGCAAGGGGGTTGGCCGCTTTAGGCAGGGGCGCCGCAACCCCGGCACGGATGGTCCGGTAGGAGAAAAACTTCTCGTAACCCCCGCTATTGGTCCAGACGATGTGTTCGTCACTGCCTGCCTGCCCCAAGCTGGGAGCCGCTGGATAGCCCCGGGCCTTGCCCAGGGCCAGCTCGTCGACCTCAGCGACCGAGGCTGTTGCAAGGGCCAGCAGCCAGGCTGCCGTGAGAAGGCGGGGCAGGGGAGGAGTCATCAAAAAATTCTAACCCCCGCAGGCCTGCCCCTTGACCAGAACGCCGCTCGTGCACCTCGGGTGCGCACGCTGGGTGGGCACGCCGGGTCTACCGATCACCCCATGGGTTCGGCGCCTGCGTTCAGTGGGGACATGAGCCAGCCCGCCGTGAATCAAACGGCCACATTGCTTTCTGCCGCCACCTCTCGCAGCAGCGCGATCAATTCCTTGGCCCACGGCGAGAGGTAGTCCTCGCGCCCGCGCACGATGCTCACCACATGCCGCGTCTCCGGCAGTTTGAGCGGGAGCGCGACCAGTTGGCCGAGTACTGTCTCCTCCATCATGCGCACGCGCGTCGCGGCCGCGATCAGGTTCGAATGAGAGAGGATGGACCGCATGGGGGTGAGCGGCATGATCACGATGCTGTTCTCGGGGAAGTCCAGGCCCTGCTGCTCATAGCTGGCACGCAGCAGCCGGTCAATCGGGCCACGCGAGACACTCAGCGCCCAGCGGTAGGGCGCCAGGTCCGCGAGCCCCAGCTTTTTCCGCCGCGCGAGGGGGTGGCCGCAACGCGCGATCACCTGCACCTCGTCGGCATAGAGCGGCTCGGCGACGAGGTCGCTGCTCAGGCCATCGGGCGGCACCACGCCCAAAAAGAAGTCGATCTTGCCGGTGCGCACCTCGGAAACCAGCGTGTCAAACACGCTGCCGGCCATGGACACCTCCATCTGCGGCCGCTGCTCAATGAGGCGGCCGAGTGCAATAGGAAGCACATGCATCGTGGTTTCTGAAGTGGCGCCCAGACGCACACGGCCGCCCGCGCCGCCGGTGATCAGCCGCACCTCCTCGCGACCGCGCTCCAGCTCGGCGAGCGCCTTGCGCGCATGGAGGTGGTAGGCCTCCCCTGACGAGGTCAGGAACATGCCCGAGGCGGTGCGACGGAAAAGCTCAACCCCGAGCTCGACCTCGAGTTCGCGCACGCCCTTGGTGACGGCCGGGGGGGTGAGGTGCATGCGCTGGGCGGCCAGGGTCACGCTGCGCGTTTCGGCCACGGTGACGAAGGCGCGCAGGCGTCGTAAATTGATTGCCATGTCTCTTTTGCCGCTTGCTTCAGGGGGTATTTCCCAGAGTGTATTAACCGAATTGACAAGAGGCCAAATGTTTTTTCATTGGCCCCAGCACACCGGCCCTGCCAGACTCTCTGGCGTACCTACAAAGCCACCCAGCAGGTGTGGCTTGGCGCGACACGGAGACAGACAAGGTGACAAGCACAAATATCAGGACCCGGGTCGGGATCGTGGGCGCAGGGCCGGCCGGGCTGCTGCTGGCCCGCATGCTGCAGTTAGAAGGCATCGATTCCGTCATTCTCGAGCGCCGCAGCCGCGCCTATGTGCTGTCGCGCGTGCGCGCTGGCGTGCTGGAAAAGGGAACGGTGGACACGCTGATCGCGGTGGGTGCCGGCGAGCGCCTTCTGCGGGAGGGCATGCCAAACAAGGATGTTCAACTGCGTTGGGACGGCGTTTGTCACCGGGTGTCCACGGTGGACGAGAACGGCCGCCACCTCACCACCTACGGCCAGGCCAAGATCGTCGAGGATTTGATCCGCTTGCGCGAGGGTGACGGCCTGCCGATCCACTTTGAGGCTCAGGTCGACCGGTTCGAAGACATCACCGGCAACCCGGTGATCCACTTTTCTGAAGGCGGCGTGGCCAAGGCCCTACACTGCGACTTCATCGCGGGCTGTGATGGCTTCCGTGGCGTGAGCCGCGCGCACATTCCCGGCGCCGACGCTGCCTCGTTTCTGCGTGAATACCCGTTTTCGTGGTTCGGCATCCTCGCAGAGGCCGCGCCAAACCCCGCGCTGCGAGGCTTTGCCCACAGCCGGCGAGGCATGGCCATCGCCTCGGCGCGATCAGACAAGATTTCTCGCCTGTACCTGCAAGTGGCGCCCGACTTCAAGGTCGACCAAATGGACGATGAGGCGATTTGGGACGAACTCGATCGCCGCTTCGTGGACGGAACGTCCAATCGATTCAATCGTGGACCGATCATCGAAAAGAGCGTGGCCCGCCTGCGCGGCTTCATCTGCACGGAGATGCAGTACGGAAAGCTGTGCATCGCGGGGGACGCGGCCCACATCGTGCCGCCGAGCGGCGCCAAGGGCCTCAACTCGGCGGTGGGTGACGTGCGTGTGATGGCCGCTACCATCACGCGCTACCTCAAAGAGGGTGACTCCACGCTGCTCGAGAACTATTCGGCCACCTGCCTGCGCCGCATTGTTCCTACAGTCCATTGGTCCTGTGAAATGTCGGATACGCTGCACATGTTCCCGGGTCAAAGCGAATTTGACACCCGCATGCAGTACGCGAAACTCGATTCCTGGGTTTCGAGCCCGGGCGGGCAGCAGCGCTTCCGCGAAGCCATGCTCGGCCAGCCCTACCCGATTTGAAGGAGACACTAAAAATGATCATTGACTGCCACGGCCATGTGAGCCCGCCACCTGAACTCGGCGCCTTCAAGTCCAGCATCATTTCGCATCGCGGCGAGCACGGGCGTCGCATGCCCCCGGTGTCTGACGAAGACATCCTGTTCTACGCGAACAAGAAAGAAATGGCGCCTTGCGGCCATCTCGACATGCTGGACCGCGTGAAGACCGACATCCAGCTGATCTCGCCGCGCCCCTTTCAGATGATGCATTCCTTCAAGCCGGGCCGGCTGGTGCACTGGTACACCGAGGAGACAAACAACCTCATCGCCCGCACGGTGAAGCTCTTGCCCCAGCGCTTTTTCGGCATTGCCGGCTTGCCCCAGGTGGCGGGGGACCCGATCGAAAAGGTGTTGCCGGAGCTCGAACGTGCGGTCAAGACCCTGGGGTTCCACGGCTGCCTGCTCAACCCAGACCCCTACGAGAACAGCGGTACCGAGGCGCCCCCGCTGGGTGATCGCTACTGGTACCCGCTGTACGAAAAGCTGTGCGAGCTGGACCTGCCGGCGCACATTCATGCTGCGTCTTCGCAATCTGAGCGCACGCCTTACACGCTGCACTTCATCAACGAGGAAAGCATTGCCGTGCTTGGCCTGGTGGACTCGGACGTGTTCAAGGACTTCCCCACGCTCAAGATTGTGGTGTCGCATGGCGGTGGCGCCATTCCTTATCAAATTGGCCGCTTCCAATCCTCGGCCTCGCGCAAGGGCTACGACTTCCTCGAGCGGATGCGGAATATGTACTACGACACCGTGCTTTATTCGGAAGAATCGCTGCGCCTGTTGATCAAGACCGTCGGCGTGGATCGTTGCCTGTTTGGCGCCGAGTGCCCGGGCGTGGGTTCGACCGTCGACCCCGCCACCGGCCGCACCCGTGACGACATCCGCCCGGTGATCGAGGGCTTTGACTGGCTGAGCGCAGCCGACAAGCAAGCCATCTTCGAGGACAACGCGCGTCGGGTCTTCCGCCTGCCCGCATCACTCGGCCTCTGACATGGCGCGCATCGTTCTGGGCCTGTGGACCACACACGGTCCCACGCTTTCGACCACGCCCGAGCAGTGGCTGCTGCGGGTGAAAGCCGACCGCGCCAACCCTGCACATAGTTTTCGGGGAAGCAAGTACAGCTTTGACGAGCTGGTGACGCTGCGCCAGGGTGAAGGTCTGGCTGCTCAAAGCTCGCTGGAGGAGCGCACCCGCCGCCACGCGGCTTGCCGCGCCGCGGTGGAGCGCATGGCCGACATCTTCGAAGCGGCCCGCCCAGATGTGGTGGTGATCTTCGGCAACGACCAGCAAGAGCTGTTCACCGAGGCGCTGATGCCGGCGTTTACCGTGTTCAACGGCCCGACGGTGTGGAACCAGCCCTCGACCGAGGCGCAAATCCCCCTTCATGCGCCTGGCATTCACGCTGCCGAGTGGGGGCACAAGCCCAGCACCTACACCGAGTACCCGGGGCACCCTGAGCTGGCCAACCGCTTGATTGGCGACGCCGTGGCCCAGGGCTTCGACATCACCCGCGCCAAGGAGCTGCCACGCCACGAGCACCATTGGCACAGCGGCATTGGCCATGCGTTTGGCTTTGTCTATCGCCAGATCATGAGAGACCGGGTGGTGCCCCATGTTCCCGTGATCACCAACACCTTCTTCCCGCCCAATCAGCCCACGGCACGCCGCTGCTTCGACCTGGGGCGCGTGTTCGGCGAGAGTCTCGCCGCCTGGGACTCGGACGCGCGCGTGGCGGTCATCGGCTCCGGTGGCATGTCGCATTTCGTGATCGACGAGTCGCTCGACGCGCGGGTGATGGACGCCATTGCCCACCGCGACGGCAATGCGCTCGCCGGTATCCCGGAAACCTGGCTGCAATCGGGCTCGAGTGAACTCAAAAACTGGATCGCTGCGGCCGGCGCCCTGTTTCCCACCACGCTGTCCGGCGGCGTGATCGACTATCAGCCCTGTTACCGCTCCGAAGCGGGGACGGGAACTGCCAATGGCTTTGTCGCCTGGCAGGAGAGTCGCACCTCAGATCTGAAGACGCACTAACCCCACCATTCACCAGCAGGAGACGCATCATGAAATTCAGGTTTACCGTTGGCCTTTCTCGGGCCTTGATGGGCGCCCTCTTTGGCACGGCGCTTTTTTCGGGCGTTGCCCATGCGCAGGCGCCGTTCCCGGCGCGGCCGGTCAAGATCATCGTGCCCTATACGCCTGGCGCCAGTGCCGACATGATCGCGCGGCTTATCTCCAATGAACTGGCGACCGATCTGGGCCAGCCCATCGTGGTGGAGAACAAGGCCGGCGCGGCCAGCATCATCGGCACGTCGTTTGTGGCCAAGGCGCCTGCCGACGGCTACACGGTGATGATGGCGCTCAATACGCACGTGATCACCCCAGCCTCGCGCAAAGCACCCTACGACCCGATCACCGACTTTGCGCCGATTGGCCAGATCGCCACGGGCCAGATGATGGTGCTGGTCAACCCCTCCGTGCCCGCCACCACGTTCCCTCAGTTGGTCGACTACCTGCGCAAGCGGGGTGATGGCGCCACCTACAGCACGCCGGGGGTGGGCTCGACCACGCACCTCTACACCCTGGCATTGCAGGAGGCGATCGGCACCAATATGCGGCACATCCCGGCCAACGGGATGAACGTTGCGGTCATGGACGTGATGCAAAACAGTTCAACCCTGCTGATCGGCCCCGTTGAATCCGCACGGACGCACATTGCCTCGGGCCGACTCCGCGCATTGGCTCAAACCGGCAAGCAGCCGTCCCCGCTGTTCCCGAATGTGCCGACGGTGGAGCGGTCGGGCTACCCAGACGTCAACTTGTCGATCTGGGTCGGCATGTATGCGCCTGCTGGCACCCCTCGGCCCATCATCGACCGGCTCAACCGGGCTTTGCGCACCGTGGTCGGCAACGCCGCCATCCGCGAGAGCCTGTCGGAGAAGGGGTACGACCCCGCTCTGAGTTCTCCCGATGAATTCGCGGCGTTGAACCGGCGCGAGTTTGCGCTGTGGAGCCAACTGATTCAGAAGAACGGTTTGCGAACCAACGATTGAGTGCAGGTCGTCAAGCAAGGGTGAAGCCATGAGCGAAAACCAGACAGCGGTCGATGGCTGGGACACCGACGTCGCCATCGTGGGGGGAGGCCCCGTCGGCATGGGCCTGGCCATCGAGCTCGGGCAACGTGGGGTGCGCTGCACCGTGGTCGAGCGGTACGCGCAGCCCCAGCCCATTCCCAAAGGCCAGAACCTCACGCAGCGCACCCTGGAGCACTTCCATTTTTGGGGGGCCGAACCGCAGCTACGCGCCGCCCGGACCATTCCGCCAGAGTACGGCATAGGCGGGCTCACAACCTACGGCACGCTTCTCAGCACCTACCACTACAACTGGTTGCAGCGCGAGTTGGTCAAGCCCTACTACTACACCGCCAACGAGCGGCTGCCGCAGTACGCCACGGAGGCGGTGATGCGTGAGCGCGCGGCCGCGCTCCCTGCGGTCACCACCCACTTTGGCTGGGATGTCCAGCATTGCTCACAAGATGCCGAGGGCGTGGAGTTGCGCATTGCAGGCCGCAACGGGGAGGGCGAGCGTCGCTTGCGCGCGCGCTATGTGGTGGGCTGCGATGGCGCACGTTCGATGGTGCGCGACCAGGCGGGCATCGTGCAGCACCGCACGGACCACGACCGCATGATGGTGCTGCTGGTCTTTCGCTCGCAGGGGCTGCACCGGCTGCTCGAGCGCTACCCCGGCAAGTCTTTCTTCAACGTGCTGCATCCGGAGCTCAAGGGCTATTGGAAGTTCTTTGGTCGCGTCGATCTGGGTAACACCTGGTTCTTCCATGCACCGGTGCCAGCAGGTACAACCCGAGACAACTTTGACTTCACGGCCTATGTGCATGAAGCGGTGGGCGAGTCGTTCGACATCGCCTTCGATTACATCGGCTTTTGGGACTTGCGCTTCATGTTGGCCGATCGCTACCGGGCTGGTCGGTTTTTCATTGCGGGCGACGCGGCCCACAGCCACCCGCCCTATGGCGGTTACGGCGTGAACTCGGGCCTGGAGGATGCGCGCAACCTCGGCTGGAAGCTGGCGGCGACGCTGCAGGGGTGGGGCGGCAAGGACTTGCTCGACTCCTACGACGCCGAGCGCCGGCCGGTGTTCGATTCGACCATTCGTGACTTCATCGCCAAGTCGATCGAGGTCGACCGCGATTTTCTGGCTGCATACGATCCGGCGCGCGACGCCGCCGCATTCGAGGCCGCCTGGTCAGACCGCGCGACGGGCGCCGTCGGTGAGGTCAACTCCTTCGAGCCGCACTATGAGGGATCACCGGTGGTGACCCGTCAGGGCGGTGGTGATGCCTCCTGCAGTGCCAAAGGCTCGCACCGCTTTGAAGCCCGCGCCGGCCATCACCTGGCACCGGCCGACATGGCGCCCGGGCGCAACGTGTATGAGGGGCTGGGCGCTGGCTTCACACTCCTGGCGATCGGCGCGGAGGCGGCGGCGGTTCAGGCCTTCCGCGACGCTGCGGCATCCGAGGGCATCCCGCTCACTGTGTTGGAGGCCGATTCGGGCGCAGAAGCGGCGCGCTATGACGCCTCGCTGGTGCTGGTGCGCCCCGACCAGTTCGTTGCCTGGGCGGGCCGGCCTGCCACGCTGGACGCGGCGGCTGCCAGGGATCTGCTGGCGACGGCCTGCGGCGGGCGCGGCTGATGTAGGGCAACACGCCCAGCTTGATCAGCAGATAGAACTCAAATTGGACTGCATCCCGGCAGTACATGGCTGGTATTGGCCAGCTGGTAAGGGGGCCGCGAGGTCAAGCGATCATTTCGCCGTAAATTACGGAAAATGCAAGCGTGAATTACGGAATCTAAACCCGTAAATCTCGGAAAACAAAGCGTTCGCCCCTCTTGGGATCAGGTCGAATCGATCAGCCCTCGTACGCCTTCCCCCGCGCCAGCAGCTCGGGCGTGCCGATCACCTC